>NZ_JBIVOO010000005.1:0-325026 GCF_044754165.1 Arthrobacter sp. NPDC093139
ACCAACCACGCCCAGATCCCGGTGAACCAGCCCAAGAGCCAGGTCAACAACTACAGCCAGGACGGCGCCGGACGCTACCTCTTCAACGCCCCGTCCGTTCCGGTCTACGCCCCGAACACCCTCGGCGGCCCGGCAGCCATCGAGCCGCAGAACCCGGCCGGCGGCTGGGAGAACGACGGCGAACTGACCCTCGCCGCGCACTCCCTGCACGCCGAGGACGGCGACTTCGTCCAGGCCGGCACCCTCTACCGCGAGGTCTACGACGACGCCGCCAAGGCCCGCCTGCTGGACACCATCACCGGCGCCGTGGGCGGCGTGAAGAGCCCCGGCATCAAGGAACGCGCCATCCAGTACTGGACCAACGTCGACGCCGAACTCGGCGCCAAACTCCGCGCCAACCTCGGCGCAGCACCCCTCTCCGACGCAGAGGCAGCCAACAAGATCGGCTAACAAGCCACTACCGGCTGAAAAGAACCCCGCCCCGGCACTCACACTGCCGCGGCGGGGTTCTTTGTCTTCTCCACGGTTGTCCACATAGCCTGCGCTGTCCACATAGCCTGCGGCGGGGGTGGGCAGCGGTGCGCACCGTCCCTACTCTTCAATCATGAGCACATTTGACGGCATTCCCGCTGCTGCCGCGGAATTCTACGAGGAGCTGGAACAGAACAACACCAGGGAATGGTGGCACGCCCATGAGGAGGTGTATGCGGCGTCCGTCAAGGAGCCGCTCACCACGCTCCTGGCCCGGCTTGAGCCCCGGTTCGGGCCCGGCAAGATCTTCCGCCCGCACCGGGACATCCGGTTCTCGCAGGACAAGTCCCCGTACAAGACAGCCCAGGGCGCGTTCGCGTCATACCAGGAAGGCGTCGGCTACTACCTGCAGCTCAGCGCTGACGGCCTGCTCGTGGGCGGAGGCTACCATTCCCACTCCCCCGCCCAGCTGGCGCGGTACCGGAATGCCGTGGACGCCGCCGGCACCGGGGAACAGCTGCAACACATCGTCGATTCCATAGCCATGGCCGGGTTCCACATCGAGGGAGAGAAGCTCAAGACGGTGCCCCGGGGTTACGCCCGGGACCATCCCCGCGGGGAGCTCCTGAAACACAAGTCGCTCGCCGCGAGTGTGGCTCTGGGCCAGCCGGAATGGCTTCCTTCACCTGCAGCGGAGGCCGAGATCGCCCGGCTGTGGGAGCAGCTGCGGCCGCTGGTGGACTGGGTCGGACGGCACGCCGCGCCCTAGGACAGGTCTCCGCTCCAGCATGCCGGCTTCAGCGCTGTTCAGCCCCCGAAGTGCCATGCATCGAGCACAACACGGCCACGCGGCGATTCCAGCGCCGCGGTGAGCGGCGCGTTCTGCACAGCGTCGACCGGGCTCGCCTGAACGGCCGGAAGCTTCAGCACGTCGACCGCCTGGGCGGGAACGCCGCGCAGCACCAGCCCCTGCAGCGCCACATCGCTGAGGGGCATGTGGGCACACGGATGTTGCCCTTCCCATTCGATCAAGCTGGGCAGCGCGCCTGCACATTCGGCGCGGCCGTCGTCGCGGATGGTGATTCGCCACTTCAACAGTCCGTCAGGCGTGTCGCGCTGCGCTGCCACCAACTCGCCAGGGTCGAGGGCGAAGTTGGCAAGTTCCCGCCGCAGCGTCTCAATCTTGCGCGTGCGCGCCACTGCGTGCACCAGCCGAGGGGATTCGCGGACAGCCTCACGCACTTCGGGGTGGTCGAGCCCAAACCAGCGCGGCCTCCCCGGCGCCGGCGCCTCGGGATCGATCGCGATCACCTCGAGGTAGCAGTCGGGGAAACTCTCGCTGCTGATGGCCATCACTCGGTTGTGAGTACCCATCAACGGGTGTTTGCCACCGCCGGAGGGCTGAATGCCGAACGTTGCCGCGCACCAGGCAGCGCCCTGTTCCAGGGAATCGGCGGCGATGACCAGGTGATCGATAGTGGCGTTCACAAGTCAACCGTACCGCTCGGGGCGTTTGGCAGATCGGACCGCTGTCCGACGACTCGGACCCAACGGTTGGAAGAGGCACCCTGGGGGCGCGGGGCACGGTACGCCTAAGCTGTCCCCACGCCGGCCGTCCAACGCCAGTCCAGCAGCGGGTCAGACCTTCGTCAGGGCGTCCTCGTCGTCGTCCAGGTCGTCGTCCGAGCTCCGGGCCGGGCCGCCGTTCACGGCGGCCTTCGCTCCGGCGAACTTTTCGTTGAGCCGGGAGTGGCGCTGGCCGTAGGCAAAGTAAATGCCCAGGCCCACCGCGAGCCAGATGGCGAAGAAGATCCACGTCTCCACGGCCAGGTTGGTCATGAGATACAGGCACAGCACCGCAGACAGGATCGGCAGGACCTTGCCGAACGGCACCCGGAACGCAGGCTTGAGATCCGGCCGCTTCTTACGCAGCACCAGGATCCCCAGGCTGACCATCACGAATGCGGAGAGCGTGCCGATGTTGATCATTTCCTCGAGCAGATCAACGTTCGTCAGGCCTGCCACGAGGGCCACCGCGGCGCCGCAGATGATCTGGAGCCGTGCCGGCGTCGAACGCTTCTCGCTGGTCTTGGACAGGGACCGCGGAAGCAGCCCGTCGCGGCTCATGGCCAGGACCACGCGGGAGAGGCCCATCAGCAGCACCATGATCACCGTGGTCAGGCCCACCAGGGAGCCGAATGCGATGATCTTGGCGGCATCGGTGTTCCCGACGGCTTCGAAGGCGGTGGTGAGCGTCGGGTTCTCGACCTCGGCCAGCTGCTTGTAGGAGACCATTCCCGTGAGGGCGAGGGATACCAGGATGTACAGCAGCGTGACGAGGGCAAGGCCGCCGAAGATGCCGCGCGGCAGGGTCTTTTGCGGGTTCTTGACCTCTTCCGCGGAGGTCGCCACCACGTCAAAGCCGATGAAAGCGAAGAACACCAGTGCTGCTCCGGCGAAGATGCCCAGCGTTCCATACTGGGCGGGGGCGGCACCGGTGAGGAAGCCGAAGAAGGACTGCTTCATGACATCCGCTGCCCCGGTGCCCGCTGTGGGTTCAGAGGCCGGAACGAACGGGGCGTAGTTGGAGAACTTGACGTAGCTGAAGCCCACAACGATCACGAAGATGACGACGCCGATCTTGATCAGCGTGAAGATGTTGCCCACCCGGGCGGACAGTTTCGTTCCCAGCACCAGCAGTACGGTGAAGACGGCGACGATGAGGAACGCGCCCCAGTACAGGTCCACGCCGCCGAGCGAGACAGCGGGCGGGATCTCCACGCCCATGAGAGCGAAGACCTTGCTGAGGTAGATGCCCCAGTATTTGGCAATCACGGCAGCAGCGGTGAACAGCTCAAGGATCAGGTTCCAGCCGATGACCCACGCAAGAACCTCGCCCATCGTGGCGTAGGTGAACACGTAGGCGGAGCCGGCCACGGGGATGGCAGTGGCGAATTCCGCGTAGCACATGATGGCAAGGGCACAGGTGATGGCAGCCACCGCAAAGGACACGGTGACAGCGGGGCCGGCGAAGTTGGCTGCGGCCTTGGCACCCACGGAGAAGATGCCGGCGCCCACTGCTACGGCGACGCCCATGATCATGAGGTCCCACGTGCTCAATGAACGCTTCAGCTGGCGTCCGGGCTCATCGGCGTCGGCAATTGACTGCTCGATGGATTTGGTCCGGAAAAGATTCATAGGTAGTCCACAATCCTGATCGGGGTTGGAAACAGACCTAGCAATAATAGAGTCCAGCCAATGGACGGCTGCATTTGTCCCAAATAATGAGACTGGAATGGTGTTCGACGGCACAAAACCACGCCCGGACCTCCCCCGCGCTGCGGCTGCGCGGTGTGGTGGAAGGTCCGGACGTGGTGGTATGGGCCTGTATCAGCGCTGAAGGCTGATACTGGGGTGGAGCAGCCTCCCGGCCCGTCCGGGTCCGGGAGGCTGCTGGGAAACGGACTAGCTGATGGCGTTCATGATGTTCCAGCCCGTGCCTGCCGAGACCCTCGTCGGGAAGATTCCGGCACCGTTGCCCAGGTAGGTCCAGAGCGTGCCGCCCGAGTCCCTGGCGACCAGGTCAGCCCTGCCGTCACCGTTCAGGTCACCGGCACCGCTGATTGCCGTCATGGTGTTCCAGCCGGCGCCTGCGCGGATCCGGTTCGGGAAGGTTCCGGCACCGCTGCCCAGGTAGGACCACAGCACGCCGCTCGTGTCCCTGGCCAGCAGGTCAGCCCTGCCGTCACCGTTCAGGTCGCGCGAGGAACTGATGGCATTCATGCCGCCCCAGCCGCCGCCGACCCGGATCCGGTTCGGGAAGATTCCGGCACCGTTGCCCAGGTAGGACCACAGCACACCGCTCGTATCCCTGGCGATCAGGTCAGCCCTGCCGTCACCATTCACGTCACCGGAGGCGCTGATGGCATTCATGACACCCCAGCCGCCGCCGACCCGGATCCGGTTCGGGAAGATTCCGGCGCCGTTGCCCAGGTAGGACCACAGCACACCGCTCGTATCCCTGGCGATCAGGTCAGCCCTGCCGTCACCGTTCACGTCACCGGAGGCGCTGATGGTATTCATGACACCCCAGCCGCCGCCAACCCGGACCCGCGTCGGGAATGCTCCCGATGCGTTGCCCATGTAGGTCCAGAGCACTCCGCTCGAGTCCCTGGCCAGCAGGTCCGCGTTGCCGTCACCGTTGAAGTCACGCAGCGCTGTCAGGAGGCCCACAACGTTGGCTGCCGTTACCGCCGTCGAGGTCTGGGATGCCGTGGCGTACCCGTCCTTCGACCCGGTGACCCTGACGGTGATTGCCTTGCCGGCGTCGCCGGCCCTCAGGGTGTACGTGTCCGCCGTAGCCCCGCCGATGGCAGTGCCGTCCGCGAACCACTGGTAGCTGAACGTGACCGGCGCCGGTCCCCAGACTCCGGTGTTGGCCCTCAGCAGGCCTCCGACTACAGAGGCTCCCGTAATGGTCGGGGCCGCAGTCACCAGCACCGGCATGACGGGAGTGACCGCGTTGGACACTGCAGCCGGGCTGGAGCCGTGGACGTTCTTAGCCGTGACCTCGAAGCGGACCTGCACTCCGTTGGCCAGCCCGGTGACAACCAGGCTGTTGGCATCGCCTGGTGCTGTGCGAAGTGCACCGACCTGCTCTCCGGTAGCCACATTGACAACCTTGATGGAGAACTCGTCCGTGATCCCGCCGGCCACAGCAGCCGTGAAGTTCACGGTTGCCGAAGCGTTGCCGGTCACGGCCGTCACACCGGTGGGTGCGCTGGGCGCGACCGAGTCGGCGAAGATCAGCGTTTCGATGTTCCGGAGGGTGTCCGTTCCATCGGGGCCGGCGTTGTTGTGGGTCACCGTGGTCACCCCGGTCTCTTCGTTGACGTCGACGGTGTAGTTCGCCTCGATATCGGAGAACACGGCCTTGTCGGTGCCACCGCTGGTGGAGAGGAGTTCCCGCACCACCTCGATGTTGCCCGGGTCGACCTTGCCGGCGAACACGTCCGCCTGGAGGGTCGCTCCGGTCAGGGCACCGGCCTCGTTCTTCAGGTACTGCGTGGTCATGCCCGTGGCGCTGCCGATCACTTCGCCGGCGTCGTTCTTGACGCTCAGCCGAACGTTCAGGTAACGGTCACCGTCGATGATGTCGTTGCCTCCACGGCCTTCGATAATGTCGTTGCCGCCGCCGCCGAGGAGGACGTTGCCGTCGCCCCAGGCCATCGCGTTCTCGGACTTGTCCAGAAGCGGGCAGTCCTTCGAGGCCGAAGCGGCAATCACATCGGCGATGGGGGTTGTCCGCGCTTCTGCCGGGATCAGCTCATTGAGGCCGGCGATGCGGTTCACACCGTGCTCATCAAGGACGTTGCAGCCGATGAAGCCGGCGCCGCCGATGTCAGCGGGAACCACGTCGTCACCGCGGAGTTTGTCGTCGAAGGGGCCTCCGGAGAGGGCCTCGACTTCGTTGTAGCGGTCGCGGACGCCCGTCTGGAGGATGTCCAGCGGCAGGATCTGCAGATCCAGGTCGGCATCCTGCGGCTGCGGATCGGCAATGCCGATCTCCCAGTCATAGCCGGAGCCGCCGGCAACCTTCTCGATGCCGGGACCTGCGAGGCCGATGTCGTCGCCACCTTCCATGTCGTAGTCATCGTCACCGCCCTGGCCTGCCTGGACGTCGTGGCCCGGCTTCTGCGAGTCGTCCAGGAAGAACAGGTTGCTGGAGTCACCCATCAGGAGGTCGGGCTCGTCTCCGCCCTCCATCCAGTCACTGCCACCGTCGCCGAAGACAGCGTCTTCGCCCTGGCCGGCGATTGCAAAGTCATCGCCTTCGCCGGAGAAGGTTTCGTTGATGTTGGGTCCGCCGTTGGTGAAGTCCTTGCCGTCACCGGCCATGATGATGTCCAGGCCTGGGCCTGCATCGATGGCGTCGTTGCCCGGGCCGCCCTTGTGGACGTCGTCACCGGCGATATCGGTGATGATGTCGTTGCCTTCGCCGCCAAGTCCGACGTCGGCCCCGTCACCGCCCTCGATGATGTCGTTGCCTTCGCCGCCCCAGAACGTGTCGTTATCGTTGCCGCCGTAGACGCGGTCAGGGTTGACGGTTCCGTTGAAGACGCTCTGGCCGTTGATGCCGGAAGGGTCCACGGTGTTGGTCATCCGGTACTTGATGGTGCCGTCAGCCATGCGGATCAGAACCTTGGTTTCGTTGCACTCCGAGGCCGAGTCGTCAGCGACGGTGTTGCCGAATGTGGTGAACCCGTCCCGGGTGCCGGCAAGGTTCTTCAGCTCGAACTTGCAGTCCGCCGTGGCAAAGGCGTCTGCCTTCAGGGCCTGCGCATTGGTGTTGCGCATCATGAGTTCCGCAAATGAGTTGCCTTCCAGCTGAGCCCGCAGGTTCATGCCGGGGGTGCGGGCCAGGTAGTAGAACCGGTCGCCGTTCTGCAGCTCGGTGAGCTGCTGCTCGAAGACGTGGTTGAACGTGCTGCCCAGGAGGCCACCGAACATGTTGGTGCGTTCCGCGAGGCCACCGACCCACAGTTCGACGTCGTCGAGGCCGGTCCGGGAGTGTCCGTTCTGGTCTGACCAGGTATCGCCGTCACTGTTCATGAACGCCGCGGCGTCCGCCGGAGGAACATCGCCGGCAAGGGCGTCCGGGTTGACGATGGCACGGGCAGCGTCGCGGCGGGACTTCAGCGAAGCGGGTTTGTCATCGGCGTTGTCCAGTACCTTATCCGGTCCAGCATCCTTGAGGATCGTGGGGTGCTTGCCGTAGGCCGCCACGAAGTTGATCAGCGACTCAGGGTGCTTGAGGTTCTCACCGAAGTCGATCCAGTTCGTGTAGGGCTTGAGCTGGCCGTCATTGGTCTCAGCGTGGAGGTCCTTGCGGAATTCGTTGAGCGTCGGGATGCCCTCAGACCTGGCCCGCGTCATGTTGATAGTGGCAAGGTCAAGGGGAAGTCCCAGCAGGTTGTTCCGGAGCGTGTCCGTGACGAATTCGTCCAGTTCGTTGCCGGCCTGGTCGGACATGCCCATGATGATGCTGCCCGCTGCCTGTTCCGACGTCAGCTCACCCTCGGCGCCGCCGTCGGTGTAGGCCGGCGGGTTGAGGAATCCTTCGAGCAGTGAGATGTCGTTTTCGGAGCCCCGGATGTCGTCGGACGTTCCGTAGGCGGCGTCGGGGCCGGGCTTGTCTTCGTTCCGGCGCGAGATGGTCTCGGTCAGCATGGAGTGGCCGAACCGGTAGACGGCGTGGGCGAATTCGGCCTTGATGGCCGGGTTGATTTCCGTCTGCGTGAAGGCAAACGGCTGGAACGGGTTGATCAGAGGCTGGATCTTGCGCGCGAATTCTTCGAAGACCAGGTGCTGGTACTCCATCTCGGTCACGAAGCGGGCCGCCTGGAAGAGGCGCTCACCGTAGTTGAACGTCGCGTCGCCGACAGCCTGGTAGTCGCCCAGAAGCGCGGCATTCTCCGGCTTGGCCAGCGTGGTCTTGATGTCGTCGACCAGGCGGTCGTGCTCGGAGTGGAACACCTGGTGAATGGCGGTCAGGCCGATGTTCTCGTTGACGCGGCCGTCGCCGGCGATGAAGTGCGCATCGAGCATCTCATCGTCGTAGGTGCCGGGTGCCTGGCTGGCGAAATCGGCCGAGGCGGTGGTGTCCGCGTCCTTGGTCGGGGCCACAGCCGGAGTCCCGGGGTTGTGGTCATGGTCCTTCTTTGACGGGTCGGCGTTGTGCGCAATGTCCGTCAGGAACGGGGTGTTGAAGTAGTGCACATCGGCAGGAACGAGCGTTCCCGTTCCGCCGTTGTCGGCGGGGTTCGCCTCAACCTCGCCGCTGGCCGTCATGAACACGGGAAGGCCGCGTTCCGGACCGGGGACGAAGTTGCCGTACAGGTCAGACTTGATCATCGGGACGTTGAGGACATCCTTGTCCTCAAGCCGGATGCCGAGCTTCTCGAAGGCCTGCACCTTGGTGGTTGCCCACGTGGCCATGCCTCCTGCGGTCGGTCCGGCGGGGCCGCCGAGCAGCTTGCCGGTGGCAACGGGACGGCCGGCGTCGTCCGTCACGTACTCACGGAGGAACACCTGGTGCGAGGGGTGGGAGGTGTAGGTCTGGCTCTGGTCCACCCACGGGGAGTCGGTGTTGAGGGCGTCCTGGACATCGTCAGCACTTTCATCAACAGGCGTGCTGGGGTCGTCACCGAGAATGCCGTCCGCACCCGGCTGGTTTAGGCCGCGGGTCAGGGCCATGAAACGCAGGTGCACGGGCAAGTCGTCGCCTTCAACAACATCCCGTGTTGCCGGATTGTCCACGCCCTCGACGGCGGGAGTCGCCGGGTCGTCGTCAAATTTATGGTTGGGGCCCGCGATCAGCGGGTCGTCTGCCTTGAGGGGAACGTAGACGTTGCCGCCGCCTTTCACGGTCTGGTCGATGCCGTGGTCGAAGAACTGGCCGAACAGAGTGAAGAGGGAGTTGTAGGGCGGGGACAGCCCGACGTCCGTGGTCACGTTGGGGATGAAGAGCGTGCTGTAGGACGGAACGCAGTCCACGGGGTCAGCTGCCACCGGCGGATCGGACAGCGGGTCCGGGTCGGTGGTGCAGGGCTTGACCCCTTCATTGCCCTGGGTACGCACGGGATTGCCGGCAGCGGAAACGGCTGCCGGGTTCGTGGACGTCTGGTCGACGATCAGGTTGCTGATGACGCGTGGGTGCGAGTCGAAAACGTTGCCCTTCTTTTGGGAGTACTTGGTGGCGACGGGAGGACCAAAGGCCGCGTTCTCTGCGTCCTTGAAGGATGCGGCACCCAAACGCGGGAACACCTGGTCGGCGGCGCCGAAGTTGTCCTGTCCGGGCTCGAGGTGGTTGCAGCTGCCGTCTACCGTCCGCAGTCCGAGGGAGAGCATCGGGCTTGCGAGCTGGTTTTTCAGGGCGCCACAGGGGCCGGTCTCGGCCGTCGTATCGGCCACGTGCTTTTCGGCGATCTTGATCTGCTTCAGGATGAACGACAGGTCCGAAGGGGTGACATTGAACCCCGCCCCTACTGGTCCCTGCACCGCGTTGGCTGCAACCACGGGCAGTCCCATGGCCGCGGGCATCGCCAGGGTGGTTGCTGCCGCAATCAGCCGGAAGGAGACCGGCCGCTTGTTTCGCTTGCTGCGTCGTAGACGCCGATTGGTTGGTGGATCGGTGGGGGCTGTGGATCGGCTTTGATCCCCGCCCCCGTCTGACTTCAAGGCTGAGAGTTTCATGGCACACCTGCCGCTAGGAGGGATGGAACACTGACATGGTGTTCGGCCCCACTCCTAAAAACCTTGGAGTAAATGGGTTCTGCAGAGGCGCGGAGAACGGTTCCCTTCGAAAAGGCCACCCAGATTGGGGGTTCCCAATGACGGCTTGAACATGCAACGCCCGGGCCGGGCCTTCAATTGCGGCCCCGCGCCCGGGCGTCATCTTCTAGGTTTTTTCTGCAGTAAGGCCGACCGGCTTCCATCGGTCCGTCCATCCCGCGGCTTCCCCCGGGAGCGCGTCATCAGTGCGCGCCAAAGTGTCAGGTGCGGGAAATCTCGATCATTTCCTCGCGCGGCACTACTTTGATGCGTTCGCGCACGACGCCCTCAGCCGCCGCTGATTCGGACCACGCCGCTCCGAGGGCTGCTTCGTGCGCGTTCAGCCGGTTCCAGCCCTCCCACGTGGTGTACTGGATGCCGCGTTCCTCGAGCAGGTCGATGATCGCCTGCGGATCCGGGTTCTCCGCGGGCGGCAGCGTCAGCCGGTCCTCGAGGAGGAAACCGATGGTTTCCAGGGCGTCGCCTTTGGTGTGCCCGATCAGGCCGACAGGCCCGCGCTTGATCCAGCCCGTGGCGTAGATGCCGGGGACGGGCTTCCCCTCGGCGTCGAGCACGCGGCCGCCCTCGTTCGGGATCACCCCTCGCTCGGCGTCGTATTCCAGTTCGTCGAGCGGGGAGCCGTGGTAGCCGATGGCGCGGTAGACCGCCTGCACCGGGTAGTCAATGAACTCCCCCGTGCCCTTGACGTTTCCGGTGCCGTCCAGCTGCATCCGCTCGAACTTGATGCCGGCAACCTTGCCGGACCCGCCGTCGTCGTATATCTCCACGGGGCTGTGCAGGAAGTGCAGGTGCAGGCGGCGGGAGGACGGCTGTTCGGACTCGGCGTGCTCTTCCACCAGCCAGTTGGTCATGGTGTTCACCATGGTCTTGGTCTGGTTGTTGGTGCGGATCGCCTCGTCCGAGGCCTCATCAAACTCAAAGTCCTCCGGGTACAGCACAATGTCCACGTCGCGGGCATGGCTAAGTTCGCGAAGCTCCAGGGGCGTGAATTTGACCTGCGCCGGGCCGCGGCGTCCGAACACGTGTACGTCAGTGACCGGCGAATTCTTCAGGCCCTGGTAGACGTTGTCCGGAATCTCGGTGACGAGGAGCTCATCGGCGTGCTTGACCAGCATCCGCGCCACGTCCAGAGCCACGTTGCCGTTGCCGATCACGGCGATTTCCTTGGCGTCCAGCGGCCACTCGCGCGGGACGTCGGGGTGGCCGTCGTACCATGACACGAAGTCCGCGGCGCCGAAGGAGCCCTCGAGGTCGATGCCCGGGATGTCCAGGTCGGCGTCCTTGATGGCGCCGGTGGAGAAGATCACGGCATCGTAGAAGGCCCGGAAGTCGTGCAGGGTGAGGTCCCGGCCGTAGGTGACGTTGCCGAGGAAACGGATGTCGCCGCGGTCCAGGACCTTGTGCAGGGCGTTGACGATGCCCTTGATGCGGGGATGATCCGGAGCAACCCCGTATCGGATCAGGCCGTAAGGTGCAGGGTAGGCCTCGAAAAGATCGATGCTGACCTCCAGGTCCCCGCCCTTCACTTCATTGGATTTGGTCAGGATGTCCGCAGCGTAGACACCGGCGGGTCCGGCTCCGACAATTGCGACGCGGAGCGGCCTCTGGGAGGTGGATTCAGCTGAGTTGGACACCGGGAGCCCTTCTGGAACGGGAAATTGCGCGTGTCATCCTGCGCGCAGTTTTCAATTCTAATTGTCCTCATGTTCCTGCGCTGAACCGTGACGCAGCGGGTCAGCCGCCAGGCCTCGGGCAATCAGCCGCTCTCCTTTAGGGGCACCACGTCGCCTTCGCGGTAGAGCAGGGCCCGCAGTTCCGATTCCCCGGAGTCCAGCCGTTTGGGGTCGATCGTCTCGCCGGCCGCGAAGTGATCCAGCATGCGCGGATCCACGTAGCTTTTCCGGGCGATCGACGGCGTGTTCCCCAGGACGGCGGCGGCATCCTGCATGGCAGCTTTGACGGCACCCTTCCGTGCCGCAACCTTCGTCTGCGGGCCGCTCCGGGCGAGGCTGACGGCGGCTGCGACGGTCCCGTGGAGGGTCCGGAAGTCCTTTGCGGTGAAGTCGGATCCGGTGCGCTCCTTGACGTATTCGTTGATGTCGGCGCTGGTCACCGGATGCCAGTTCCTCCCATCCTTGTAGGCCAGCAGGCGGGCGTTGCCACCGCGCCGCTTGAGCACGCGTACCAGGGCGGCGAGGTCCTCGTCGGCGATTTCCGATTCCCAGTTCTTGCCGCTCTTGGCCGGGAAGCTGAGCAGCACGCGCCCTTTCCTGACCTGCACGTGCGCGCAGAGCAGCGTGGCGAGGCCGCGGCTGCCGTTTTCGTTCGTGTACCGTTCGGAGCCCACGCGCAGGGATCCGCTGTCAAGCATGCGAAAGGCGGCGGCGAGGACTCGGCGGCGGGTAACGCCGTCGCTCCTCAGATCCATGGTGACCAGCCGGCGGGCGGCGGGCAGCGACTCCGCGAGCTGGAGCGCGCGGTTGTACTTCACCCGGTCCTTCCGCTCGCGCCATTCCGGGTGGTAGATGTACTGCCGGCGCCCCATCGCGTCCAGGCCGGTGGCCTGGATGTGGCCGTTCTCAAACGGCGAGATCCACACATCGGTCCAGGCCGGCGGGATGCCGATGCTTTCGAGCCGCTCCCGGACGGGCCCGGGCGGCAGGGTTGACCCGTCGAGGTCCCGGTAGCTGAACCCCTTGCCCGCCGCCACCCTGCGGTACCCGCGCCCGGAGGCGTTGCTGCGGCGCAGCCTCATCGCGCCTCATCCTGCCCGCTAAACATCCTCATAATGGAAAGCCTACTGACTATTCCTGTGCGGCACGCAACTACGGCCCCACTGGACGGAATACGGCAGCGCCAGATGGCGTTATGGATCTTGTGCCTACGCCTGACGGATCCGTCTCCTCCGCTGTACCTCCCGCCGCGCCGCCCACTGCGGAACGGCCGGCGGTGACCGCTTCCGGTGCGCAGACTCCGGGCCTGAAGGCCGTGGACAAGGACACGACGGCGGGGGTCCTGTTCGGCGTCGGCGCATACGGTCTGTGGGGGCTGCTCCCGCTCTACTTCTTCGTGCTGCAGCCGGCGGGAGCCGTCGAAATCGTGGCCAACCGGGTGGTCTGGTCCCTGCTGTTCTGTGCACTTCTGGTCACCGTCACCAGGGCGTGGCGTGTCCTGGGCGCCGCCTTCCGGAACCGCTCCGTCCTGGGCACCCTCACTCTCGCCGCCGTCCTGATTGCCGTGAACTGGCTGACCTACACCTACGGCGTGACCACCGGCCAGGCCGTCGAGACCTCGCTGGGCTACTTCATCAACCCGCTGGTCTCCGTCCTGCTCGGCGTGTTCGTACTGAAGGAAACACTCCGCCCCCTGCAGTGGGCCGCCGTCGGCATCGGTTTCATTGCTGTCGCCGTGCTCACGTATTCCTACGGCAAACTGCCATGGATCGCCCTCACATTGGCCGTCAGTTTCGGCCTGTACGGGTTCGTCAAGAAGCGCGTGGGTCCCAAGGTGGGCGCCGTCACGGGTCTCACGGTGGAGACCGTGGTGCTGACGCCGTTGGCCGCCGCCACCATGATTTTCCTGGGCGTCAGCGGGAGTGCCACGCTGGCCAGCCACGGCGCCGGACACTTCTGGCTGCTTGCCGCATCCGGCATCATCACCGCCGTGCCACTGATGTTCTTCGGTGCGTCCGCCCGCAGGCTGCCGATGACCACGATCGGGCTGCTGCAGTACTTCGCGCCGGTGCTGCAGTTCATCGTCGCCCTGGCGGTCTTCCAGGAAGCCATGACCCTCGAGCGGTGGATCGGCTTCGGCGTCGTCTGGCTGGCCCTGCTCGTGCTCACCGTCGACATGCTCACCACGGCCCGCAAGAACTCCGCTGCCCGCAGGCTCTCCCTTCGGGAAGCGCGAACGGACACCTAAGCCCCCACCTCCGGCGCGCTCGGTGGGGTCGTCTGGTGGAGTCCTCAGAGCACCGCGTCGACCTGCTCATAGTCACGCGGGACAACCACCATGGGCACCGGCAGTGCCCGCAGCACTTTGTTGGCCGTGCTGCCGAGGAATATGCGGTTCCTCTCCGCGAGGCGCGAGGAACCCACGATGAGGATCTCGCCGTCGTGCCATTCCAGGCCGTCGATGGCTTCCTCGATGGTGCGGCCATGTGCTACGGCCACGCTGACCTCATGGCCCGCGGGCACTTTCCCGGAGGCCGCGGTCAGGACGGTGTTCGCGTGGATGTGGGCGGCGTTGATTGCCTCCCCGGCGTCCCCCGCGGCATCCAGTTCGACGAGCGACACCAGGCGCAGTGGCACCCCACGCCTCTTGGCCGCGTTAATCGCCGTATCAATCGCGGCCTCGGCCCCGGCACGCTGGCCCACGGCAAGGGTCAGGCGCGTCATGGGGGCCGTCCGCTGGTACCCGCGCGGGGCGAGGGCGACGGGAACCGGCGAGGCATGCAGCAAAGCGTTGGCCACGGTGCCGACGGTGTACCGCTTGAACAGGCCGGTGCTGGCGGCACCCACCACGATCAGTCCGGCCTTTAACTCCACGGCCGCATCGATCAGCCCGCCCGCAAAAGAATCGGCCTCCCGCACATGAAACGTGGCGGGAAGGCCCTGCGGAATAAGGCCGAGGCCCTGCCGTTCGGCCGCCAGCACCTCCTGCTCCGCCGCGCTGACGTGGCCGCCCTCCGGGTTCAGCGCCACATAAGGGGCACCCTTCTTCACGACATAGACGAGGTCCAGGTGTGCGCCCTGGGCCAGGGCCAGCGACGTGGCGAGCGCGACGGCGTCCGCGCCGCGCTCGGTGGGCGTGTAACCGACGACGTAGCGCATGCAAAACCCCTCTACGGGTGAGGCAGACGGCGGCGCCGTTTCCCCGGCGCTTCCCGGCCTGCGGTGTGACGTTCACTGGTGAAGACGACTTTACCCCCGCGATACGGGGACGGGCCGGGTATCCGAAGGTACCCGGCCCGCCGTCGTCGTGCACGCCGTTGCAAACTCCCGCGCGAACGGGCAGATAATGCCCTCAAAAGACGCGAAACGGGGCATTATCTGCCAATTCGCGCCCGAGGGGAGGGGGTGGATTACGCGTTGGCCTTGATGGCGGCGGAGAGCACTTCGAGGCCGTCCAGCAGCAGCTCGTCGCTGATGACCAGCGGCGGCAGCAGCCGGATGACGTTGCCGTAGGTGCCGCAGGTCAGGATGATGACGCCTTCCTTGAGGCAGGCAGCCGCCACGGCCTTGGTGAGCTCGGGGTTGGGCTCCTTGGACCCGGCCTGGACCAGTTCGATGGCCAGCATGGCACCCCGGCCGCGGATGTCGCCGATCACGGAACGCTCGGACAGCTCAG
This sequence comes from Arthrobacter sp. NPDC093139, assembly GCF_044754165.1. NCBI lineage: Bacteria > Bacillati > Actinomycetota > Actinomycetes > Micrococcales > Micrococcaceae > Arthrobacter > Arthrobacter sp. NPDC093139. The sequence continues at coordinate 15,175 of NZ_JBIVOO010000005.1, forward strand.
CTACCAGTTCGCGGAGGCGGCCCACCGCGAGTTCCTCAATGTGCTTGGCGCGGCCGTTGAGGTTGTGCTCCTCCATGGAGCCGATGGACGCAATCGCCGCGGCGCAGGCCACGGGGTTGCCGCCGTAGGTGCCGCCCAGGCCGCCCGGGTGGACAGCGTCGAGCAGGTCGGCGCGGCCGGTGATCGCGGACAGCGGCATGCCGCCGGCGATGCCCTTGGCCATCGTGATGATGTCCGGGACAACGCCCTCGTGGTTCACGGCGAACCATTCGCCGGTGCGGCAGAAGCCGGACTGGACCTCGTCCGCGATGAAGACGATGCCCTTTTCCTTCGCCCACGCGGACAGCGCCGGGAGGAAGCCGTCGGCCGGGACGATGAAGCCGCCTTCGCCCTGGATCGGCTCGATGATGATCGCGGCCACGGACTCGCCGCCGATCTGCTTTTCGATCATGGTGATGGCGCGCTTGGCAGCCTCGGCCCCCGTGATTGCGGGGTTTTCCTCGCGGAACGGGTAGCTCATGGGCATGCGGTAGACCTCGGGCGCGAACGGACCGAAGTTGGTCTTGTACGGCATGGCCTTGGCGGTCAGCGCCATGGTCAGGTTGGTGCGGCCGTGGTAGGCGTGGTCAAAGGCGACGACGGCGTCACGTCCGGTGGCGAGGCGGGCCACCTTGACGGCGTTTTCCACGGCTTCGGCGCCGGAGTTAAAGAGGACGGTGCGCTTCTCGTGGCTGCCCGGCGTGAGGCGGTTCAGCTGTTCGGCGACGGCGACGTAGCCTTCGTAGGGCGTGACCATGAAGCAGGTGTGGGTGAAGTGCTCCACGGCTTCCTTCACGGCTCCGACGACGGCGGGATCGGACGCGCCGACGCTGGTCACCGCGATTCCCGAGCCGAGGTCGATGAAGGAGTTGCCGTCGACGTCGTGGATGATGCCGCCGTCGGCGTCTGCAACGTAGACGGGAACGCCGGAGGCGACGCCCGCGGCGACGACAGCCTTGCGGCGCTCGGCCAGCGCGAGGGACTTAGGGCCCGGGAAGTCGGCCTGGACGCGGCGCTTCTGCTCGAGGCGGTAGGTGATTTCGTTGGCGGTGGTGGTCATGAAGTGAGCCTTTCTTCGCGTCAAGGGTTAAGCATCAAGGGCGGACATGACGTGCTTGATGCGCGTGTAGTCCTCGACGCCGTACACGGAGAGGTCCTTGCCGTAGCCGGACTGTTTGAATCCGCCGTGGGGCATTTCGGCGGTGAGCAGGATGTGGGTGTTGATCCAGACCGCACCGAAGTCAAGATCGCGGCTGAGCCGCATGGCGGTGCCGTGGTCGGAGGTCCAGACGCTGGACGCCAGGGCGTAGTCGACGTCGTTGGCCATCTCCACCGCTTCCTGTTCCGTGCTGAACTTCTGCACGGTGATGACCGGGCCGAAGGTTTCCTTCTGCACGATGTCATCGGTCTGCTTGGCCCCGGTAACGATCGTCGGCTCGAAGAAGTAACCCTTGTCCCCGGCGCGGTGGCCGCCGGTTTCGATGCGGCAGTTGGCTGGCAGGTGCTCAACGACGGAAGACACGGCGTTGAAGTGGTTGACGTTGTTCAGCGGACCAAAATAGTTGTCCTCGTCGTTCTGGGAGCCGGTGTGCAGCGTCTTGGTGTGTTCCACCATGGCAGCGACCAGGTCGTCGTGAACGGAGTCCTGGGCCAGCACTCGAGTGATGGCGGTGCAGTCCTGGCCGGCGTTGAAGAACGCGAATTCGGCGATCGCGGCGGCGCTCTTCTTGATGTCAGCGTCCTTGAAAACGATGGCCGGAGCCTTGCCGCCGAGCTCCAGGTGGGCGCGCTTGAGGCCCTTGGCTGCACCGGAGGCGACGGCGATGCCGGCGCGGACGGAGCCGGTGATGGAAACGAGGCCGGGGACCTTGTGCTCCACCATCATGGCGCCGGTTTCGCCGGTGCCCAGGATGACGTTGAGGACGCCTGCCGGGAAGATGTCCTTGGCCAGCTTCGCCAGCACCAGGGTGGACTCCGGCGTGGTGTCCGAGGGCTTGAGCACCACGGTGTTGCCGGCGGCGAGCGCGGGGCCGATCTTCCAGATGGCCATCAGGAACGGGTAGTTCCACGGCGCCACCTGGGCCACGACGCCGATGGGCTCGCGGCGGACGAAGGACGTGTGGCCCTCGAAGTATTCGCCGGCTGACTTGCCTTCGAGGATGCGGGCAGCACCGGCGAAGAAGCGCAGCTGGTCAGCGCCGGCGGCCACTTCCTCCGAGGCGATCAGCGAGCGCACCTGCCCGGTGTTGCGGTGCTGTGCCTCCACGAGTTCATCGCTGTTCGCCTCGACAGCGTCCGCGAGCTTGAGGAGCATGAGCTGGCGCTGGCCCGGCGTGGTGTGCTTCCAGGTCTTGAAGGCGTCCTTGGCGGCCGCCATGGCGGCGTCGACGTCTGCCGCGTCAGAGATGGGCGACTTGGCCACGACGTCACCGGTCACGGGATTCACGATGTCAAGAAGTCCGGTGCCGGCGGGTGCAACGAACTCGCCGTTGATGAAGTTCTGCAAGGTTTGAACCACGGTGTACAACCTCTTTCGTCCTGAATGGTGTGATGAAGCTGCTTTGAGCCTATGCCAGCCCGTCTGCCCGGGGAATAGCCACCTGCACACCCTTGCGCCGGGGTTTTAGTGCGATCGGCCAGCCACCGGCTACCCTTGATTCCATGGCAATATCCCTCGCGGCCCTCCTCGCCGTGCAGTCTCTGGGACTTAAGAAATCCGGCCTCGCGGAGACCACCTCGCATCAGGACATTCGCTGGGTCGCGGTCACGGAACTCGAGGACCCGCAGCGCTTCCTCAACGGCGGCGAACTGGTGTTGACCACGGGATTGCGGATGCGCACCGCTCCGGAACAGCGCCGCTTTGTCCGCCAGGTCCAGCGCGCCGGCGCTGTGGGGATTGGTTTCGGCGTGGGGCTCACGCACGACGCCGTTCCGCCGGCTTTGGTTGCAGAGGCAAACCGCTGGGGGCTGCCGGTGGTGGAAGTACCGTATGGCACGCCGTTCATTGCGATCAGCAAGCTCGTGGCGGATGCGCAGTCCGCGGACCACTATTCCAAGCTGGAACGCCTCATTGCCGGCCACCAGATCCTGGCGCGCGCGCTGCTCACGGGCGGCGGGCTGGCCGAACTGCTCAAGCACCTCGGCGGCATGCTGCGCACGGATGTCGTCCTGACCCAGTTCACGGCCGAGCTGTACAACAGCGGTTCCGTACCGCCGGAGGCCAACTCCTGGTCCTCGTACCCGATCCCCACCGGCCGCCGCGACGCCTGCACGCTGTGGGTGAAACAGCCATTCGAGGACTCCGGCATCATCGGGTACGCGCAGAACCTCATCAGCGTGGAGCTCAACAACATGGTCAAGCAGCGCCAGGCCGAGCGCGCGCTGTGCGGACAGGTCCTGGAGGACGTGATCCACGGAACCCTGGAACCCAGCGAAGCCACGCGCCGTCTGGCGGGCACCGGTATCAACAGCACCCGCAAGAACGTCGTGCTCCTGGCCAGTTCCGAGGCGCACCACAAGCAGCTGGTAACCTCATCGCTGCCGCGGGCCCTCGAGAAGGCGGTGACCGCCGTCGTCGGCAAGGACCTGATCACCGTAATCGCCGACGACGGCCGCGGCGCCACGGCGCTGGCCCGGAGCCTGAGCGACCATCTCGCCGAGGCGGGAATCCATGCGACGATCGGTATCGGCGGCGCCTACACGAAGCCAAACGGCCTGCGCTGGAGCTACTTCGAGGCGCGCGACGCCGCGAGCCACGGACTGCCCGTCAACGAGCCGGAGCGGCTCAGCCTGACGTCGCTGCTGCTGGCGAGCGAGGACGTGCCCCTCGCGGACATGGCCCATGAGTCGCTGAATCCGCTGCGCACGTTCGACGCCGCCCACGGGGCTGAGCTGATGACCACGCTGGAAAGCTACCTGAACAACAACGGCTCGGTGGCCGCCGTCGCCGAAGCCCTGACCCTGCACCGGAACACGGTGCGCTACCGTCTGGCCCAGATCACCGAACTCACCGGCTACGACCCCTCCATCACCGCCGACCGCGTCCAGCTGTGGCTTGCCCTCGCGGTCTCGCGGCTCGGATCGCGGCACCAGGCGTAGTTCAGCGCGCGTGGACGAGACCACCGCTGGAGGCCGAAAACGGCTAGCTGACTCCGCGCTTCAGGAGCTTGCGTGCCTTCCGCCGGGACTTGCGGTACTTGGCTTCGGTGCGGGCGGTGATCCTGGCTTCCGTTTCCAGTAGGGAGCCGTAGGCAGCGGTCACCTGCTCCGGCAGCTCCGGACCGCGCGCCATTTTGTCCAGGAGCGTCCGTGCCACCACGCTGTCGTGGTACTCGCCCAGGATCTTCTGCTGCCGGCGGGCGGCCTTGGCCAGTTTGGTTGCCCGCTTCCCGTGGACCGGCACGGCCGACTCCGCGGCGTGCCGCAGGCGTTTGGCGTCCTTGCGCACCTGGTGCAGCGCGGTCTCATGCTCCGGGCCCTTCTTCTCGCGCAGCGCCGCCTTGTGCGAGCGGCGCAGCCGCCGGACCGTCTTCTTCACCCGTTTGCGGGTCACGGTTCCGGCGGGGGCGGCCGCAGCCGGGCTGACCGGAGGGTTGTCCCGGAAGTCCTCAAGGTCATCCAGCAGCCGGAAGTAGCGGTCTGCCATGAGCACTTCCTGCACCTTCCGGTAGCCCGCGTCGAACCGGTCGCCCAGTTCGCGGTCCAGCCTGTGGTTGACGGCGCGGGCCTGCTCCGGCGGCAGCTCGGCAACGTGGGTGCGCAGCCGCTCGCGCATCACTTCTGCATCACGCGGTGATCCGAGGATCCGGCCAAGCCACTGCAGTTCATCGCGGAGTCTCCGGACCGCGGCGGCTCCGAACAGCTTGCGGTACACCGCCAAGGCGGAGCGCATCCGCCGTGCGGCGGAGCGCATTTGGTGAACGGCGTCGGGGTCTTCCAGCCGCACCGCAGGATCGATCGCCAGCAGCGCCCCGATCTGCTGGGCAAGATAGGCGGTCACGACACTGGATCCCGGGGCCTTCTTACCGGCCGGCCGCTGTCCCCCGTTTCCGGGATCCGGCGCTGCTTCCCCGCTCGGCCAGGCCTCTCCCAGTACCCGCGCCAACTTGGACTCGTGGGCTGCCGGCTTCGCCCCCGCCGCATCGAAGGCGGCAGCGGCGGCAGGGAACAGCTCCGCGTCCCCGTGGACGAGTTCGAGCTCCCACTCGCGCCATTCCTTTTTCTGGCCCCCGCCGCCCAGACCCGCACCGCCCAAGGGTTCGGCTTCTACCCTGTCGTCTGCAAAGTCGGCCAGGTGCACGCCGTCGTGCCCGTAGAGGGCATGGGTGGTGCGCCTGGTCTTCAGCCGGGCGACGGGCGCCGGCTCGGCGCCGCGAAGGTAGACGTGCAGGTGCGCCAGCAGGTCCCCGGGGACGACGGCGGCCTGTCCCAGCGGCGCATGAATCTCCCGCCGCTGCCGGGCTACTTTCTCCGGAGCCGCGGCCGCGCCGGGTTCCGCCGGCAGCTTGAGGTGCCAGCCGGCGTCGGCTCCCCCGGTGCGGCGCCGGAGGGTGATCCGGCGCGAAGCCAGGGCGAGGTCGTCGGTGTCGAAATAAACCGCCTCGAGGTCGGCATCGTACGGCTCGCCCACGCGCTCCACTCCGGCTATATCCTGCAGTGCCGGCAGCGCGGCGCCGGGATCGACGTCGTATTTCTTCTCGGTTTCTACGCCCTCGGGAGTCATGGCACGTACGCCATCCTTTCGGTTCGGCGGCCCCAGTCGCCACCTGTTCCTGTGCCCGAGTCTATGCTTCCGGCCAGGGAGCCGCGAGAGCTTTGCCACAAAACCCTAGACATCAAACGTCTAACGTCTAACCTTAAGGAATGACCTCCGTTTCATCAGCTCCCGCCGCGACCGCTGCCCGCCCGCCCAAGGCCCACGGCGCCGTCGTGGCCAGCGTTATTGCGCTGGTGCTGATTGGACTGAACCTCCGGGCGGGCATCACCGGCGCGTCTGCGCTCCTCCACGATCTTCAGCTGGTGCTGGGCTACGGCCCGCTGGTGGCGTCAGTGATCCCGTCCATTCCCACGCTGTGTTTCGCGGTGGCGGGGGCGGCGACGTCGTGGCTCACAGGGCGGCTGGGCGTCGAGAAGTCCATCCTTCTGAGCCTCGCGATGCTGGCCGGCGGGCTGATGCTCCGCGGCATCCCCTCGACCGGCATGCTGCTGGCCGGAACGGTGCTGGGAATGTCCGGCCTGGCGGTCTGCAACGTGGCCATGCCGTCATTCATTCGCGAGCATTTCGCTCACCGCACGTCCCTCATGACCGGCCTCTACACCGTGACCATGACCACCGGGGCCACCGTCACCGCCGTGGCAGTGGTGCCCCTGGCCCAGCTGCTTGGCTCGCCGTCCGCGGGTGTGGGTGCGATCGGCATTCTCGCCGTGACCGCCTTCCTGGGGTTCCTTCCGGTGGCGCTGCATGCCCACCGCCACAGCGTCCGCGGGACGTCAGGGCCTGTGTCGCCGTGGCCGCTGCTGCGGACCCGCAAGGGGGCGCTGCTGACCGCAATCTTCACATTGCAGGCCCTGCTCGCCTACGCGCTGCTGAGCTGGTTCCCGTACATGCTCACCACCATGGGGCTCAGTGCCGCGGACAGCGGCCTGATGTTCGGGCTCATGCAGCTGGTTTCGGTTCCGGCCGGCATGGTGCTGATCGCCATCGGCTCCAGGCCACGCATGCTGCGCCCGGCCTTTTACCTGGTCAGTCTCACGATGCTCATCGGGATCGCCGCGCTCCTTGTCCTGCCGGTATCCCTCGCGGCCATCCCGGCTGTGCTGCTCGGATTTGGGCTTGGCATCTTTCCGCTGGTTATGGTGATGATCAGTCGCAGCGGCCAGGACACCGCCGAGACCACCGCGCTCTCGACTCTCGCGCAGTCCACCGGCTATCTCCTGGCCACCGTGGGTCCGTTCGGAATGGGCCTGCTGCACAGTGCTACCGGAGGCTGGACGCTGCCGCTGGCGTTGCTGCTGGCCATTGCCGTGGCGCAGATAGTTGTAGCCCACCACCTCACTGCCAAGAACACTGCCAAGACGAAAGGCTAGGACGCCATGACGCTAAGCACTTCGCACCGCCAGCCGCTGGCCGACGAAATAACCGCCAAACTCCGGGCAATGGTCCACTCGGGCGAGTGGCCGCTGCAGCAGCGGATCCCCTCCGAGACAGAGCTGATGGCCGGCCTGGGCGTGTCACGCGGAACGCTCCGCGAGGCGATTAAGGCCCTGGCCCACAGCGGCATGCTGGAGGTCCGCCGCGGCGACGGCACGTACGTCCGCGCCACGAGCGAGATTTCCGGCGCTGCCCGCCGCATGTACCAGGACCACACCGAGGAGCACATCCTCGAAGTTAGGGTCGGACTGGACACCCAGGCGGCCCGCCTCGCCGCCCGCAACGCAACGGCCGACGACGTCGCCGCCCTGCGAGCGCTGCTCGCCGAACGCGAAGCCTCCTGGAACACGGCGGACTACGCAGCCTGGGCACGTGCCGACTGGGGCTTCCACGTGCGCGTGGCACAGGCCTCCGCGAACCCGCTGCTGCACGAGTTGTACACCAGCTTCGGTGAAGTCTTCCATGACGACCTGCTGAAGCAGCACGGGCGCCCCGGATTCCAGGGAGTGCCGCGCGAGGGCCACGAAACACTCGTTGATGCGATCGAGGCCCACGATGTTGACGCGGCGGTGGCGAGCGTCAACCGCAACCTCAACTCCTGCGCCGAATGGCTAAGGGAGTAACGGCGGCTGTTACCCCTCATTCAGGCGAACCGATCGGAGGGGTGAAAGCCCGTTTCACAAGGTTTTTCCAAGGTTTTTCCAAGGTCCCGGTTCGATCCTCGATTTAGCGGTTTACCTCGCGGCAGCACCCGCCACCCATGAGCAACGGTCCTTTCAGGCAGTTGGAGGTAGACCATGACGTACAGTGCAGCCGCGGGCCGCAAGATCCCGCGGGAATCCCACAAATCGTCCCGCCGCCTGGTTGGAATTCTCTGCGTCACCGCCGTGGCGGCGTGGGCGCTGGCCGTGGCCGCGGGATTGTCCGTCACGGTCGAGGGACCGCCTCGCGTCCTGAGCCTCGCCGTCCACATCCTCGCCCTGGTCCTGGCGTTCGGTGCCATCCTGCTGGTGGACTGGCACGGTTTCCTGTGGCTGATCGGCAGGCGTGAACTTGCCGAGACGATCCGACTCGACGGCGCCGCCGGCCCCCTGATTTGGTCGGGCACCGCCATCCTCCTCTTCACCGGCGCTTTGCTGAGCCCCGACCTCAGCAATCCCTGGACGCTGGTGAAGCTGGCGGCCGTGCTGGTGCTGATGCTGAACGGCATCATGCTGATTCCGCTCATGCGCCGCCTCGTTGTCATGCCGCCCACGACGACCTTTGCAGCCCTGCCCCTGGGCCAACGCATCCACATGCTTCTGTGCCTGGGCATCTCACAAACGTGCTGGTGGGCGGCCATCGTGATCGGCTTCGTCAACGCGGAATTCTGACATTCCCGCGGGTTGCCGCTTCTTTTGCACTACGAGGCTTGCCCACCGGGTTGCCCGCAGCGTGTGCCCTCAACGATTGCCCAGCGGGTGCCGGTTTCACCGCCACCCTTTACATCAGTAGGCTTACTATCTGATTGGGGAGCCAGACGCTGTCCACTGCCCGCTGAGTACTAGGAGTTCCCATGGCCCGAGCAGCACAACTGTCCGAGCAAGAATTACCTCGCGACCATAATCACGCCGGCAATAACGCAGCCCGGCCGGCCAACAAGACCCCTGCCGCAACGAAGCAGCCCCGCGAACTGTGGACCGACAGCCTGGGCCGGATGGCCACCCGGTCCGCGCAAATCCTGCTGATCCTCACCGTCGCCTGCGTATCCGTGTATGCACTGCTGCAGGTCAGGCTGCTGGTCATCCCGACCATGATCGCGCTGATCCTCTCGGCCGCCATCGGCCCGTTCGTGAACATGCTCCGGCGCAGGGGCCTGCCCGGCGCCGCCGCAACGGGCATAGCGTTTGTGGCACTGCTGGCACTGCTGGCCGGCGTCACCACGGTGATTGTCCTGTCGGTCCGCAGCCAGTGGAACGATCTGGTGCAGCAAGCCGCTTCCGGCCTCGATGAACTGGAAAAGTTCCTCCTCACCGGACCATTCCCGCTGGACCGTGAACAGCTGAACCAGGCCAGGGAAGGCATTATTCAGTTCGCCACCAGCAGCCAGGTCCGGTCCGGAGCAATTTCCGGCCTGTCCGTGGTCACCGAGTTCCTTGCCGGCGCCACCCTCATGGTAGTGATCCTCTTCTTCTTCCTGAAGGACGGCGCGAAGATCTGGAACTTTTTCCTTAGGCCCTTCAGCGGCCAGCGGGAGGCCAAACTCCGCCGCGCTGGACGCCGCACCCTTGAGGTTCTCGGCGGCTACGTCCGCGGTACGGCCATCGTGGCGCTGGTGGATACAGTTGCAATCGGCGCCGCGCTGCTGATCCTGCAGGTGCCGCTGGCCATCCCGCTGGCCATCATTGTTTTCATGGGCGCCTTCGTCCCGCTGGTGGGGGCAACCGTGGCGGGCATCCTGGCCGCGCTCGTGGCCTTGGTAGCCAACGGGCCGGTTGTGGCACTGATCGTCGTTGCCGTCGTCATCGCCGTGAATCAGCTGGAGGGTGACCTGCTGCAGCCGATCGTCATGGGGAAATCCCTCCAGCTCCATGCCCTCGTCATCCTCATGGCCCTTACCGCCGGCACCATCCTGGCCGGCATCATCGGCGCCGTCCTCTCCGTTCCGCTCGCGGCCGTCATCTGGTCCGTGATCCAGGTCTGGACCGCCGAGGATCCCGACCTCGAACCGATGAACCCCAGCCTTCCGCCGGCGAACAGCCAACCGGTGTAGCGGTCCTCGGCCCTGTGCGCAGGACTACGGGGCGCACGACTCCGGTGCGCACGACGACGGCCGGGTCCCCTGATACGGGACCCGGCCGTCGACGTTTGCCTCCTCAGCCAGCCACTGCTTGGGGCTGACCGCCGGCGTCAGCGGTCGCGGAGACCCATGAACACATTCTTGGGCCGCTGCATCTCGCCGTGCTTTGCTCCGAGCACGATGACCCAGGCCGCAAATGCCGGGATAGCCCACTGCAGCGCCTTCAGCTGCTTCTGCGCGGCCTGCAGCTTCTCCGACGCGTCGGGTCGCGGCTCCGTGGCGCCTTCCGCACCCTCGTCCGCCAGTTTCTCGACCTTCTTGCCCAGAATCCCGGCATACAGTGTCACGGCGGCGCCCGCCAGGGTTGCGGCTGTTTTGTAGAGAGTGTCAGCACCCACGCCGTCCTGCTTGGCGATCCGCTCCCTGTTCTCCCAGGCGATGGCCAGGTCAGCCACGAGGTGGGTGGCGAAGGCCGCCGTCTGGATGGGCGCCCACTTCATCCACCCCAGGCTGGAGAGCCTGGTGCGTTCCGCGGGGTCCTTCGCTTCTGCGGCGGCTCCGTTCAGGCCGATGGCCCCCATCAGCGCACCGCCGAACCAGGCAGCCGCCGTCAGGTCGTGAATGGAGCGTGCCAGTAGATTTCCTGCCATGATGTGCTTCCTAACGTAGAGGTCGGATCGGGAACGATGGCTTCCGCGCCGCCGTCGGGGTTTGTCCGCCGGCAGCAGCCACACCAAAGTCATGGTGTGCATATGGTAAGCACACTTACTAATGTTACGGAAGCCCGTAACAGCGCAGCCCTTGAGCGTAAAATCGTCGCCATGGAAGCAACAGGAACCTTGTTCGGCTGGGCCTTTGGCGACTCCGCCCGCGAGGACGACCAGAGCTATGTGGACCAACTCCGGCGCGAAGCGCTGGAAAATGCCCGGCAGGCCGCCGCGTCCAGGGGCTTTGGCATCGAGCCCGGATCGGAAGGGTTCGCCTTACTCAGGGCCGGCGACACACTGGTGGAGCTCGACACGGCGCCCGACACGCTCGTGGTCCGCTGCACGGTGAAACTCACGGGCGAAGGAGCCGAGAGGGTCCACGCCGAAGGACCCATGAACGGCTGACGAAGCCATGACGGACAAGGTGAGCCCGATAGGCGAAGCGGCCGACGCCGCGGAGGCGGCGTCGAATATCAAGGCGCTGGACGTCGTCGCGCGGTCGGGGTTTGCCGTGATTGCGCTGCTCCACATCGTGGTCGGGGCCATCGCCATCGCGCTGGCACTGGGCGAGCCTGGCCAGGCCGAGGCCACCGGGGCAATCGAGCAGCTGGCTGCCAATCCATGGGGACCCGTCGTGATGTGGGCGGGCATGATCGCCTGCCTTGGCCTCGCACTCTGGCAGCTGAGTGAGGCGACGCTGCGTGCCCGCCATTTGCCGACGAAGGAGAGAATCGGCAAACACATTTCTTCGGGCTTTTTGGCCATCGCCTATGGCAGCGTCGGCCTGAGCTTCGGCGGCTTTGCGGTGGGCCTGCGCAGCGATTCGGGTGAGTCAACGAAGGACATCAGCGCCGCACTCCTGACCACGCCGTTCGGCACTGTGGTTCTGAGCGCGCTCGGCCTCACGATCGTGGGCGTCGGGGTCTACTTCATCGCGAAAGGCGTCCGGCGGGGGTTCAAGGAGGAACTCTTCCATTTCGAGGGCACGCGGAGGGGGAAGTTCATTGATTCCCTGGGCGTGACGGGCCACGTGGCCAAGGGAATCGCGCTGATCCTTGCCGGCCTGCTCTTCGTCATCGCCGCCGCCAAGCACAGCCCGGACGAATCCACCGGGCTGGACGGCAGCCTCAAAGCCCTGCTAGACCACCCCTATGGGCCCTATCTGCTGCTCGCGATCGGCGCCGGCTTTATTTGCTACGGCGTTTTCGCCCTGGTCAGGTCAAAGTTTGGCAGGATGTGACTCGCATGGCGGCGTGCGGGGCAGCCCGGTGGAAGCGGCGGGCGAATCGACCCGGGCGATAGCCGCAGCCCGCACGACGTGAAGCAACGAGGAGGGCTTATGACGCAGGAATCGCCTGAAGCCGCGGGGCGGGCAGGTGGGGTGCCCGGCAGCGGAGCCGGGCCGGCGGTTGAACTGGCGGGCCGGGCAACCGGGCTGGCAGGCCGGGGTTTCGCCACCGTCTTCAAGGCCATCAAGACCATCCGCCCCGTCCGGCCAATTCACCCGCGGGGCATCAGCCTCGTTGGCGAGCTGACCCGGCATGGCCTGCAGGGCGGGGCCGCCAGCAGGATACCCGGAGGCGGCATGCCCGGAGGCAGCGGCATGCCGGGAGGGCGGAGCGGCATCAGCTGGCTGGACGCACCCGGTACCGATCAGGTGCAGGCCCGGTTCTCCCGCTCGGTAGGGCTCCCGGACGCACTCCCCGACATCCTGGGGCTCGCCCTGCGCATTGGCGGCGCCACCGGCTCAGGCTCCAGCGCCTCCGGTTCCGACGCCACCGGCACGGCGGACGTCCTGTTCGCGTCCACCGGTTGGGGAGTTCCGGCGCGGTTCCTGTTGCTTCCCAGGCTGGATGTCGGCGCCGCCCGGTTCACCACGTTGATGCCGTACCGGGGAGCGGACGGGCCGGTGCTGCTGGGGCTGCGGACGCTTTCGCTGCCGCCGCGGGCCACCGGCCGGGCCGAAACCCGCGGCGACTTCCGGGCTGCCCTGGCCGAAGGTGACTGGGTGCTCGCCCTGTCCTACGCCACGCCCGCCGGCCCTTGGGTCCATGCCGGAACCCTGAGGCTGAGGTCCGATCCGGACCGGGATGACACCCCCGACCGCTTCGACCCGCTCCAACACCCCGTGCAGGGTGCCGGCACCTACGCCTGGGCGCGGCGCCTCCGGGAAAGTTCGTACCGCACGGCACGCGGCCCGGCGCCGGGCCTTCCTGGCGTGCAGAGTTTGACGGCCGGCGTGTTCAGGCCCCGGGTTCTCACACCCCGGCTTCTTACAACACGCCGGTCGGGTCGGCGGCGGGCCGACCCGAGTTCCATTCCGGAGCATCCGGCCCCGCACGAGAGGAAACCGATGGCCACGATAACCCAGGTCTACAACTCCCCCGCAGCAGACGTCTGGAAGGTGATCGCGGATGGCTGGCTCTACTCCGGCTGGGTTGTCGGGGCCTCGAGGATCCGCGCCGTGGACGCCAGGTGGCCCGAGCTCGGCTCACGGCTCTATCATTCCGTGGGCGCGTGGCCGCTGGTGATCGATGACAGCACCAGGGTCGCTGCCGTTGAGCCGGGCAAATCGCTGGAACTGACCGCCCGCGGCTGGCCCATGGGCGAGGCCAAGGTGGTGATCACGCTGGAGGACATGGGCACGCAGTGCCGGGTCACGATCGCCGAAGACGCCGTCCGCGGCCCCGGCCTGGCGGTTCCCAAAGTCCTGAGGGACGCGCTCATCTCCATCCGCAACCGCGAAACCCTGAAGCGGCTCGAACTCATGGCCGCAGGCGGCGCGGGCGACTAGCGGATTAAACACAGGCGGGGCCACTCCGCGCCCGGTGATCCAAACGGATCAGGCGTGGTGTGGCCCCGCACTGCGGCAGAAACTAGACGCTGGCGGCCACTCCGTCGCGGGAGATGGATACCATCTCCTCACGCGGCACGACCTTGATGCGCTCACGCTTGACCGCAACACCGTGAGAGCCGCCGGCTGCGGTGGCCTCGGCGCCCAGGGCGAGCTCGTGTGCGTCCAGGGCCAGCCAGCCTTCCCAGGTGGTGTACTCCACGCCGCGGCTTTCCAGCAGGTCGACGACGGCGCTGGGGGCGGGTGCCTCGGCAACCGGGAGGTTTTCGCGGTCTTCCAGCAGGTACGTCACGGTTTCGAGGGCGTCGCCCTTGGTGTGGCCGATGAGGCCGACGGGGCCGCGCTTGATCCAGCCGGTGGCGTAGATGCCCGGCACGTGCTCGCCGGACGCGTCCAGGACACGGCCGCCGGCGTTCGGGATGACGCCCTTCTTGTGGTCGAACTCGATCTCCGGCAGGGCCGAACCAAAGTAGCCGATCGCGCGGTACACGGCCTGCACCGGGTAGTCGATGTATTCGCCGGTGCCGCGGGCGTTGCCCGTGCCGTCCAGCTCGGTGCGTTCAAACTTGATGCCGCTGACGCGCCCGGGGTTCGCGGCGTCATCGTAAATCTCCACCGGGCTGTGCAGGAAGTGCAGGTGCAGGCGGCGGGAGGCTTTGAGCTCGGAGATGTCCTCGGGCTGCTCGGCGATCCAGTTGGTGAGCGTGCCCACCATGGTCTTGGTCTGGTTGTTGGTCTGGACCTGGCGGTCGGACTCTTCGTCGAACTCGAAGTCCTCCGGGTACAGGATGATGTCCACGTCCTTGGAGTGGGACAGCTCGCGCAGCTCAAGCGGGGTGAACTTCACCTGGGCCGGGCCGCGGCGGCCGAAGACGTGGACGTCCGTGACAGGCGATGCCTTCAGGCCGGCGTAGACGTTGTCCGGAATCTCGGAGACCAGGAGGTCGTCGGCGTGCTTGGACAGGACGCGGGCCACGTCCAGTGCCACGTTGCCGTTGCCGATCACGGCAATTTCCTTGGCATCCAGCGGCCATTCGCGGGGCACGTCCGGGTGGCCGTCGTACCAGGAGACGAAGTCGGCGCCGCCGTAGGAGCCCTCGAGTTCGATGCCCGGGATGTTCAGGTCCGCGTCCTTGATGGCGCCGGTGGCGAAGATGACGGCGTCGTAGTGCGTGCGGAGGTCCTCGATGGAGAGGTCCGTTCCGTAGTCCACGTTGCCGAAGAACCTGATGTCTCCGCGGTCCAGCACCTTGTGCAGCGCGTTGACGATGCCCTTGATGCGCGGGTGGTCCGGGGCAACGCCGTAGCGGATCAGGCCGTAGGGCGCCGGGTAGCGGTCAAAGAGGTCGATGCTCACGGTCAGCTCGCCGCTCTTGACGGCTTCGCTCTTGGTGAGGATGTCCGCGGCGTAGACGCCGGCCGGGCCGGAGCCGATGACGGCCACACGCAACGGGCGGGCAGCGGTTCCTACGGTGGTGCTGGTTGACACGGCTGTGTTCCTTTTCTTCGGTCCCGACTCGGGGCTAGGGGGTGAGAACGCGGTTGATGCTTGTGCGGGGCTTGTTGGGGCTGGTGGTGCTGTAGTCAGCGGTCTTGAAGTGCGACGGCGCGAACGGGCTCACGCGGACAACGTCACCAATGACGATCACGGCAGGATTCGCGACGCCGGTGGCCTCAGCTTGGTCGGCGATGGTTGCGAGTGTGCCAATCGTCACGCGCTGGTTCGGCAGGTAGCCGTTCTCCACAATACCAACGGGAGTGTCCTCGGGCAGGCCGGCTTTGCCGAGAGCGGAGGCAGATTCACGCAGCTGGCCGACGCCCATCAGGAGCACCACGGTGTGGTCGGGGCGGGCCGGAACCTCTGACAGTTCCTCGTGCCCGGTGACCACGCTGAAGCCCTTGGCCAGGCCGCGGTGTGTCACGGGGATGCCGGCGGCGGCGGGTACGGAGATGGCCGATGTCACGCCGGAGACCACTTCAACCTCGACGCCGTGCCGGCGGCAGAATTCTGCTTCCTCGCCGCCGCGGCCCAGGACATAGGGGTCGCCGCCCTTGAGGCGCACCACGCGGTGGCCTTTCAGGGCTTCGTCGACGAGTATCCGGTTGATCTCCGCCTGCGGAACGGGGTGGTGGCCAGGGGTCTTGCCCACCTCGATGACGCGGACGTCGGGGGCCAGTTCCTTGAGCAGCTCACGCGGGCCGAGGCGGTCTGCCACCACGACGTCGGCCTGGCCAAGGAGCCGGCGGCCGCGGACTGTGATGAGGCCGGTGTCGCCCGGGCCGCCTCCCACGAGGGCCACGGAACCCGTGCTGGCGCCGTCCTTCGAAATGCGGCGGCGGCGGAGCGGCAGGTCACCGGATTCGAGGGCGGTGGCGACGGCGTCGCGCAGGGCCATGGCACGGCGCGGGTCTCCGCCGGCGTTCACGGCGATCTTGACGTCGTCAACCACGGCTACGGCCGGCGTCCAAGCGGCGGACGCTTCATGGTCGGAGGCGTTGACGCACCAGATGCGCTGCGCTTCGGCGTCGGCCGATACCTGGGCGTCCACAGCGGAATCGCCGGTGGCTGTCTGAACGAACCAGACGCCGTCGACATCCTCGGAGCGGTAAGCGCGCGGCTCCCAGGTGAGCAGGCCGGCGTCGGCGAGTTCACGGAGCGGGGCGGAGGCATCAGGCGCCACGACGGTAACGCGGGCACCGGCGTCGAGCAGGCCCTTCGCGCGGCGCGTTGCTACTGGCCCGCCGCCCACCACGAGCACGGGGCGGCCGAGCAGGCGCAGTGCCGTCGGGTAGATGTCCTGAATTGCCATGAATCAACGGTAGGGCCGCGTCACATTCACCAACAACGGCAGCGGAAACACCAGTTCACGCAAGGTAACGCTGCGTCACATTGCGTTTTGGCCCTTGTGCCCCCTCGCAGTGGCTCCTTGGGCCGCCGTCGTTGGGCACTCTACACCGTGTGATGCACCGTGACTTGCCGCTCGCCTTGCCGTCCTGAAGGAAGGGTAAATAGCGCGACATTTTTCCCCATAACTGAAATCCGTGTCTGATCACTTAGGTTCAGGGACGGCGCCTGCATCAACTTCTCCTCAGTCTTCCCGCAGTATTCCCCGAGGATTTCTGCAGAATCGGTGAATTCGGCGGAATATGAGACATGATTTTTTTTGCTACAACAAGCTCTCCACGAATGATTCTCCGGATGTGGGCAAGTCGTGAACGCAAGGGCCGTAATGATCGACAATCGCAGGAGAAAACGGGGAAAGTGTCAGAGGATCAAAGGAATGATTGCCTTTTTCCTGGGCCCGGTCGCTCACATCTTGGGCATGATCGCCCTCTTCCTCAAGGATCGGAAGAAGGGAAGGGCAGTCATCACGTAGAAGGAATTCGGTATCACGAGCCTCTCTGTCACGGGGAGCTACTCCGACGTTTCCGCCGCCGTCACTGGAATCCTGAACGACGGCAAGAGCGCAGGTAAGAACGCGGGTAAAGGCACCTGTGCCCAGGCTTACTGCTCGGGAAGCACTTGGGGTAAATAGTCGCGATCCGCTCGCACAGGAAGTCGAGCCGATCTTCAGTCAGTCTCAACATGGGGGAAGGGGACTAGTTGTCTCTGCACGAAAACGTCCGTACGCGGACGCGCCCTGGTCGCATCACCAGGGCTACAGCCACAGCCGCCGGCATCGCTTTGCTTGCCGGACTTCTGATGGCTCCGGCAGCACAGGCGCTGCCGATGGAAACCAGCACCGTTGCCGAGGATCCAGCACCGGATCCTAGCGCTCAGCCCACCGAATCACAGCCAACCGAAGCTGCCCCGGTGGAAACGCTCCCGACCGAAGGGACGCCTTCGGAGACGGTGCCCACTGAATCGGCGCCTGCCGAGCCCACGCCGGCTGAGACGGCACCAGCCGCTCCTGAAAACCTCAGTCTTCCCGTCATTGACGGGGATCCTCTTGTAAACGGCACCTTGTCGTCCACGGGCGGGCAGTGGATCGGAGCCGGCTGGATCAAGTACAGCTGGATCATCGACGGCGTTCCCATCCAGACTGACGGTCATGCGATTGGCGAGGCTGATGTCCTGCAGATCCTTCCGGCGATGGCCGGAAAGAGCATTCAACTCACCGTGGTGGCTTCGCCGGACGCTCAGACTCCCGGAACCGAAGTTTCAGCCCTTCCGGTGACGGTGCGCCCGGCCGCCTTCACCGGCGTGGTCTGGAGCAACACGGTAACGGGCAGGCCTGCCGTCAGCCAGGAGCTTTCGGTGGGCGCTCCCCAAGGGGGCAACGTGAGCCAAGGCACCGTGACCTATCAGTGGTTCCGCGGAGCGACAGCCATCGCACTGGCCACAGCCCCGCGCTACACAGTTACAGCTGCGGACATTGGACAGAAGCTGTCGGCCAACGTGACCCTGTCCGCCCCCGGCTTCACCTCGGTGATTCTGACATCGGCACAGGTTACTGGCGTCATTGGCACGTTCAGTGCAGCGCCCGTGCCCACCATCAGCGGAACCGCCCGAGTCGGCCAGCTGCAGACGGCTAATGCAGGAACGTGGGCGCCCACCGGCGCAACCCTGTCCTATCAGTGGTATCGCGGCACGGCGGCCATCACGGGAGCGGTCGGTCGAACCTACGCCACCACCGCGGCGGACTATGGAAAGACGATCAAGGTAAGAGTCCGGGCAAGCAAAGCGGGGTTCACAAGCCTGGACCGCTACTCGGCGGCACGCATGATCTACTCCGGAACCATCGTGGCCACCAAGTCCCTGCTCGTGACCGGTGTTCACCGCTACGGTCAGACGCTGCGCATTTCCCAAGGGTGGACGCCCGGCGTTTCCCTCAAGTACCAGTGGTACCGCAATGGCGTGGCGATCAAGGGTGCCACCGGCTCGTCCCTCTATCTCAACACCGGCTACATCGGGTCACGGGTGAATGTGATGGTCACCGTGTCCAAGCCTGGTTATGCCACGCGTTCAGCCGCCACGAAGCTCGTCACCGTGGGCAAAGCCGTGTTCACCGCGACTTCGGCGCCGAGGATTACTGGCGGCCAGTGGCTGGGAGCAACGCTCACCGCCAACCCCGGTACCTACTCGCCGGCACCGACCGCGTACGGCTACCAGTGGTACCGCAATGGTGTGGCCATCACGGGCGCACGTTATAAGACCTACCGTATCGCTGCAGCAGACAACGGAAAGTCAATCGCGGTGCGGGTCTGGGTCAGCAGGGCTTATTACGATACGCGGGCCCTCGGCAGCCCCGCTCTGAAACTCCCCGTGTGGGCAGTGACCGTTCTCCGCGGCGACGGCACGTACAAGGTGGGAACCCACATCCAGCCTGGGCTGTACAAGGCGACCGGCACAGGGAGCGGGTGCTACTGGGAACGTCTTAGCGGCTTTTCAGGAGGCTTCGATGACATCAACGCAAACTACTTTGGTGCCGCACGGACCTATGTTCAAATCCTTCCTGGCGACGTCGGCTTCATGAGCAGCGGGTGCGGCTCTTGGACGACCGTTCCTTCCACAGGTGCCAAAGCCACCCGCATTACCGCTGACGGCACCTATCGAGTGGGGATCGACATCCTGCCAGGTACCTATTATGGCTACGGCACGGGAAGCTCCTGCTACTGGGCAACCCTCAGCGGCTTCAGTGGAACCTTCGACGACATCTACGACAACTACTACGGTTCGGCAAGAACCATAGTGACCATCCCTTCCTGGGCCAAGGGCATCGAAGTCGACGGCTGCGGAACCTTGACACGCGGCTGACAAACGGACAGCAGAAAGCCCGACGGCGATTGTCGCCGTCGGGCTTTCTGGTTTGGGTTGGAAGGAGGCGCTTAGCGGGTGCTGCCCGCCAGGAGGCCGCGGCGGCGGAGGAGGCGCTTTTCAATGGGGCCGAAGACGAGCAGCTCGATCAGGATGCCCACTGCGAGAATGAGCAGGATCGCGGACATCACGATGGTCATGTCGGCGAGGTCGCGGCCCTGGTTCAGCATGGAGCCAAGTCCGAAGCCGATGGTGCCGCCCACGGCGATGATTTCCGCAGCCATGAGTGAGCGCCAGGAGAACGCCCAGCCCTGCTTCAGGCCGCTCAGGTAGCCGGGAAGGGCCGCAGGGAGGATGATCTGCACGGCCATCTGCAGCCGGGAAGCGCCAAGGACTGTGCCGACGCTGCGGTACTGCGGCGGGATCTGGTCCACGCCGGAGATGAGGCCGTTGATGATCGACGGGATGGCGCCCATGAACACCACGAAGTACACCGTGGCGTCGGTGAGGCCGAACCAGATGATGGCCGCGGGGACCCAGGCCACGGACGGCAGGACCTGCAGCCCGGAGATCAGCGGGCCAAACGCGCGGCGCAGCGGGGCCACCTGGGCCAGCAGCAGGCCGATGGGCGTCGCGATGACAACGCTGATCAGGAAACCCAGAAGCCCGCGCTGCAGCGACGTCCACACAGCCTCCAGGAGCGACCCCTCAGCCCACAGCGCGCCGAACTGCTCGAGCACATCCATCGGGCCCGGCACCTGGTCGCGGCGCTTGAGGCCGAGCGAAACATAGAACTGCCAGATGATCACGAGCACCACGAGGGCGGCGATCGGCAGCAGGATACGGCTCCAGTCGATCCTGGCCTTGCGGACAGCGTCGGACTGCAGGGAGTCCAAGCCGGATTCGAGTTCGCGCAGGTCGGCGGAACCGGTGGAGGACCGCGTCAGGGCTGCATGGATTTTGGTGGACTCGCCGCTTTCCGAAGCCGGGGTCTCGGCGGGCTCGGCCAGCGGCGCCTCGGCGGGCTCGACCGGCAGGGCGGGGGCGGCATCCGGCGCAGAGTCAGACAGGAATTTACTTGGCATGGCGGCGGATCTCCTCTCGCAGCCGGGCGGTGATGACCCCGGTCAGCTGTCCGGCAAGACCGGCGTCGGTACGGTGTTCTTCGGTGACGTTCCATTCCTGGACGACGCGGCCGGGCCGGGAGGACAGCAGCAGCACACGCTGGCCGAGCCGGACGGCCTCGCGGACGTTGTGCGTCACGAACACGATGGTGCGCCCCGTTTCCTTCCAGATGCGCTCGAGTTCGTCATGGAGCAGGTCGCGGGTAATCGCGTCAAGGGCCGCGAACGGCTCGTCCATCAGCAGCAGCTGCCGGTCCTGCGCAAGCGAACGCGCCAGGGCCACGCGCTGGCGCATGCCGCCGGAAAGCTCATGCGGGCGCTTGTCCGCCGCCTCGGCCAGATGCACGAGGTCAAGCAGCTCGGCAGCCTTAGTGCGGCGGCTGGCCTTGCCCACACCGCGGAGCTTCAGGGCGAGCTCAACATTCTCCCTGGCCGTCAGCCAGGGGAAAAGAGCAGAGTCCTGGAACATGAAAGCGGCGCCGTCGCTGGGCACCTCAAGAGCGCCCGACGTCGGGACCTCCAGTCCCGCCATGATGTTCAGCAGGGTCGATTTGCCGCAGCCGGACGCACCGAGGAGGGCGACGAATTCGCCTCTGCCGATGGTGGCGTTGACGTCGTCCAGCACCGGGGCGCCGTCGCCGAAGCGCTTGCCCAGGTTTTCCAGTACGACTGGCATGGTCCCGTCCTTTGTTCGTGGTGCGTTGTGTGCTGCTTCAGCAGGGGCTAGTCCTGGCCAAGCCCTGCCGCGGAAGTCTTTGTCTGGGTCACTGTGTTGAGTGCACGGAGGTCGAAAATGCCGTTAAGGTCGGCCTGTTTCGTGGTTCCGGCGTCCACGCCGTCCTGCAGCAGCTTCTTATAGGTTCCGGCCAGCGGGTCCACTGTGAAGACGATGTTCTGCAGCGACCGGTCGATGACGTTCTGCTGGAGCGCCTTGCCGGAGTCCTTCTTGAGAGCGGCGTTTAGCTTGCTGGCCTTTTCCGCGGCCGGGGTGTCGTTAAGCCACTGCACGGCCTGGACGTGTCCCTTCAGCAGGGCTTCCACCGTCTGCGGGTGCTCCGCGGCGAACTTCTTGTTCACGATCAGGACGGTCGTGGGAAACTGGCCCGGCTTGCCGGTCTGGGACCCGTCCCACAGGTCCTTCTCATCGACCAGGACCTTGGCCCCGGCCTGGAGCACCAGGCGGGACGCCCACGGCTCCGGCACCCACGCGCCATCGAGCTTTCCGTCCTGGAACAGCTTCAGCGTCTGGGCGTTTTCGGTCGGGTTGATGGCGACGTCCCCGCCGCCGTCGGGAGTGGTCTTGAAGCCCTGCTTGGCGAGCCAGGCGCGCAGCGCCACATCCTGCGTGCCGCCCAGCTGCGGGGAAGCCAGGGTCTTGCCCTTCAGGTCGGCTGCAGACTTGATTTCCGGCTTCACCACAAGCTGCGCACCGCCCGAGGCAGCGCCCGCGATGATGCTGATCGACTCGCCCTTGCTCTTGACGAACGAGTTGATGGCCGGGTTCGGCCCGATGTACGTCGCGTCGATGGCCCCGGCATTCAATGCCTCCACCGCGGCGGGGCCGGCGTTGAAGACCTGCGTGGACAGCTTGGTGCTGCCCAGGCTCTTCGCAATGAAGCCTTCATTGACGCCCACCAGGGCAGGAGCATGCGTGATGTTGCCGAAATAGCCGAGCTTGAGCTCATCGGCGGGGCCAATGGGGGCTGTAGGTGCTGCAGACGCGTTGGTATCCCGCGACACTGCGGAGGCCACAACAGCCCCCACGATGATCAGCAGGACCAAGCCAAGGGCCAGGGCGATCTCCAGGGCACGTCTCCGCTTGGGCACCTGGCTGTCGCCGGCCTCAATGCGGGTCATGCCCGGCCTGGAACTAGTCATGGATTCACCATAGGGAGTGTCGTTAACCCGGTTCAATGAGTCGGAAACCCGGGGTCACGCGCGTTCATCTAACGTCACATTCGGACGGGCGCCAGCCTGCATTATCTCCCCCTGCAGCCGCCCAGGACCTTCGGTGGACCAGGCCTAAGTCAGGTACGTATCGGCTGCAGCGAGCGCGTCGTCAAGGATGGCCAGCCCCGCGGCGGCGTCGGAGTCGTTCCGGCCGCTGGCGTCGATGACGTAGCTCCCGGAACCGCCGACGAAGGTAGGCACGTCGCGCGGCCCCTGCACCGCCCAGGGGTGGAAGACCAGTTCATCGAGATTCATGACATCCTCCGTTGCTTCAGTGCCGGAATGTTCACGCCTGGTGCTTCACCTTGGCACCGCCCTGCAGCAGCGTCCAGAGCACTTCGACGGTCCAGGTTCAGTCCCCTTTAACGTTGATGATCTGCCGCAGTTTGTGGCGCACACGAACGAGGTCTGCGGCGTCGTGCATGACCTGGTCTATCGGCTTGTAGGCTGCAGGAATCTCGTCGATGAAGGCCTCCGTGGCGCGGAATTCGATCCCGTGCATGGCCTGCTTCAACTCCGTCAGGGAGAACGTCTTGCGCGCCGCATTCCGTGAATATTCCCGGCCCGCACCGTGCGGCGAGGAGTTCAGGGACACCGGGTTGCCGAGCCCCTCCACGACGTAGGAAGCTGTGCCCATGGATCCGGGAATCAGGCCCGGATCCCCCGCTTCGGCCTTGATGGCCCCCTTCCGCGACACCCAGACGGACTTTCCGTAATGGGTCTCCTGCTGCGTGAAGTTGTGGTGGCAGTTGATCCGCTCCTTCTCGTGGACCGGGCCGCCCACCCAGCGGCCAAACTCGGTGATCACGCGGTCCATCATTTCCTCGCGGTTCAGCAGGGCGAAGCGCTGGGCCCAGCGGAGCTCCTTGATGTAGTGCGTGAATTCGGCGGTGCCCTCGTCCAGGGAGGCCAGGTCCGGGTCGGGCAGGACAGTCCCCTTCGCTGCGGCCAGCCGGCGGGCCACATTGATGTGGTGCTGCGCGATCTTGTTGCCGATCCCCCTGGAGCCGGAGTGCAGGAACAGCCAGATGGCGTCCGTTTCATCCACGCAAACTTCGATGAAGTGGTTACCGGAACCAAGTGAGCCAAGTTGCAGCGCCCACTTCGGCACGTACTGGCCCGGGTCAAACCCCGCCTTGGCAGCCAGTTTCCTCAGCTCAGCGACGCGCGGTTCGGCTGTGCCGAGGACGGTCCGGTTGTTGTGGCCCGCCGACAGCGGAATGACGCGCTCAATGTCCTCGCGCAGCCGTTTCCTGTCCTTGGGCAGGTCTTTCAGCACGTACTGCGTCCTGACGGCGATCATTCCGCAGCCGATGTCCACGCCCACGGCGGCTGGAATGATAGCGCCCAGCGTCGGGATGACCGAGCCGACGGTGGCCCCCTTGCCGAGGTGCGCATCCGGCATCAGGGCCAGATGCGGGTAGATGAAGGGAAGCCGGGCGGTTGCCAGCGCCTGCTCGCGCGTCTTGTCATCCAGGATGGACGCCCAGTTGATGAGCCGGTTGTTGATGGTTTCCACGACTTCCTCTCCCGCTGGATGAGCTGGGCCCGGCTGGGGCCACGATCCGGCTGGACAGGGTGAAACTATTGCCCACGTGCCGGGCTGAGTCAAGGGATGCCGCCTGCCGCCCTTGACGGGGGCTGGAGCTCCTGCAGAAGCTCAAGTCGATCCTCGAAGCCGGCAAGGCCGGCTAAAGCGGCCGCCGGGCCGGAGGAACAGCGAAGGCCCCGGTCCGGAAAATTCCGAACCGGGGCCTCTGCGGTCAGAGCAGGCGCATCAGATGCTGTAGCGCTCGTCCTCGTGGTCGCCGGGGTGGTCCTTGACCAGGCCCGCGGCGAGGGTGTTGCCGTCCAGCGGGTCGATCACCAGGAACGCGCCGGTGCGGCGGTGGTGCAGGTAGTTCTCCAGCGGCAGCGGCGCGGCGAGCCGGAGCTGCGCGTGCCCGATGTCGTTGAGCTCCAGGCTGGACGCACCTTCGAGGTTGAAGGTGGCCAAGTCCAGCTTGCCGCTCACGCTGCGGACCAGCGCCTGCACGGTGCGGGCGCCGTGCTTCACCAGGACCTTGGCGCCTTCACGGAGCGGCTTCGGGGACAGCCAGCACAGGGCCGCGTACAGGTCGGCCGACGCTTCCCGGACAGTGCCGGCGGCTGCGATGGTGTCACCGCGGGCGACGTCGAACTCATCCGCCAGGCGGATCGCCACCGACTGCGGCGCGGCTGCCTCCTCCAGGGAGGTACCGGCGAAGTCAATTCCTATGACGGTGGTGGTGCGCGGGTCCTGGCCGGGCGTCAGCACGCTGACCTTGTCCCCCACCTTGACCGAGCCCTCGGTGATCTGGCCGGCGTAGGCGCGGTAATCCCGGTATGCCTCGGGATCGAGTCCGCCGGCAACGGCGTCGGGGGCCAGGGCGCCCTGCGGCCGGATGACCAGCTGCACCGGGAAGCGGAAGCTCTCCAGGTGGCTTTCGAGTTCGTCGGCGGCGGGCAGCGTCTCGAGCACCTCGAGCAGTGCAGGTCCGGTGTACCAGGGGGTGCGCTCCGAGCGCTCCACCACGTTGTCGCCGTCGAGCGCGGAAACCGGAACAACCAGCAGGTCCGTGATGCCATCGGAACCGAGGCCGAGTTCGCGCCCCACCTGCTGCACGTCCGCCTCGATCTCGCGGAACACAGACTCGCTGAAGTCCACGAGGTCGATCTTGTTCACGGCCACGATCACGTGGGCAACACGCAGCAGCTGCAGCACGGAGAGGTGCCGGCGGGTCTGCTCCAGGACACCCTTGCGGGCGTCAATAAGTACGACGACGGCGTCCGCGGTGGACGCGCCGGTCACCGTGTTCTTGGTGTACTGCACGTGTCCGGGGCAGTCCGCGAGGATGAAGCTGCGGCGGTCCGTGGCGAAGTAGCGGTAGGCGACGTCGATGGTGATGCCCTGCTCGCGCTCGGCACGCAGGCCGTCGGTCAGCAGCGCCAGGTCAATGCCGCCTTTGTCGCCGCCGAACCCGCGGTCCGAGGAGGTGCGGGCAACGGCCTCGAGCTGGTCGGCGAGGATGGCCTTGGAGTCGTGCAGGAGGCGGCCCACGAGAGTGGACTTGCCGTCGTCGACCGATCCTGCGGTGGCAAACCGGAACAGTGAGGCGGAAGCGAGCGGTGCCTCGTCAAGAAGAGCGGCCGCGCGGGCGGTGTCGATTTCGGTGCTCATTAGAAATAGCCATCCTTCTTGCGGTCTTCCATGGCGGCCTCGGAGATGCGGTCATCCGCACGGGTGGCGCCACGTTCGGTGATGGTGGAGGCGGCAACTTCGATGACGACGTCGCGCACGGTGGCGGCGGCCGATTCGACGGCGCCGGTGCAGGACATGTCGCCGACGGTGCGGTAGCGGACGGTCTTGGTGATGACTTCCTCATCGGGCCGCGGCTGGGAGACCTCGCCGACTGCACGCCACATGCCGTCGCGGGCGAAGACCTCGCGCTCGTGGGCGTAGTACAGGCCGGGCAGCTCGATGTTTTCGCGCTCGATGAAGCGCCACACGTCCAGCTCGGTCCAGTTGCTGATGGGGAACGCGCGGACGTGCTGGCCCACGGTGTGGCGGCCGTTGTACAGGTTCCACAGCTCGGGGCGCTGGTTGCGCGGGTCCCACTGGCCGAACTCGTCGCGGAGGCTCAGGATGCGCTCCTTGGCGCGGGCCTTGTCCTCGTCACGGCGGCCGCCGCCGAAGACGGCGTCGAACTTGTTGGACTGGATGGCGTCCAGCAGCGGGATGGTCTGCAGCGGGTTCCGGGTGCCGTCGGCACGCTCGGCCAGCTCGCCGCGGTCGATGAATTCCTGGACGCTGCCGACGACGAGCTTGAGTCCCAGGCGTTCCACGGTCCGGTCACGGAAGTCGATGACCTCCGGGAAGTTGTGGCCGGTGTCCACGTGCAGCACCGGGAACGGAACCTTGCCCGGCCAGAACGCCTTGGTGGCCAGGTGCAACATGACCACGGAGTCCTTGCCGCCGGAGAAGAGCAGCGCAGGCTTCTCGAACTCGGCGACAACCTCGCGGATGATGTGGATGGCCTCGGACTCGAGGGTGTCCAGGCTGGAGAGGCGCGTGGAAGCTGCGACGTCGGTCACCTGGGTGGGCTCCTCGGTTAGAAAAGTGCTCATACGTGTAGTCCGCATTCTGTCTTGTTGGTTCCTGCCCAACGGCCGGCGCGGGGATCATCGCCGGGTGCCACCTTGCGGGTGCAGGGCTGGCAGCCGATCGACGGGTAGCCCTGGGAGAGGAGCGGGTTGACGGGAAGGAGGTTGTCATCGGAGTACTGGACCAGCTGATCGAAGGTCCAGGCGGCTACCGGATTGACCTTGACCAGGCCGTTGGCTTCGTCCCAGGTCACCAGCGGGGTGTTGGTGCGCGTGGGGGCTTCATCGCGGCGCACGCCGGTGAACCAGAGTTCGTAGCCGGCGAGCGTGCGGCGGAGCGGGGCCACCTTGCGGAGCGCGCAGCACTGGGCGGCGTCGCGGGCAAACAGGTCCTTGCCCAGGAGCCGGTCCTGCTGTTCCACGGTGTTCTCCGGAAGGACGTCCACCACGTTGACGCGCAGGTTCGCGGCCACCTCGTCGCGCGTGGCGTAGGTTTCCGGGAAGTGGTAGCCGGTCTCGAGGAACAGGACGTCGACGCCGGGAAGCTGGTCCGCGACGAGCGCCGGGAGCACGGCGTCGGCCATGGAGCAGGCGACGGCGACGGCAGGCATCTCGAAGTTGCGCTCCACCCAGGCGATCACGTCGCGGGCGGGGGCGTCCCAGCCGAGTTCGGCGGCGCCGGCCTCGGCGAGGGCCTTGAGCTCCTCGTGCGAGCGGAGTGTGGGCCCACGGCCACCGGGGTCCCCGGCCGAGCTTGCGAGGTTGGGGTGTGGCTGGGGAGTGGTCACTGGAGGGCCTCCTCGTCTGCGGCGTGGGCCCACTCGGCGAAGGTCTGGCCTTCGGCGCGCTCGGCCACGAACCGCCGGACAACCCGCTCCACGTAGTCCGGAAGATCCGCCACGTAGACCTTCAGGCCGCGGACGGTACGTCCGAGGCCGGCCTCTTCGCGGTCGGCGGAAGCCAGCCCGCCGCCCAGGTGAACCTGGAAACCCGGGGTGGGGTCGCCGTCGGGCGTGGGGAGCATCATGCCCTTGAGCCCGATGTCCGCGGTCTGGATGCGGGCGCAGGAGTTGGGGCAGCCGTTGATGTGCAGGGACAGGGCCTGCGGCAGCTGGCCGCTCTCGGCCAGGTCCGCGAGGCGGCGCTCCAGCTCGGCAACGGCGGTGGCAGCGGTGACCTTCGTTTCCACGATGGCCAGCTTGCAGTACTCGATGCCGGTGCAGGCGATGGTGCCGCGGCGGAAGACGGACGGGCGGGCGGAAAGACCCAGCGCGTCCATTTCGGCGACCAGCGGTTCAACCTCGTCCTTGGGCACATCCAGCACCACCAGCTTCTGGTGCGGCGTGGTGCGCAGGCGGTACGAGCCGCGGGCTTCGAGCGTGTCCGCGAGCTTCACCAGCTGGGAGCCGGAGAGGCGGCCCGCAATCGGGGTGGCGCCGATGAAGAACTTGCCGTCCTTCTGCTCGTGCACGCCCACATGGTCGCCCGGGGTGGACGGCTTGGGGGCGGCGGGGCCATCAGCCAGCTTGTAGCCGAGGTATTCGTCCTCGAGGATCTGGCGGAACTTCTCCGGACCCCAGTCAGCCATCAGGAACTTCAGGCGGGCCTTGGTGCGCATGCGGCGGTAGCCGTAGTCGCGGAAGATGCTCGTGACGCCGAGCCACACGTCCGCGGCCTGCTCCGGCTTGACGAAGGCGCCGAGGCGCTTGCCGAGCATCGGGTTCGTGGAGAGGGCACCCCCGGCCCAGAGGTCGTAACCCACACCCAGTTCAGGGTGCTTGACGCCAACGAGAGCGAAGTCGTTGATCTCATGCACCACGTCCTGGCTGGGGTGGCCGGTGATCGCCGTCTTGTACTTGCGCGGCAGGTTGGACAGCAGCGGGTTGCCGATGAAGCGCTCCCCCAACTCAGCGATGAGCGGGGTGGGGTCGATGATCTCGTCCTTGGCGATGCCGGCCACCGGGGATCCCAGGATGACGCGCGGCACGTCGCCGCAGGCTTCCGTGGTGGACAGGCCGATGCCTTCAAGGCGGCGCCAGATCTCCGGGATGTCCTCGACGCGGATCCAGTGCAGCTGGATGTTCTGGCGGTCGGTGAGGTCCGCGGAATCGCGGGCGAAGTCGACCGAGATGTTGCCGATGACGCGCAGCTGCTCGGTGGTGAGCGCGCCGCCGTCGATCCGCACGCGGAGCATGAAGTACTTGTCCTCAAGCTCATGCGGCTCAAGCGTGGCGGTCTTGCCGCCGTCGATCCCGGGCTTGCGCTGCGTGTAGAGACCCCACCAGCGGAACCTGCCGTGCAGGTCCTGGCTGGGGATCGCGTCGAAGCCTTCCTTGGAATAGATGGACTCGATACGCTCGCGGACGTTGAGGCCGTCGTCTTCCTGCTTCCAGGTTTCGTTGGCGTTCAGCGGGGTGGTTCCGTCCACCTTCCACTGGCCGTGAGGCTTGGCGGCGGGGCGCGAGGCACGGGCTGGGCGCGCGGGCTTTTCCGCGGGCTTGTCGGTGGCCGCTCCGGCTAGAGCTGTATCAGTCATGCATCGACTGTAGAGCCGCGCGGAAACCCGCCACAAAGGTCCCGGAAACGCTAAGTCACCTAGGGAAATATTTCGTCATGAATCGCCGGAGGGCCTTGAAGGGACCCGCAGGCTGTGCTTCCACTGGTCCTTCCCGGCCACATCCCCGGACCGGCCACATCCCCGGACCGGCATCTGGCGCTCAGGCCCGCGCGGCGTGCGCGGCCAGGGCGGCGTCGTAACGCTCCAGCGCGATCTCGGCGAGCACCGGCGACGGCAGCAGCGGCGCGGTCACCAGATCGGCACCGGCCTTGGCGAGCTGGTCGTGGAAGAAGCCCGGCGCGAGGAGGTAGGAGGCGATGACCACCCGGCCACCCAGATCCACTCCCCCCGCGGACTCCCCCGCGCCCGCACCGCCCGCGGCTTCCTCACGGAGGATGGCGACGGCCTCGGGCACCGAAGGCTTGGCGGACGCACCGTAAGCGGGAAGGACGCGGTTGGAGCGCAGGGCGCGAAGCTGGTCGGCGAGCTCTTCCACGCTGACCGCCGCGTTGGGGTTTGACGAGCCCGCGGCGGCGAGGACCACGGCGTCGTTGTCTGTCACACCGGCTTCGCGGAGCCGCTGGTCCAGCAGGGCCGCCAGGCGGGGGTCCGGGCCCAGCGGCGCGGCGGCGACGCTCCCGGGGCGGCTCTTGACGGCACGCGCAATGTCCACCTTCACGTGGTAGCCCACGCTGAGCAGCAACGGGACCACGACGGCCGACGCGACGGCCGCTCCGCCGTCGGGGTCCGCGGGGAGGCCGGCCATCACGTCCACAAGATCGGGCTGCTGGACGTCCACGTACGCCTCGCGGACATCGAGCCCGGGCCGGAGCGCGGCGATGGCGTCACGGAGGGCGTTGACCTCGGCTGCCCCCTGCGCGTTGGAGGTCCCGTGGGCACAAGCGATCATGATCGGGCTGTTCATAGGGGCTAGCGTAACGTTGGAGCTGCACTGTCCGCCCCCTGAAATTAGCCGGGACGCTTTCATGACATTCCCTTTTGACATCGCCCTGGTATGGCTGGACCTGGCCGGCATCTTCTTCTTCGCGGTTTCCGGATCCCTGCTCGCGGCGCGGAAGCAGTTCGACTTCCTCGGCTCGCTCCTCCTCGCGTCCCTTGTTTCGCTCGGCGGCGGGGTGATCCGCGACATTATCCTCAACAGCGGTCCGCCGGCTGCCTTCACCAATCCCGCGTACCTTGTGCCTCCCCTGCTCGCCACTGTGCTCGTGTACTTCCTGTTCTCCAGCGTCCAGCGCTTCACGTCCCTGCTCATCCTGTTCGACGCCGGAGGCCTGGCGCTGTTCTGCATCACCGGCACGCTCAAGGCTCTGGCGTTTGGAATGAACCCGGTGGCGGCGGTCCTGTTGGGCGTGACGACGGCGGTGGGCGGAGGCCTGCTGCGCGACATCACGGCCAACGAGGTGCCCCAACTGTTCGACGCCAGCGACATCTACGCCCTTCCGGCCTTTACCGGCGCGGCGCTCACCAGCATCCTGTGGGGTCTTGGTGCCTTCAACGCCCTGTCCGCGTGCGGCATCGCGGCCGTGGTCTTTGCGTTCCGGGTGGTGGCCTGGCGCCGCTCATGGCGCATTCCGCTGGCTGTCCGGGGGTGGTCCCGGCTGGGGTTGGACACCGGCAATTCGAGGGGCCGGGATTAGCTAGGATAAGAGCCATGACTGACATGTTCCTCGAGAAGTTCCGCGCGCTTGTTCCGAAGTATCTCGAAGACGAATGGCAGGAAGAGGACGGGCTGCCGGCTGACGAGCTCGATTCCGCCCTCGCCGAGCACCAGTTCACCGTTCCCCTGGTGCTGCGCGAGTTTTACCTTGCCCTCGGCGGCTGCGAGGACCTCATGGAGGCCTACCACTACTTCTGGGACCCCGAGGAACTCGAGGTGGACGACGAAGGCTTCCTGATGTTCCTCGAGGACGAGGAAGAAAACTTCACCTGGGGCTTCCGCGTGGGCGACCTCAGCGTCCCCGACCCCATCGTGTACCGCCGCAACAACGCCCGCGGCCAGTGGAAGAGCGAAGAGGGGACCTTCTCCGAGTTCGTCTTCGACATGTTCGACTGGGCGTTCAACGACGAGGACTAGGCCGGCCTCTTCCTTTGGTGCCGTCCTGACGCTCTTTGGCCACCAACGGGCCGCGACTCGCCGCTGAGCCTGCGTGTCGGGGGCCCCGCTGCGGCAAAGAGGGTCACGACGGCGGCACTCGCTTGGCGGCGCCAGTCACCAGTCAGGCGCGAACCTGCCCAATGCCCGCAGACGTATCACTGCGCGGACCTGATCCACCATGGCCTCGGGGTGGTGCACCACGTCGTCGTAGTAAAAGCGCAGTGTGAGATGGCCCCCGAGCATGCCGGCGTTGTTTCGCCGCTGATCCTTCTTAACCTGCCGGGGTTCAAAGTGTGTGGAGCCGTCCAGCTCCACCACCAGGCATTCCTCAACCAGACAATCCACTTCGCCCACCCCCGGCAGGTTCACATGCATGCGGACTTTAAGGCCGGCGCGGATGAAGTGCGTACGGGTCAGTATCTCCAGCACCGAGTCCGCCCGCGGAATCAGCAGATCCAGTACGGCACGGGCCTTGCCATTCCTGTTCCCGACGAGTTTGCCCCTCAGGAAGTCGGCGGAGATCTGGCCTCTGCCAGTGGCTGACTGCACGAGGACCAGCGCTTCAAGCTCTGGCAGGCATTTCAGTCCATGAAGGAGCACATCCGCCAGGCCCGCCACGGGACTCGCGGGGTCGGGGGCATGCGTGCACGGGCCATGGTTAATCACGCCGGCCTTTGGCACACCGTTCCCGCAGCTCAGGTGCACGGCTTGCGGCGGATGTAGGGCCCAGAGGCTGTAGAACCGCGCTGCCGACACCCAGGTGAGCCGGCCATTCGCCCTAAAGGCGGCCAGGACGCCGTCGTCCGCGTTGCGCAGCGCGTACACCCCGCGGAGAGGCCGGAACAGCCGGCGGGAGTCAACAGCAGCCTCAAGCGCGGGCCGGTGGAACCCGGCGCGCAGGAGCACACTCCTCCGGGCGGCTCCGCCGCGTCGCACCAGGAAGGCTTCAAGGTCCATGGATCAACGGTGCCCCTGACCCGCGGCAATGGGCAGATCCTGCCTGGGCCATGTGGACAACGCTGCCGATCCTGGTCCGTCGTGACCCACTTTCCCGGCTGATTGCCCACGGCACGCTACTCCATCGGCGGGTCCCTCCCCGCTAGAGCCCAAACAGGGTAGGGACGGCTGCCGACCCCCGTGACACACGGATTAACAAGCGACTTGAATAATGTGACAAACCTGTCATAGACTTATTCACGGGTCCACTAAATGCCTCCGGTGGATTTGATGCGAACGGAGAAACGGCCCCGGTTCCAAGCAGTGTGGCGCTGCTGGGAACCGGGGCCGTTCCGTTTAAGCGGGGTTGAGCGCTAGCTGGCGCGGTCCACGACGGCCCGGGCGAAGCTGGACAGCGACGCCTTCACTACTCCCTCGGGCAGCGGGGCGAGGGCGGCAATCGCCTCGTCGGCCCATGCACGGGCAACCACCCACGATTCGGCG
Organism: Arthrobacter sp. NPDC093139; assembly: GCF_044754165.1. NCBI lineage: Bacteria > Bacillati > Actinomycetota > Actinomycetes > Micrococcales > Micrococcaceae > Arthrobacter > Arthrobacter sp. NPDC093139. Next base: position 47,771 of record NZ_JBIVOO010000005.1, read on the forward strand.
GTCACGGGGTGCTCACGCAGCCCGGCGACCGCTTCGGCCAGGGCCTCGTCGGAGGAGAGGTCGCCGTCGATCAGTTTGAGAAGTTCGACGGCGGACTGGTCGCCTTGCGCAGCAGCGCTGCGCAGGAGCAGCACGGGCAGGGTGGGGACACCTTCACGCAGATCGGTGCCCGGAGATTTGCCCGACTTGACCTTAACGCCGGTGACATCAATGACGTCGTCGGCGAGCTGGAAGGCTACGCCAACCTTTTCGCCGTATTCCACCAGGACGTCCTCGTAGGCTTCGTCGGCGCCTGAGAAGATCGCACCGAACTGGCCGGAGGCCGCCACCAGGGATCCGGTCTTGTCAGCGATGACGGAGAGGTAGTGCTCAACCGGGTCCTCGTCCGGCCGCGGTCCCACGGTTTCGTGCAGCTGGCCCAGGCACAGCCGCTCAAAGGTGCGAGCCTGAATGCCCAGGGCCCGGGAGCCCAGCTCCGACACGAGGATGGAGGCGCGGGCGAAGATGAGGTCTCCGGTAAGGACAGCCACGGAGTTTCCCCAGACCTCGTGCGCCGTGGGGGCACCGCGGCGGAAGGGGGCTGAGTCCATGACGTCGTCGTGGTACAGCGTGGCGAGGTGCGTCAGCTCCACCACCACGGCGGCCTGCACCACGGCGGGCAGCGAGGCGTCGCCAAGGTGGGCGCACAGCAGGGTCAGCAGGGGCCTGATGCGCTTGCCCCCGGCTTCCACGAGGTGACGCGACGTTGCGTCAGCCAGGGGGTCCGAGTTGGCAATGGCCTCGCGGAGCTTTTTCTCCACGCGGGCCAGGTTGTTGGTGATGGCGGGGCCGAGGTCAGGGTCCTCCGCAATGGCCGCGAATCCTGCCGGCAGCTGCAGTCCGGTGGCGATGGCGGTGGTGTTGAGGCTGGGTTCGGAGGCCGGCAGTCCATGCCCGGCGTGCGTCCAGCTGTGGTTAGCGGAGTTGGTCACGGGTTAACCCTAACTTTTTGTTGCGGAAACCGCTGATTTGATGCGGGAGGGCGACGGGGCGGACGTGTTGGAGGTGGCCGGCACCAGCAGTTCCAGAACACGGATCACTCGGTCCTCGAAGCCCCTGGCCGACGGGTCGGTCAGGTTGGCCAGGAGCCGGACCACGAAACGCATCAGCACGGGGATGGGCATGCCGGTGCGCAATGCGAGCTTCATGACCGCCGGCTTGCCGATCAGCGCGGCAAACGCCCGGCCCAGCGTGAAGTGCGAACCCCACTGTTCCCGCACGTAGTCCGCATATCCCGCCAGGTGCGCATCGGCGTCGTGCGCGGACAAGCGGCCGGAAGCAGACCCGCCAGCGGACCGGGACCCGTCAATGATGAACTCCGCCGCGAACCGGGCGGACTCCATGGCGTAGGAAATGCCCTCGCCGTTGAACGGGGACACCATGCCGCCGGCGTCGCCCAGGAGCAGGAGCCCGGGCGAGTAGTGGGGCGTGCGGTTAAACCCCATGGGCAGGGCGGCGCCGCGGATTTCCCCCACCTGGTTCTCGGGCGTGAAGCCCCACTCGGCGGGCATGCCGGCGGTCCATTCGCGGAGCACCTGCTTGTAGTCCAGCTTGCCGAATTCCTTGGAGGAGTTCAGGATTCCCAGGCCCACATTGGACGTTCCGTCGCCGACGCCGAACACCCAACCGTAGCCGGGCAGGAGCTTGCCGTCGCGTCCGGGGAGTTCCAGCCAGCCTTCCATCCAATCGTCCTCGTGGCGGGGCGAGGTGAAGTATGTGCGGACGGCCACGCCAAGGGGGCGGTCGTCGCGCTTCCGGATGCCGAGGGAGACGGCGGTGCGGCTGGAGTTACCGTCCGCGGCGAGCACGACGTCGGCGGTAAAGTCGCGCGTCTCCCCCGTCTTGCGCCCTGACTCGTCAAGGATGGCGGCATGGACGCCGGCAACCCTGCCGCCGTCTCCATGGAGCGCTTTGGTGACGCTGTGGCGTTCCAGCACGACGGCGCCCGCGGCCTGGGCGTGCCGGGCCAGCTCCTCATCGAAGCCGAGGCGGGTGCGGATCAGGCCGTATTGCGGAAAGTCCGAGACCTCGGGCCACGGCAGCTCGATGGAGCGGCCGCCGGCGAGCAGGCGCAGGCCCTTGTTCCGGCGCCAGCCGTCCTCCTCGGGGTGCGGCAGCCCCAGCTTCTGGATCTCGCGCACCGCCCGGGGCGTGAGGCCGTCGCCGCACACTTTTTCCCGCGGGAAGCTGGTCTTTTCGAGGACCGTGACCTCGATGCCGGCCTTGGCGAGGTAATACGCGGCAGTGGATCCGGCCGGACCCGCGCCAACAATCAGTACTTTCACAGTGTCAGCGGGTGATACGCGGGATGTTGCGGCGCAGCTTGGCCACCGGGCCGGTGTGGGCTGCGATCGACGCGGCCGAGCCGTTGCCGACGGGCGGCTTGTGGGCGCGGTGAACGGCCACGATGCCACCGCTGAGGTTGCGGTACGTGACGTTGTCCCAGCCGGCTTCCTGCAGCCATGCGGCGAGGTGGTCCTGGTCCGGCCAGGCGCGGATGGACTCGGCGAGGTACACATAGGCGTCCGGGTTGGAGGACACCTTGACGGCGATCGCAGGCAGCGCGCGCATGAGGTATTCGGTGTACATGGTGCGCCAGAGGGGCACCACGGGCTGGGAGAACTCGGCAATGACGAGCTTGCCGCCGGGCTTGGTCACGCGAAGCATCTCGGCCAGCGCCTTTTTCGGCTCGTTAACGTTGCGCAGGCCGAAGGAGATGGTGGTGGCGTCGAAGGTGTTGTCCGCGAAGGGCAGGTTGGTGGCATCGCCGGCGATGAAGTCGATGTCCGGGCGGCGCCGCTTGCCCACTTTAAGCATGCCAAGGGAGAAATCACAGGCCACGACATCTATACCCGCATCGGCATATGGCTCGCTGGACGTACCTGTTCCCGCTGCGAGATCAAGAACGCGCTGGCCGGGCCGGACATCCACGGCTTCCACCACAACCTTGCGCCAGCGGCGGGTCTGCCCCATCGACAGGACATCGTTGACGACATCGTATTTCGGTGCGACGTCGTCAAACATCGTGGCTACTTCGTCCGGACGCTTTTCCAAGGATGCTCGGTTCACCCTGTCAATCTATCCGAATTCACTGCAAATCACTGCAAATCACTGCGCCCACGCAGTGACGTGCCGTACCGGAGTAGTGTTGATCCATCATGACCAGAACGCTCCGCACTCTGACAGTCCCTTTGGATGGAGAATCGACCCCCGGGGGGCTGCCGTCGTATCTGGTGCGGGACGACGTTCTGTGCTGGACGCGGCGCGAGGCCGGACTCGTGGGCTTCGGCGAGGTTGCCCGGTTTACAGCAACCGGGCCCGAGCGGTTCCTCGAGGCGGACATCTGGTGGCGGCACCTTGTCATAGAGGCCGACATCACGGACCGCGTCGAATGCCCTGGCACCGGCCCGGTGGCCTTCGGCTCGTTCGCGTTCTCCAAGGTTTCGGCGCATGAATCGCGCCTCATCGTGCCCGAGATCGTCGTGGGCCTCCGGGACGGGCGCACCTGGCTCACCCAGATAACGGCCGACGACGGCGAGCTCACCGAAGAGGGCGCCCTCGCCGCTTTGAGGGGGTGGCTCGAGTCTGGCACCTCGGCCCCCAGCGGCGTGACGCCCGCCAGCGGCGAGGCGCCCGCGGAGCCGGGCTCCGCCGTCGGGCCTTCCGGAACCGCCACCCTGGAAACAGGCTCGCTCAGCGAAGAGGACTGGATGGCCGCCGTCGCGGCCGGTGTTGCCGAGATCCGCACGGGCAGGCTGGAAAAGCTGGTGCTTGCCCGGGACGTCGTGGCCACCGTGCCAGAGGGTATCAACGCGGCCGAGGTGTTGCGGCAGCTCGCCATTCGGTACCGGGAATGCTGGACCTACGGAGTGGACGGCCTCGTGGGCGCCACCCCCGAAATGCTGATCCAGGTGGAGGGCCGCACCGCCCAGGCGCGGGTCCTGGCCGGGACGCTGGACCGCCGCGACGCCCTGGGCGAGGCCGGGCTGCCCCTGGACTACGCCGAGCGGGTACTGGCCGGCTCCGAAAAGCAGCGGCACGAGCACGAGATCGCGATCCAGTCGCTGACCACGCAGCTGGCGCCGTTCTCGGAGGCCATGAATGCACACAGTGAGCCGTTCATCCTGGAGCTGCCGAACGTGTGGCACCTGGCGTCGGACGTCAAGGCCGAGCTCACCGAGGTGGAGGGGCACGTGCCTACCTGCCTGGCCCTGATTAACGCCCTGCATCCCACGGCCGCTGTCTGCGGCACGCCCACCCAGGTGGCCGGCGCCTTAATCCGGAAGCTGGAGCACATGGACCGGGGCCCCTACGCCGGACCAGTTGGCTGGCTCGACGCGGCTGGAAACGGTGAGTGGGGCATTGCCTTGCGCGGGGCCGTCATCGAGTCGCCGACCACGGTCCGGTTATATGCCGGATGCGGCATAGTCGAAGGCTCACACCCCGACGCGGAACTGGCGGAGACGTGGGCCAAGTTCCGTCCCATGCTGGAATCGCTGGGCATCAGGCACTAAGGCAGCCGGCCTAGCGGCGGGCGTTGCCCGGAATACCAGACACGCGCAGCCGCAGCGGGCTTGCCAAGCGGCCATGTCTAGTTATCCAATAGTGAAACTTAGTTTTCTGTGACGCACATCTCACAAACAGCGTTACACTATTAGCCGTCTTAGTTCCGCATCCCCTGCAACAAAAGGTAAAGAAATGCAGCTCAAGTCCCTCGCCGCGGCCAAACTCAGTGCCAAGGCAGCCGCGCTCCTCGCCGTTGGGGCCCTCAGCCTCACCGCATGTGGCGGCGGCGGCGCGACCCCCGCAGCCACAAGCAGCGACGGCGCCGTGCAGCTCATCAACTCCGGCAAACTGACCGTCTGCTCGGATGTCCCCTACGAGCCGTTCGAATTCCAGAAGGACGGCAAGATCGTCGGCTTCGACATGGACATCGCCGCCGAGGTCGCCAAGGACATGAAGGCCGAACTGAACGTGGTGGACAGCTCGTTCGAAGCCATCGAGACCGGCACGGCCCTGACCCAGTGCGACGTTTCAATCTCCTCGATTTCGATCACGGAACCGAGGAAGGCCGTCATGGACTTCTCCGAGCCCTACCTGAACGACGACCTGACACTGGTCGCTACCGACGCTTCCGGCATCACGAATCTCGACAGTGCAAAGGGCAAGAAGGTGGGCGTCCAGCAGGCCACCACCGGCGCCAAGTACGCGCAGGAGAAGGGCCTGGACGCCCAGCAGTTTGAGGACACGGGCCTGCTGGTCCAGGCGCTCAAGGCCGGCACCATCGATGCAGCCCTGGGCAACCAGTCGGTCCTCGGCTACGCCATCAAGGATGACCCCAAGTACAAGCGCGTGGAGAACTACGCCACCGGTGAAAAACTGGGCATCTCGATCAAAAAGGGCAACACCGCCATGCTTGACCAGGTCAACGCCACTCTGAAGCGCCTTACCGACGACGGAAGCCTCAAGAAGTTTGAGACCACCTGGTTCGGCGAAGCCACCAAGTAGCCAACGCGCCTGAGACCTACGCAGCAGGGGCCCCGTTCAGGATCTGTTCAGCAGTCCGTTCGGGGCCTCAACTGCGCAAAACGATTGTGAGTAGACCATGGCAATGACAATGACCGCACGTCAGCGAGCCAGAGTAAGCCTGTATGTCCAAGCCGGAATCTTTGTAGTGGCCATGGCCGCGCTGATCCTGGCCACCGACTGGAAGACCGTCGGCAACAGCGTCTTCAACTTCGGTAAGATCGGCCCGATGTTCCCGGATATCTTCGTCTCGGGCCTAAAGAACACCCTGATCTATACCTTCCTCGGATTCATCGTGGGCCTGTCCGGGGGCCTGCTGCTGGCCCTCATGAAGCTCTCCAGCTTCCCGCTGTACCGCTGGATTGCCACCGGCTATATCGAGTTCTTCCGGGGCATCCCGGCCCTGCTGGTGTTTATCGCCTTCGGATACGGCGTTCCGCTGGCCTTCGGTGTTTCATGGAACGTGACCGTTGTGGTGATGGTTTCCCTCGGCATGGTCGCCGCGGCCTACATCGCCGAAACCCTCCGCGCCGGACTGCAGGCAGTTCCGAAGGGCCAGATGGAGGCCGCACGTTCCCTGGGCATGCCGCAGTGGCGGGCCATGGTCACCATCGTCATCCCTCAGGCCTTCAAGATCGTCCTGCCGCCGCTGACGAACGAGGTCATCCTGCTGACCAAAGACTCGTCGCTGATCTACGTGCTGGGCCTGACCGCTTCGCAGTACGAACTCACGAAGTTCGGCCGGGACGGCATCTCCAGCCTGGGCGCGGGCCTGACGCCGCTTCTGGTGGCGGGTGCGTTCTACCTGGTGATCACCATCCCGCTGAGCCTCCTGGCCCGGAAGTTCGAAAGCCGCTCCGCGCGGACCAAGCGATAGGCAGTGAAGTCAATGAACGACGTCGTAACCAACTCCCGCAACCACACCGGTTCCCTCAACGCTGCCGGCGTTTCCATCCAGAACCTGCGAAAGTCCTACGGGACCAACGAAGTCCTCAAGGGCATCAGCCTGAACGTGGCGCCGGGAGAGGTCGTCTGCCTGATCGGTCCGTCCGGATCCGGCAAATCCACCCTCCTGCGCTGCGTGAATCTCCTGGAGCAGCCCAACGAGGGCAGCATCCACGTGGGTGGCTTCGACGCCACGGACCCCGACGTGGACATCGACAGGATGCGCCGCAAGGTGGGCATGGTGTTCCAGCAGTTCAACCTGTTCCCGCACCTGAGCGCACTGCGGAACTGCACCGTCGCCCAGACCAAGGTGCTCAAGCGCTCCCAGTCCGAGGCGGACAATGTGGCACACGCCAACCTGGAGCGCGTGGGGCTGGGGCACCTCGCCGACCGGTACCCGGACCAGCTGTCCGGCGGCCAGCAGCAGCGCGTGGCAATTGCCCGGGCGCTGAGCATGGACCCGGAGCTGATGCTGTTCGATGAGCCCACATCGGCCCTCGACCCGGAGACCGTGGGCGACGTCCTCTCCGTCATGCGGAACCTGGCCAAGGAAGGCATGACCATGCTCGTGGTCACGCACGAGATGGGCTTCGCCCGTGAAGTGGCCGACCGCGTGGTCTTCATGGACGGCGGCGTTGTGGTGGAGGAAGGCGTGGCCGAACAAGTCATCAGCTCCCCCAGCCAGGCCCGCACCAAGGAGTTCCTCAAGCGCGTGCTGGACCCGACGCACATCGACATCACGGAGTAGGCTCGACGCGCTTGTTGCGTGGCGACGCGCAAATGCCCCGGCGCTACTGGAATTCCGGTAGCGCCGGGGCATTTGCGCATCCGGGGGCATTTTGCGCGTCGCCGGCCCGCCCGCCGGCTTTAGCGAGCTGACCGTGCACGACGGCGGGGTACGCCGGCCGCCGCCAGCTTCCGTTCCAGCCGTCCAGGCGCCATCAGGTCTGCCCAGACCCAGCGGACCACGGTGCAGCCGGTGGCACGGATCCGGTCCTCGCGGTACTTCTCGTCCACCACTGCCTGCGATGGAGTCCGGCCCTTGAGATATTCCGGCTTCAGGTATTTGTCCACACCGTCGAACTCCCCTGCGACGCGGGCACTATGCCAGTAGTAGTCGGAGTAGCCAATCAAACTGTCATCGCGGATCTCGTGCTGCAGGGCAGGTGTTTCGAATCCCGCGGCGAACATGAGGGCCCTGCCGTAGGACTCCCCCGCCGACGCAGACAGAGGATCGGCGAACTCAATGGCGGCGGCGATCCTGCGGGCCGCCGCCGCGGTGTAGTTCCCTTGAACTCCGGCCAGAAGCTCTTCCTTGGACAGCGCGGGCAGCCCCTTGGCACTGTCCGGTCGAAGCACATGGTCCAGCGGAACGACGGCCTCCGCGAACGGCGTGAAAGCCGCAAGGTCCAGGACAGTGCGGACCCGGCCGGTCACCAATAACCCGTCGCGCCGGAACGCTTGCACGCCGGCAGGATCGGCATAGTGCCGCCGGACCCCTGCCCGGGACCGGCCGCCGTCGTTCTGAAACGTCAATGCATGCACGGGGTGATGGTGACCGATCGTTGGAACGCCCCAGACGCTGGCCGCCGAATGCCTGGCAAACACCGTGGGTGCAGTGAACGTTTCCGCCGCCGCCTGGACGCGCAGCCGGTACTGCTCCCACGGCCTCAGTGCGCCCCAGGCTGCCCCGTCCACGTAGACGCCGTGACGGAGCCGGACGAGCGTGCCGACGTTGCAGCACCGGGCGAGCATCTTGGGGGTCAGTCCCTGCTGAATGTGCTCACGGGCGAGGACCAGCCTGGGTAAATCCGTCATGGCTCGTACACTTGCAGGTCTCGGTGACCCCCGGACAGAGGCCTAGGGCGCGATGTGGATAACCCCCGGCGGCCCGGCCATGACGCGCTCCGACTCCTTCGACGCGGAAATTACCCTGCGCGCACGGAATTCCGGCCGCGGGAGGCCATTTGCGCGTCGCCAGGCAATTGCCGTGTCCCGCCCGCGTCCCGCGACTATACGGCCAGCCCCTACCCGGCCAGTACCCCGGCTACGGCCGCGCTTATGGCCGCCCGGATCCGGCGGTGCAGGTCCCGGAGCCCGTGCCGGTCCGTGCGCACCTCGACGATGGTGCGGCCCGCGAAGGGCGCGGTGAGCGCTTCGGCGAGTCCCGCCGTCGTGCTTACCGTGCTGTGCCCGACGCCGTACGCTGCCGCGAGTGCCGCAATGTCCACCGAGTGGGGGGTGCCGAAAAGCCTTTCGACGGCGTCTCCGTAGCCGCCTGCCTCTTCCACCGCGCCGTGCTCGAGAAGGCTGAAGATCGCCCCGCCGGAGTCGTTGAGCACCACGATGCGCAGCTGCGGCTGGTTTTCGCCGGCCCCGAGGAGGAGTCCGCCCGCGTCGTGCAGGAAGGTGACGTCGCCGAGCAGCAGGGTGGTTTCCTGGTGACCGCCGAGGGCGATGCCGGTGGCGGTGGAGATGGTTCCGTCGATGCCGGCGAGGCCGCGGTTGGCGAAGACCGTGGCGGCGGGTTCGGTGGCGGGCTGGCCGGCAAGGTCCACGTCGCGGATGCCGTTGGAGGAACCGAGGACCAATTGGCCGCGGGAGTGCTTCCAGACGAGGGCACCCACGGACGGCCCGGTTGCCGCCTCGTGGTTTGAGAGTACGCCGTCGAGCGCGTGCTGCGCCGCCGCACCGGCCAGCAGCCAGGCGTCGAGCCACCCGGCGGAACCGCGGCCGGCGAACTCGGCGAGTTCGGTCAGGCTGGCAACGGACGTTTCGCGGCGTCGGCCGGGCTCGTGCCAGGCGACCGGTACGGGTTCGTACAGGGCGGCGGGAACGTCGGTCCGGGCCAGCAGCGCCGAGACAGGCCGCGACAGGGTGGGGCGTCCGAACACCACCGCACGCTCGATCGGCAGCGCGGCGTCGGGGCCGAAGTGCTCCAGCAGGAGCCGGTATGGGCCTACGGCGTTCGGGCCGAAACGCGAGTTGGACGACGGCTCGGCCAGCAGCGGCAGGCCGTGGGCCCGGGCGAAGGCCTCGGCGACTGGACCGGCGTCGTGCCCGGCGAGCACCACGGTGCGCCGCTCCGGCAGGTCCGCCGTGGTGTGCGTCAGGGACATGGTGAGCGGCTCGGTGCCGATGCGGAACGTGCCGTGGCCGCGCTGCTCCGGCAGCCGCTCCCCCGCCGCGGGAACGAGGGGGTCGCGGAACGCGAGGTTGAGCTGCACAGGCCCGGGCGGCGTGTCCTCGAAGGCGCCGGTGGCGGCGGCGAGCGCCGTCTCGACCGCACGCTGCGGGCTCTCGCCGGCAGGGACGTCGACGGCGAAACGCACGTGCTCGCCGAACAGGTCCAGCTGGACGGTGGTCTGGTTCGCGCCGGTTCCGCGGAGCTCGTCCGGCCGGTCGGCGGACAGCACCACGAGCGGGACGGCGGCGTGATTGGCTTCCATGACGGCCGGCAGAAGATTCCCGACGGCGGTCCCCGAGGTGGTCAGAACCGCCACCGGAGCGCCGGTCACGAGGGCCAGGCCGAGCGCGGTGAACCCGGCGGAGCGCTCGTCGATCCGGACCAGCAGCTCCACCCGTCCCGCCGCCGAGGCCTCGGCCAGTGCGTATGCCATGGGCGCCGACCGCGATCCCGGGGCCACCACCACGTACCGGACCCCGGCGGCGAGCAGTCCCGTAACGGCGATGCGTGCGGCCGCGATCGAGGTCAGCGTTCCCTCTGGATCAGGGCCCGCGGGGGCGGGCGCCGGGGCTGACACGGTGTGGAAAGCAGGCACGGAAGGCTTGGTCGGGTCCTCGGAAGTCACCGAACCAGTCTGCCACCATCCAGCCCTCCCTCACCTCCGGCAGAAAGGTGAGGGAGGGCTGGTGAGACTTAGGCGTCGGCGCGGAAGACCTGAATGACGGACGGGCGCGGCGCGCGGGCCTGGCCGCTCTTCACCGGGGCTCCGGCGCGCACATAGTCCGGGAAGTACGAGTTCGGCGCCTCGAAGGTGCCTTCCTCGCCCGGGTGCTGGACGGAGACGAACACGTGGCCTTCGGTGTCGTGGACGATCGGCCCGCACGTCTCCGCGTCACGGGGAACCGCGAGGAACTGCTCCACGCGGCCGCGCTCGGCTCCTTCGAGGGTGACCTTGAACAGGCCGTCGTTCTTCCCGATGCCCGAGGGGGCGCCATCGGTGGAGATCCAGAGGTTGCCCACGGAGTCGAACGCCAGGTTGTCCGGGCAGGAAATCGGCGAGACCTGGTCCGCCGGGAAGCCGGAGAAGTAAGTGACATCTCCCTGGGCAGGATCGCCGCAGACCATGAGGAGGTTCCACGTGAACCTCGTGGACGTCTGGTCGCCTGTCTCGGTGATCTCCACAATGTGTCCATCGCGGTTTAGGTTGCGGGGGTTGACCTCGGTGGCGCCTTCCTTGCCCACCTTGCCGCGGTCCGAGTTGTTGGTGCAGGCCACGTACACCTTGCCGGTGTGCAGGCTGGGCTCCACGTCCTCACAGCGGTCCATCTTGGTGGGGCCAACCTTGTCCGCGGCCAGGCGGGTGTAGACCAGGACCTCCTCGACGGACATGCCGCTGACCTTCGACTTGCCATTGACCACGAGAGGCAGCCATTCGCCCTTGCCGTCGAACGACCCGTCGGCAGGCACCTTGCCGGATCCGTCGATCTCGGCGGCGGGTGAGTCGCCGGTGAACTTAGCCACGTAGAGGTCGCCCTCGGACAGGAGAGTCATGTTGTGCTTGCGGTCGCCCTCGCGGTACTTGCCCTTGGAGACGAACTTGTAGAGGTAGTCGAAACGCTCGTCGTCGCCCGAGTAGGCCACCACGTGTCCGGACTTCGCCACGATGACGTTGGCGCCCTCGTGCTTGAAGCGTCCCAGGGAGGAGTGCTTTTTCGGAGTGGAAGTGGGATCGAACGGGTCGACCTCCACGATCCAGCCGAAGCGGTTGGCCTCGTTCTCGTAGCCGGGGTTGTTGGTGTTGAAGCGGGGGTCGTCCAGTTCCCACTGGCGTGCGGTGGGCTTGCTGGTGAGGCCGTAGCGCTTGTCCTCGGCGGAGGTTCCGGGCGCAACGAAGTAGCCGTTGAAGTTCTCTTCGCCGGACAGGATGGTGCCCCACGGGGTGGTGCCGCCGGCGCAGTTGCCCAGCGTGCCGTTGATCCAGCGGCCGTCGGGATCGGCAGTGGTTTTGACCAGCGGGGAGCCTGCAGCAGGCCCGGTGAGTTCGTAGCGCGTGCTGTTCAGGTAGCGGCGGTTCAGCGTCGCGCCCTGCACGTACTTCCACGGCGAGTTCTTGTTCGCGCGCTCCAGTTCGACCACGGAGAGCCCGTGGGCTGCCTGGCTGACGGCGCGGACGTCAGCGGCAGGCATGGACGGCGGGAACATGATGGCGTCGTTCGTGTACTCGTGGTTGGCGAAGAGCACCGCCCGGCGGCCCTTGCTGCCGGGGATTTCCAGGATGTCCGTGTAGTCGTTGTTGTAGCCGAACTGGCGTTCCTGGGCCGCGGCGGTCTGCTTGGCGAGGTCGAACGCGGGGGCATCCTTGAAGATGGGGTCGCCCCAGCGGATGACCGGCTGCCAGGTAAAACCCGCGGGCACGGTCACGGCATCGACGTCGGCTGGCACCGAGGGGATGGCGGTGAACTGCAGCTTGGAGGCGCCAGGGACGTAGCCGGTCTTGGCTGCGGCCGAAAGGCCGGTTCCGCCGTCCGCTACCGCGCTTTCCGGGGATGCCAGGGAACCGCCGAGGACGACGGCGAGGGCACCGGCGGCGCCGAAGCCCAGGGCGGCGCGGCGGGACAGCGTGGTGGACGCGATGTCGCGGAAGTAGCTGTTGGCGCTGGTGTTGCAGACGTCGCCCGAGCAGGCGTTGTCGCACTTGAGTGCGCAGGTGACGGGGCTGCGCTTGCCTTTGGTATGGCCAAGCATGGGCAGCAGGGCAAACTTGCGCCCGGGGGTTTCAGACATGGAGGGACCTTCCAAGGGGTGTGATGCGGTCCCGCCCACCCTGTCAGCGACACCTAAAGACGAGAGGTCACTCCGGTTAAGATCCCGTGAACTTACAGGCCTGTAAGTTCACTTGGCGACCCACGTGGAGATGCAGGCCCTACGGCAGCTCCGCGTAGACCCGGCGCAGCCGGGCCAGCCACCACTCCTTCCGCTCGGCCGGAGCGGCATACTGCTCCAGCAGCCCCTCGTCGGCGACGGCATCGCGCAGCCGGATGGCGCCGTCGTCGGGGACCAGCGGATCGGCCGTGACGTCCCCGGCGAGCAGCGACACGGTGCCCAGCCCGCAGGCGAAGGGCAGCTCGGGCAGGGCTGCGGCGAGCGCCAGCCCCGCGCGGATCCCGACCGACGTGTCCAGCGCGGAACTCACGACGGCGGGCAGCCCGGCCTGAGCCACGATGTCCAGAGCCCGCCGGACTCCGCCAAGCGGCGCCACCTTCACCACGATCAGGTCGGCGGCACCGGCGCGGGCCACCCTGAGGGGATCGTCCTCCTTGCGCACGCTTTCGTCGGCCGCAATCAGTACAGGAATGCCGGCCCTTCGCAGCTGCCGGCGCACTTCCGCCAGGCCGTCAATGTCCGGCACCGGCTGCTCCGCGTATTCGAGCCCTGCACCGGCCAGCCGGGTGAGGGCTTCCACCGCTTCCGGGACGCGCCAGCCTCCGTTGGCGTCCACGCGGATGGCGGCGTCCGGCAGTTCGGCGCGGACGGCGGCGACCCGGGCGGCGTCGTCGTCGAGGGACTGTCCGCGTTCCGCCACCTTGATCTTGACCGCATCCACCCGGCCAAAGCGGGCCAGGATTTCCGGCACGCGCCCAGCGGGGACGGCCGGCACCGTGGCGTTGACAGGGATGCTGGTCCGGAGCGGCTCAGGGAATCCGTGCCAGCCGGCCTCGATGGCGGAGGCGAGCCAGCGGGAGGCCTCCGCATCGCCGTATTCCGGGAACGGACCAAACTCTCCCCAGCCCGCGGGACCCTTGAGCAGCAGGGACTCCCGTTCCAGGATGCCGCGGAACTTCACCCGCATGGGCAGCGCCACCACCCGCGCGGCACCGAGCAGCTCCTCGACCGGCGGCAGACCGCCCCACAGCGTCTGCCCTGAAGATGTCGGAATCTCGGAAGCCACGGGAGGCGGTTCGGCAGGCATGACTTCACTGTACCGGCGCCTGCACAAGCCCGGGCGGCAGGGGTCCGGCTATGTGGACAACCCGCCCCGGCGATCAGTCGGGACGCGTGGCATGCCCCAGGATATGCGCCACCGGCGGCGCCAGCGCGTGGGGCGCGAAACCGAAGCGCTCGTTGTCGGTCACTTGGAATCCTGCGGCCCGGACGGCTTCCAGAGTGTCCCTGTTGAGGTGGCAGCCGCCAGCCATCCGCTGCCAGACCGGCGCCATCACATCCTCCGCTGCGGCGAGCAGGCGGCTGGCCGAGCGGACATGCTCGTAGTAGGCCAGCGTTCCGCCGGGGCGGAGGACGCGGAAGATTTCCGCGAGCGTCGCGCCCTGATCGGCAACACTGCAAAGAACCAGGCTGCAGACCACTGCATCTGCGCTGGCGTCGCGGGCCGGGATCCGCTCGGCCGAGCCCGCCACCACCACCACCGGGACAGGGGCCGACTTGGCCCGGAGATCGGCAAGGCTGCGCAGGTAGTCATCCGGCTCAACGGCCAGAACGTCGGCCACCGCGGCGGGATACAGCGCGAACGACGATCCCTCGCCGGCGCCGACCTCGATGACGTTGCCCCGCAGACCCGACAGCAGGCGGCGGCGGTGTTCAGCGCCGCCGCGGCGGTTCATGCCGACGATGGCTCGTGCGTAGGCGCGGGCGAACCGCGGGTGCTGCAGTGCGGCGGGTCCTTCAGGGCTCTGCGGTGACGTCACGGTGTTCTCCCTTAAAGGACGCCGGCCCCTACGTCATTGGAGGGGCCGGCGGTATTGGGGGCGGCACCTTGAGGTACCGCCGGTTTTGTCATAGAGGTCGTGGCGGCGGACCGCCCGGACCTGTTCCTCCGTTCGCTAGCGTACCGGCTGCGGCACTTCCTGAGCGCCGCTGAGCTCGCCACTGCCCGAAAGCTGACGTGCAGCGCGTCGTGCGCCGCCGCGGGGCTCGTCGTCAACCTTGTCATCCTCGATCCCGGTCCCGAACCGTGCAATCACGGTTGTCCCCTGCCCAGGCGTCGAGAGGACCTGCAGGGATCCGCCGGCTTCACTGATGGTGTCCTTCATGATCCGCAGACCGAAGTGCCCTTCAGGCGATCCCAGGCTCTGGTCGAAGCCGCAGCCGTCGTCCGAGATGCGTATTTCAGACCGCTTCCCCGACTGTCGCAGCAGCAGCTCCGCCCTGGTCGCCTTGGAATGCTTGGCCGTGTTCGCCAGGGCCTCCCGCGCCACCCGGTAGAACAGGGCGGCACGGTCGCGGTCCAGCTCGAACGTGGGCGGGAGGTCCAGGGTGAGGCTGATCCCGCGCTCCTCCAGCGGATCGCCCAGCCTCGCCAAGGCCCCGGACAGGCCCAGCCGGCTGAGATCCGGAGGGTACAGTTCGCTGGTCATGGCGCGCAGGTTCCGCACGTTGTCCTGCAGGATCCGCCGGGCCTCAGAGAACAGCCGGCGCTGGCCCACGGGGCGGTGCAGCTCCTCGGACTCCAGCACATAGGAGAGTCCGGAGAGGTCCTGGATCACTTCGTCGTGCAGGTCGCGGGCGATCCGCTGGCGCTCCAGCTCCGAGGCCTCGATGGCACGGTGGAGCAGGCGGGTCCGGCTCGCCTCATAGGCCTGGATCCTGCGGGCCAGCCGCACTGCCGGCAGGAGCTGCGCCAACTGCAGGACGGCCAGCGCCAGGAGGAAGGGCGGAACCATGTCCAGCAGGACCGCAGCCTGTTCCTGGCGGACGGCGTCGTCGTCGTAGTACGCCTCGAAGGCGAGCCGCTCGCCGTTGGGCGCCGTGACCGGGACGTAGACTTCGACCAGCTCGCCGGTGTTTACCCCTTCCTGCACCTCGTCTGCCTGCAGTTCCAGCGTGGCTTTGACGGGCTTACCGGCCAGAACCTCCAGAGCGTCATGGGGCAAAGTGAACTTCTGACCGATGAGTTTCTCGTCGTCGGAGTAAACCATGCGCCCGTCCGCATCCCAGAGCCTGATCTCGAACACGGACCGTTCCCCAACCCAGGGGAGCAGCCGCTCGTCCAGCCGTGCGATGCCGGCCGGATCCCCGGACAGCACAGCCTCGTCCAGAAGCGGCGCCACCACGTTTTGGGCCAGGTTCTCGGTGGCCAGCTGCGAGTTCTCCAAGGCATGGTGTTCCGCCTCAGACCAGATCCAGAAGGCCACCGGGGTGGTAACCACTACCAGAGCCGCGAGACCCATGACCAGGAACTGCCGCACCGCATTGAAGACCTCGGAACGCTCGGCCTGCGCGAGATCAAATGCGTAGAACAGGGCCGGCCTCCGGAAAGACGGCCTAGCCATCGGACGGCTGCTCGAGCATGCCGCGCCGTGAAGCTTCCATGACCGATTCGAGCTGCGAGTGGGTTCCGAGTTTGGCGAAGATCGCTTTCACGTATCCCCGGCAGGTGTTGAGCGAGATGTCCAGCTTGCTGGCCACTTCCTTGGATCCGTGGCCGCCCGCCATCAGCCGGAGGACATCCAGCTCCCGCGGCGTAAGGACCGGACCGCCGGGCTCGACTTCCCGGACGGCAGGTGCCGGCTTCGGGGTGCTCATGCCCAGCTGTGCCACCAGGGACGGGTGGACCACCATGTTCCCGGCCCGCGCGTACCGGAGTGTGTCCAGCAGCGTGGACAGCGAGCCGCCCTTGGGAAGGAAGGCGCAAATGCCCATCGAGGCGGCGGTGCGCAGGGCTTCCGGAGTCGGATCTCCGGTGAGCATCACGATCCGCGTCTGCGGGGCATCCGCCAGGATCCGGGCGGCTGCGGTGAGGCCGTCGCCGTCAGGCAGGTGGTAGTCCATGATGACGACGTCGGGCTTGAGCGCCATGCTCTGTTCCACGCCGCTCTTGGCGGTGGTGGCCGACGCGACACTGCGGAGGTCCGGCTCGCGGTCCAGGGCGGCGGTCAGCAGTTCCGTGAAGGTGCTGTGGTCGTCGATGGTCAGGATGCTGATTTCGCGCATGCTTTGTGAACTAACGGGAGGAAGCGGTGAGTCGGTGTCGGACAGCTCGGCCGCTTCGTCGTCGCTGGCGGCCGTGGCCTGAAGCAGCCTGGCGTGTGCGTCGCGGAGCGCCCGGCCGGGAAGGCAGCCGATCTCCTGGTCCATGACCCGGCGGCACCGTCCGTAGGCGCGCAGCGCCTCCATGTACTGTCCGGATTCTTCGAGCCCGAGCACCAGGGCGGTCCAGGCCCGCTCGTTAATGGGATCGTCAAGCAGCAGCTCGCTGGCCAGGGCCACGGCGCGTTCCGGCTGTCCCACGGCGACGGCGGCTTCGGCGGCGCGGGCCTTGATGCCGGCCACCCGGGCTGCATGCAGTGCCCGTTCTTCTTCGGCCCAGCCGGCCAGGAGTTCGTCGCCGAGCAGTGGCACGGATGCGATCTCCAGTGCCTTCTCGAGCATCTTGTAGGATTCCTGCGGGCTGGCGTGTCCTGCCTGCTTGAGGAGGTCGTCGAACCGGTCAAGGTCCAGGTCAACCATGCTGCGGTCCATCATGTAGCCGCCGGTGACCGTCCGGAGGGCGCCGCCCTTGCCGGAGCCGGGCTGCAGGTGGCGGCGCAGCACGCTGACGTAGCTTTCGAGGGTGGAGAGCGCCTCGGCCGGAGGCTGCCCGTTCCACAGGACATCGATCAGGTGGTTTTTGGAAACCGGTGTGCCCAGCTTGAGCAACAGGATCTCCAGCACCTGGCGTGGCTTGGGGCCGCCCAGCTCGTGTGATCCGATGACCACGTTTCCGCGGCGGACCTTGAGCGGACCCAGGATGCTGATGGAGAGCTTCGTCGCCGCTCCACCTGCACCATCTCTGGCTGTCGGGAGGAACTCGTCGTCTTGTGCCCTGCGCGACCAGCGAGTGTCCTCTGCAACTGTCTGAACCATGTGTGCACCTACTATCCCCATGAACTGCATTCCCCATGAATGGCGTGACCCTCATATTTGTCACTTGTGCAAGTACGGGCACGAGTAGCGAGTACTCGATTTTTCGGGGAAGGACTACTTGGATGCGTCGCAGTTCGGGGCGGCCCACCCGGCTCGCCGGCCCGGCGGTCATGCCACGCCACCCCTCCAACCGCGGGGAGGAAGCCCCATCGACGGAGGACATCACCAAGTTTTTCCCAAGAATGCAGGCCTATCTTGGTATTGCCGCAGTTCCCAGCGGCTTTATGCGATCCTCGCCCCCCTGAGGACCGCCGGATAAGCATGGAATGAGTGACCCGATGACGCGGAGCGTGGCAGTAGAGGGTGCAACCAAGTACTCCGAGTACCCCGCTGTGAGTATTGTGGCCGGCGCGTCAGGGAACCAAAAATTTTTTGTGGCCGGCGGGAAAATGTGTGCTGCGTTACACGAACGGTGTCGGAACGTAGGGCGGCCAAGTCACTTGCGGCGGCCATGGCACCTGCGACGGGCAAGGCAATGAAGTCTGCCAGTGTCCTGCGGGCGGAGCTGCGGAGTGAAATCCGTTCCGTCCGGTTCCGGGTGCTGGCCACACTCCTTGTTTTCATGGCGGTGGGCCTTATGGTCTCCGGTGCAGTCACGTATGCGGCCCAACTCAGGAGCCTCGATGACCGTGTTAATGAGGAGCTGCAGCAGCCGAGGAAGAACCTGAACGCCCTCGTTCAGCCGGCCCCGGGTCCTGGGTTCAGGTCGCTGGACGAACTATTCACACTGTTCCTGAGATCGGAGACGCCCGGCGGGCACGAGTCGCTGATAACACTGATCCGGGATGGCAACACGATCCTGCCGGGCGGCCAGCAGGCCACCAACCTGGGCTCGCTGGCGATCAGGGAGCAGATCTGGGCCTGGAGCCGCCCTGACCGGACCGTGGTGCAGGACACCGTGATCGATGGCCGGGAAGTGCGCCTGTCCATCACGCCGGTGAAGCTGCAAGGCAAGCCGCAAGAGGGGCTCCTGGTGGTGGCCAATGAGATCGGCCGCCAGCGCGACCAGATCGTCAATTCCATGTGGACCTACGCCCTGGCGGCCCTGGTGACACTCGCCATCGCCGGTTTCATGGGGTACGTGTTCATCGGGCGGCTGCTCAGCCCCATCCGGCGCTTGCGGGAAGCCACCCAGAACACCACGTTCGAAGACCTGACGAAGCGCGTGGATGTCACAGGGAGCACGGACGACGTCGCCCAGCTGGCCATGAACTTCAACCACATGCTGGAACGGCTCGAGTCCGGCTTCGAGAACCAGCGCCGCTTCGTCCACGACGCCGGCCATGAACTCCGCACGCCCATGACGGTCATCCGCGGTTATCTGGAACTGCTGCGCGCGGGCGACCCCGAGGACGTGGACCAGACCCGCATCCTGCTCCTGGATGAGCTGGACAGGATGCAGGTGCTGGTGGAGGACCTGCTGATCCTTGCCCGCAGCGGCCGGCCCGACTTCGTGTCCCCGGAGTGGATCGAAGCCGACATCTTCCTGGAGAACATCCTGAACCGCATCAAGGTCTTCGCTCCGCGCCGCTGGGAGCTGGAGGCCAAGCCGGGCGGCCTCATCCGCGCCGATCGGCACCGGCTCATGCAGGCGCTGGAACAGCTCGCGGTCAATGCCGTCAGGCACACGGCCGAGACGGACCGGATCTCCATCGGGGCCGCCTGGGCAAAGAACGACGACGGCGGCGCACCTTTGGGTGCGCGGCCGCACCAGTCGACGGACCTCGAAATCTGGGTCTCGGACACCGGCACCGGCATCCCCGCCGAGGATCACGAGCGCATCTTCGAACGGTTCGCGAAGGGCCGCAATGCCGCGGGATCGTCCGAAGGCTCCGGACTGGGCCTCTCGATCGTCAAGGCCATCGCCGAAGCGCACGGCGGAACCGTCCGGCTGGAATCGACCGTAGGCCAGGGAAGCCGGTTTGTGCTGACCATCCCGGCAGGGGGTGGGGACAGCGCCGAGGAGGACTCACCCGGCGCGGCGAAAAGAGCGGCCGGCCCGCACGCAAAATCCCGGCTGACCAAGCCGTCGTCGGGCACTGCCGTCCTCTCAGGTCACGGAGGCAGCCTGTGACCCGGATCCTCATCGCCGATGACGAGCCCCGCATTGCGGCCTTCCTCGTTAAGGGCCTCACGGCGGCGGGATACACCACCACCCAGGTCTCCGACGGCGTGAAGGCGCTGGACTACGCCACGTCCGGGGAGTACGACCTGCTCATCCTGGATATCGGAATGCCCCGCATGGACGGGCTTACCGTCCTTCAGAACCTCCGGGCCATGCACTCCGCCATCCCGGTGATCGTCCTCACCGCCGCGGACAGCCTGGAAAGCACGGTATCCGCGCTCGAGGGCGGCGCCGATGACTACATGACCAAACCCTTCAGGTTCGAGGAACTGCTGTCGCGCGTGAAGCTGCGGCTCCGGGGCACGTCGCCCGTCACGGCAGCACCCACGCTCGTCTGCGGCGATTTGACGCTCGACATCAACCTGCGGACCGCGCAGATCGGCGGACGCATCATTGACCTTTCGGCCAGGGAGTTCGTCATGGCGCGGACCCTCATGGAGAACGCCGGCCGGGTCCTCAGCCGGGAGCAACTGTTGAGCCGGGTGTGGGGTTACCACTTTGAAGGGTCCTCCAACGTGGTGGACGTCTACGTGCGGTATCTGCGGCACAAGCTCGGCCAGAACCGCATCCAGACAGTCCGGGGCGTGGGCTACCGCCTCGTGTGCCTGCCCGAGGAAGCGTCCCCCGCCGGCGACGCTCCGGACAGCCCCCGCAACGGGGACCCGAACGGCCAGGAGCCAGCCCCGGTCTGAGCTGTTCCGGATTAGGGCTGTTTTGGATTTAAGCAGCGGCGCCGTGCCCGCCGCGGGCTGGATGAGAGGATTCTCATCCACGTCTCATTTTTGCCTCACCTTCGCGCCTCAGAGTGGAATCACCAACGAGGGAAGGCAGGCCGGTGAAGAAGTTATCCGTGCTGAGCGTTCCCCTGATCGGACTTGCCGGTCTTGCGGTCTGGACACAGTCGCTTGCAGGTGCGCCTACGGACCAGCCTGCCGGTGTGGTGGTGGTCGATACCGTCCGGCAAGGCGCCGTGCCCGGGGCGAACGACGCGGCGTCGCCCGCCGAACTGTCTCCCCGCAGCAAGCCCCTGACGACTGCCGAGGCCACGTCCCCTTCCCGCAAGTCCATGCCCCTCAATACCGCCGCTCCCGCCAGTTCAGCGCCGGATGCGCCCGGTTCAGCGCTGGACTCCCCGCCGGTCCAGATGGCCCAGACCCAGGCCACCGACACGCCCGCCGGCGTATCCGTCGGTGATGACCCGGGCGCTGTCCAGCACGTCGCACCCACGCAGGTGACTTCTCCCGCCGTGGCAGCAACAGGAGATTCCTCATCCCTGGTAAAGCCCGACGACAAGGGCGGCCTGGACGGCAGCGGAGATGCCAGCGATGAATGAGCGCCAGCGGGACGGTACCCCAGAGATTTCCCCAAAGAAGGAGTCCGTGATGCACAGGAACTTCCGTGACCTGCATGAACCCATTCCGCCGGAACGCCGCGGTTACACAATCGGCGTGCCGAACAGCCAGCCCTCCACGATCACCATTGACGATTCCGAACTGCACCAGCAGGTCCTGGACATTATCCAGAACGTGCTTACCACAGCAGACCCGCGGTCAGACGTGCGGCGCCGGCTGCTCCGGCACCTTGCGGAGAACCCCGGACATCCTGAGCAGGCGCTGCTGGATCACCTGAAGGAACGGAACAAGCGCAGCGGCACTCCACAGCCGGCACGCGGGCACGCGGTCCGGCCCAGCCCGGGCCATTAGCCGGGCCTTTAGAAGGAGTCCGCCAGAGGGGGACCGTTAGAAGAGCAGCAGCACGAACCCGCCCACCGTGCACAGAAGCCCGAGCCCGGTGAAGATCCAGCCGAGGATCAGGACGGTGTTGTCGTGCTTGGGAGGCTCGAGGCCCCAGCGGGAAGGGTGGCAGAGGTCGTAGTGGAGTTTCACTTCGTTGCCTGCCACCAGTCCGCGCGCCACTTCCGCGTCCACGAGTGTCTGCCGGGGCACGTTTTCCTGGTCGATCCAGCGGAATCCGGTGAAGCCGCCGGCTGTGTACACCTCGCCGGACGTGCTCGTCCACTGGCACCGCCGTCTCCTGATGACCAGGCCCCACACGAGCAGCGGCACACCCGGAATGAACCCCACCCAGGACATCAGTTCCAGAATGGGGCCCAGAACATCTGCGAGTCCGGCCATGCTCAAACTCTATCCGCCTGCGGGCCACCGGATGGTCAATATGTCCTGGGCCGAAAAGCCGCTCAGCTGCCGGTTTCCTCCGGGTGCTCCCGGGTCCGTTCCACTTCGGGGGTATCGCCCTGCTGCGGGATGAAGTCGGGGTCCAGTTTGCTGCTCAGGTCACCTGCGGGCGAGCCGTGAGCGGACTCGTTTGCGCCGCGGTCGAGTCCATCATCTTCTCGGGCAGTGCCGGTGTCTTCGCGGGCAGTACCGGTGTCTTCCGGGTTTTCAGTCATACGCCCAACGTAATTCGCGCCCGGCAAGCTGTCGAGGGGCGCGCTGTCGAGGGGCGCGCTATCGAGGCGAACCGATAAAGGCGCACCGATTGCAGGCGTCCAAAACCAGGCATCCAAAACCGAGTGCCGGCGTCCACCCGGCAGTCAGGCGGCTCCCAGCAAACTGTGACACCCTTTATACGATGATTTCTCAGCCCAGGGACCCCAGACGCAAGCAGCCCGCGGGCCGGATGCGCCTCGCGAGGGGCACCGGCTTCCTCTTCTTCATGGCCACCCTGGCCTGCATGGCCGGGCTCGCGGCCACGTACTACTACTTTGTGCGCACCACCACCGGCCAGTTCATCGACGAGTCAGCGCTGGTGGAGGCCGTGGAAATCCATGGACCTGCGGGCAAGGTCACCACCCGGTTCCTGGACTGGCTGCCCACCATCTCCCTGGTGATGGCCGCCGTCGTCGTTCTGTTTGTCACGGTGATCCACCGCCGCTGGCGGGCGGCGGGCATCGCCCTCGCCGCGTGCGTGGCGGCAAACATCGCCACTCAGGTTCTCAAGCAGCTGCTGCCGGTGCGCCCGGACCGGGGTGTGGAGACGCTGGAGCTGAACTCGCTGCCGTCGGGGCACACCACACTGGCGGCGTCTGCGGCGGCGGCGGTGTTCCTCATGGCATCCCCGCGCTGGCGGCCTCTTGCGGGGTTCGTGGGCGGCAGTTTTGCGATCGCGTCGGGAATGTCCACGCTGGTGAACCAGTGGCACCGGCCCGCGGATGTGGTGGCCGCGTTCCTGCTGGTGGGCTGCTTCATGATTCCCGCCGGCTGGCTCATCATCCGCACGGGCACCCATGAGTGGAATGTGTGGGACGGCTTCAACGGTCACTGGGCGTCCGCGCGGCTTTGGCTGGGACTGCCGGTGGCGATCGGCCTGGCCTCCGCCGCGGTGGCGGTGTTTTCGTTGGTTACCATCGCACCGCCGGGCCAGGAGGGCAGCACCACCAATTACTTCTGGGCGGGAATTTCACTGATCGTGATCGCCGGATACCTGGCCACCGTGGCCACGACGTCGCTGTTCGCCTATGCCGCACGCCGCCGGGAAGCACCTGCCAGGTAGCGGCTCCTTCTTTACATCCCCGGCATCGAAGCCGAGAATAAGTCGCACCACAGCCTCCACTGGGCCAGCAGCGGGCTGTCCATGACAACCTGCACAGGCAATGATGCAGCACGCGGAGGGGTTCGGATGAATGACAAGGATGCAACCACGGCGGATGCCACCGCGGACCGGGCACTCAAGGAGAAGCACCGGGCCATGTGGGCGCAGGGGGACTATCCCGCCCTCGCCAGCGAGCTCATCCCCAATCTCGGCGCCATCCTCGTTGAGGCCTGCGGCATCAAACCGCGGCAGCGGGTGCTGGATGTCGGCGCGGGCGCCGGTAATGCCGCCATTCCCGCGGCCATGATGGGGGCCCAGGTGGTGGCCAGCGACCTAACTCCGGAGATGTTCGACGCCGGCCGTCACCAGGCAGCCGACCGCGGCGTCGATCTGGAATGGATGGAAGCGGACGCCGAGGCCCTCCCGTTCCCCGACGGCGAGTTCGATGTGGTGATGTCCTGCCTCGGCGTCATGTTTGCCCCGCACCATGAAAAGAGCGCCGGTGAGCTGCTCAGGGTCTGCCGCCCCGGCGGCACGATCGGCTTGCTGAGCTGGACGCCGGAAGGGTTCCTCGGGCAGATGTTCGCCACGATGAAACCGTTCGCTCCCCCGCCTCCGCCCGGCGCCCAACCCCCGACGCTGTGGGGCAGCGAGGACCATGTGCGCAAGCTCCTGGGCGGCAACGTCACGGACATCGATGCCCGGAAGCAGACGGTCACCATTACCAGCTTCCACCAGCCCAACGACTTCCTGCACTACTTCAAGTCCCACTACGGCCCCACGATCTCGGTGTACAAGTCCCTTGGCGGGGACGAGGAAAGAGTCAAAGCCCTGGACGAGGCCCTCACTGAACTCGCCGCGGCCTACAGCGATGCCCACGGCGACGCACCGTCCCAGATGGACTGGGAGTACCTGCTGCTCACCGCCAAGAAGGTGCGGCCAGGTGCCAACACCGGAGGCGCGCAGTGATGGACTCCGCTGCATCCCGGCGCGCGCTCAGCGTCGCGTCCATCCCGTCCTTCCAGCGGATCAGCGCGTTCCTCAACGACTCCACGTACTCCCGGCGGCACCTTCTGCCCGGGGTCTGTGACTTCACGTTGGGCAATCCGCACCAGATGCCCCAAACCGCGTATGTGGACGCGTTGCGGGATGCGGTCAACCCCCGTGACGACCAGTGGTTTGCCTATAAGTCCAACGGCGCCTATGCGCGGGAGGTCGCCGCGGAGTCCCTTCAAGGACTGCTGGACGTCCCGTTCGCTGCCGAGGACCTGTACCTGACCACCGGCGGATTCACTGCGCTCGCCATGGCGCTGAAGGCGGTGGCCGATCCGGGCGATGAAGTGATTTACAGCCTGCCGCCGTGGTTCCTGTACGAGCCGCTTGTCGTCGAGGCCGGTCTTGTCCCCGTGAAGGTCCGGATCAATACGGAAACGTTCGACCTTGACCTTGAGGCCATCGGGGCTGCAATCACTCCGCGAACCCGGGTGGTGATCGTCAATTCGCCGAACAACCCCACCGGCCGGATCTACCCGCCGGAGCTCCTGCAGCGCCTCGCCGACCTGCTGGAGGCCGCCTCCGCGCGCATCGGACGGCGGATCTATCTCGTGTCGGACGAGCCCTACAACCGAATTGTGTTCGACGGCGCCCGTTTCCACAGCCCTGCCGAGTTCTACCCCTACACGATGCTGGCCTACTCGTACGGTAAGACGCATCTGGCACCGGGTGAGCGGATCGGATACCTTGCCCTTCCTTCCGCCATGCCCGACCGGAGGGACCTCGCACCCGCCATGGGCGCGCTGCAGGTGGCGATGGGCTGGATCTATCCCAACGGCACGCTGCAGCATGCGCTGCCCAAGCTGGAACGGTTCACCATCGACGTCGATCAGCTCCAGCGCAAAAGGGACTGGCTCGTGCGGGAGCTGCGCGGGATGAGTTACCGGCTGCAGCCTTCCGAGGGCACGTTCTACTTGTTCGTCCACTCCCCCATAGCCGACGACGAGGCCTTCACCGAGGCACTCAGCCAGGAGGACGTCTTCGTGCTGCCGGGCGCCCTGTTCGAAACGCCCGGTTTCTTCCGCATCTCCCTCACCGCCAGCGAAGAGATGGTGGAGCGGAGCCTGCCGCACTTCCAGGCTGCCATCGAACGGGCCGAGCAGGACCGTCCCGAGGACTCGGAGTACCACCTGCCCACCGGCCTCATTCCGGTGACTCCGGCCAGTAAGGCGCACCCGCCGTCACTGTAGCAGCGGCCGTCACTGTAGCAGCAGGAGAAGCAGACCCTAGGCGATGAGCGCCACCGCCATGACCATCGGCAGCGAGACCACCGAGGCGATGGAGGTGACCATCGTTAGCGTCTTGAAAGTCCCCTGAGTCGACAGTCCGAGCAGCGACTTGAACATCCAGAAGAAGTTGCTGTTGACCTGAAGGGCGAACATCGCACCTGAGGCGATGGCAAGGCCGACGGCGATCGGCGAGACGTCGATCGACCCGAGTACCGGACCGATGATCCCGGCAGCCGCGATCGCCGCAACTGACACGGACCCGATCGCCAAGTGCAGCACCGCGGCGATGAGCCAGGCGAGCAGGATACTGAGGATGACCGGCGCCCCTGCGTCGGCAGTGAAGAGGTCGGCCAGGATCGTATCGAGCCCGGTCTCCCCGATGACGGCGCCCAACGACCCGCCGATGCCGGTGATGAGCAGGATCTCGCCCGTGGTGTGGAAGCCCTCGCTCATTGCCGTGTCCGTGCCCTTCGGACCCAGGGTGCGCCGGCAGAGCACGTAGGCGCCGAGCAGGCCGACGAAGAGCGCAAAGTTGGCGTCGCCGAGGAAGGCGATGAAGTCGTTGGAGAATTCCAGCAGTTCCGCGAAGGCCCCGAAGGCGATCATCACGAGCGGAACGAGGATGGGCAGCAGACAGACGAACAGCGGGGGCGTCGCGGTGTCCTCCTCGACCAGCTCGGTGGTCTCCAGCTCGACCATCGCTTCATCGACCTCTTCGTCCTTGGCCGCTTTCCAGTAGCGGCCCCGCAGGAGCAATCGGAAGATCAACGTCGTCGCGATCGCCGTCAACGGCCCGAGCACGAGGCCGTAGATGAGCCAGATGCCGAGTGGGATGTTTAGCAGGCCCGCGATGGAGACCGCGGCCAGTCCCGGGAGCACGAAGACGTAGCCGGCGAAGATCCCCGTCCCGAGCGCACCTGCCATGTGCGGCAAACCGGTCATGCCGATGAAGGGCCCGGTTGAGCGCGCCACTGGAGAGGCCAGCACGACCTGCACGTCCACGTAGATTGAGGGGAAGATAGTCGACATCGCAGCCGTCAACGCATAGGGGAGCCGACGCGCACCGACGCCGTTGACGAGCATTGTCACCATCTTCCGGAAGGCGCCCATCGCATGGAGCATCGCCCCAATGAGCACCCCGAAGCCGATGAGCAGGCCGACCTCGCCCATGATTTCGCCGAAACCGGTGGTGATCGCCATGATCGTCGCCGTGAAACCGACCCCGGTCGCGAGGCCGAGGTAGAGCGATCCGATGATCAGCGAGATCACCGGGTCGACCTTGACCTTGATGATGAGCAGGATGATGACCACGATGGCTATCACGGTGTGAAGGGCGATCATGGCCTGCTCCTGCCGACGGGGAAGTTGACCTAGTTCATACTTGGGCGGTCGGCACTGTCAAGGCTCAAAACCAACATGGGGTCTTCCGAGAAGGATCCCGTCGTCAAGGGCGGGCCGCGGCCACCAGCTGTTTGCTGTGCCCGTGTACCGGGTTCGCAAAGAAGTCGGTTGTGCGTGCCAGTTCCACGAGGGCGCCTTGGTACAGCACGGCCACCCGTTGGCTCATGTACCTGATGACGTTCATGTCGTGGGAGATCATGATCAGGGACAGCGGGCGGTCGCTGTGCAGGCGCAGCAGCAGATCGAGAATTTTGCGTTGCGTGACCGCATCCAGCGCCGAGGTGGCCTCGTCGCAGATCAGCACCGCCGGCTCCAGAAGAAGCGCCCGGGCAATGGTCATCCTCTGCAGCTGACCTCCCGAGCACTGGCCCGGATACCGGTCCAGCAGGTCCGGTTCCAGCTCAACATCGCGAACGGCCTTGTGGATGCGTTCACGGCGCTCGTCCGCCGGGCAGTCCCGGCGCCGCAGCAGCGGAGCTTCCAGGCTGGCACGGAGCTTCATGCGCGGGTCGAAGGCATCGTGCGGTTCCTGGAAGACGAGCTGCACCTCTGTGCCGTCGGCACCGGTGCCGTTCTCCCCCGTGCGGAGCGCCCGGGTGACGCTGCCCCGGTCCGCCGTCTCGATCCCGACGAGCAGTCGGGCCAGGGTGCTCTTCCCGCAGCCCGATTGGCCCAGGACACCAAGAATCTCACCCTCACGAAGGCTCAGCGAGACGCCATCCAGAGCCGGACGGGCACCGCGCCCCTTGGAAGGAAACCGTTTAGTGACACCGTCCAGCGCCAGAATTGTGCGCGGCTCTGGCGCCTCGGCTGCGGGTGCTGCGGGCTTGCGGACCGGAATGCGGACCGGGGTCCGCAGCGACGTCCGCGGCGCCGGCGTCCGGCCCGGAATGCTGACCGGAATCCCCAGCGGCATCCCTACCGTCACTGTCCGCACGGGAAAGCGGACGGGAATTCGCGCAGGAGTCCGGGCCGGGATCCGGGCAGTCGTGAGGGCCGATGCCGCCAGGAGGTCTCTGGTGACCGCGGTCCGGGGCGCCTCGAGGACGGTCCTGGCCGGTCCTGCTTCCTGGACGCGGCCGCAGTCCATCACCACCACCCTGTCAGCGAACGCGGCAACCGTGGCCAGGTCGTGGGTGATGTACAGGACTCCCAGTCCGTGGTCGCGACGCTGCCTGTCGATCAGCGCCAGGATTTGTACTTCCAGCACCTTGTCGAGTGCGGAGGTCGGCTCGTCGGCCAGCAGCAGTTCGGGCTGGCCGGCCATGGCAACGGCCATCATTGCGCGCTGCGCCATGCCGCCTGAGAGCTGGTGCGGATACGAGCGGACACACCGGACCGGATCCTCAAATCCGGCGTCCGCGAGCAGAGCCAGCGCCTGGTCCCGGGCGGCGCGTCCGTGCAGTCCGCGGTGAAGCTTCAGCGGTTCGGCCAGGTGCCCGCCAATCGTCATGCGTGGATTGAACATCCGCTTGGGCTGCTGGTACAGCATGCCGATCCGGCCGCCGCGGACCCGGTTGAGCTCCTTATCGCCCGCGCGGATGAGGTCGGTTCCGCCCAGCGTGACGGACCCGGACTCGACATGGATCTGCGGCGGCAGCAGCCCCATGACGGACAGGGCCGTCATGGACTTGCCGCTCCCGGAGGCGCCCACCAGGGCAACGAACTCCCCCGGAGCCACGGAGAGGTCGACGCCGGAGAGGATCGGGCGCGCGTCGGAACCGGCGCCGGAGGCGGGGCGGCGCCTGGCCAGCGGTGCCCGCTGGCTGACGTGCAGTTTTTCGATGAACAGGCCCTCAGGCATGGGTGACCGCCAAGTCAGGGGACGCCGCAAGCATCAGGCGGCTGCTGGACATCCGTGCCAGATGCTGGCCGATGAGGGTGACGCACAGAGCGACGGTGAAGATCACCAGGCCGGGGGCGAGGATCGTCATTGGTGCCCTCAGGGCGTAGGGCTGGGCCGCGGCGAGCATCGATCCCCAGTCCGACTGCGGCGGCTGTACCCCCAGTCCCAGGTAGGACAGGGCGCCGACGTTGATCAGGAACTGTCCGAACCTGAGCGTGGCCTGGCCGAGGAGGGGCCCGGCCAAGTGTGGCAGGATGTGCCGCAGCACAATGAACGACGGCGGGCAGCCCACCACGCGGGCTGCCTCGATGAACCCCCGCGCCGAGACGTCGTAGGCGAGTGCCCGGGCCAGCCGGGCAAAGGGTGTCCAGCCTGTCACGGTCAGGGCCAGGAGCAGGGTTGGGTACCCGGTTCCCATGGCGGCGACCAGGAACAGCGCCACAACCATCTCCGGCACGGCAAGCAGGACATCGTTCGTCCGGGTGAAGAACTCGTCGAGCCAGCCCCGCCGGCGGGCGCTGAGTACGCCGATCGCCGTGCCGATTATTGCCGTGAGGACGGTGGCCAGCGCCGCGATGGTCAGGGAGAACCCTCCGCCTTCGAGCAGCCGGCTCAGGGTATCGCGGCCCAAGTGATCGGTGCCCAGCCAGTGGGCTCCGCTGGGCGGGGCCATCCGGGCGGCAAGGTTTTGTTCGGCAGCCGGATAGGGGGTGATCCAGCCAGCCAGGACCACGCTCAGCAGGATGATGGCCAGGACCGAAGCGGCGGCCAGGACGTGCGGAGGCAGCTTACGCATGGAGCATCCTCACTTGGGGGTTGAGGAGGCCGTGGATGAGATCCGCGGCCGTGGTCAGCAGTACGGCGAGTCCGACGACCACCACCACCGCGCCCTGGGCGAGCGGAATGTCACTGTTCAGGACGCCGTCGAACATCAGCCGTCCCATGCCGGGGATGGCGAAGATGACCTCGACGATGACCGATCCGCCCAGCAGGCCCGCGAACCACACGGCTGCCAAGGTGGTCAGGGGCAGCAGCCCGTTGGGGATCACGTGCTTCCACACGGCCTGGGCGCGGCTGAGCCCGCGGCTCCGGGCAGCGACGACGTGCTCGGCGCCGAGCGCCTCGAGCATTCCCTCACGCACGGCGGACAGGAAATGGCTGGTCGGCCGCAGGGCGAGGACGGCCACGGGCAGGACCGCGGAGGCCGGGCCCTCCCACCCGGCGGAGGGCAGCAGGGAGAGCTGGATCGCGAAGACCAGCACGAGCATCGGCGCGAGCCAGTACTCGGGGATGGAGATCAGCGCCTGGTTAACCGCCGTGATGGCCCGGTCAGCCAGCCGTCCCTCGTTCAGGGCCGCCGTGATGCCCAGAACCACCGAAACCGCGGCCGCCACGGCCAGGGCCAGGACCACCAGGCTGAGCGTGATCCAGAGGGCGGGCAGCACATGGTCGACGACGGGCGTGCGGCTTGTGTAGGACAGGCCCATGTCGCCGCTGATGAACCGCCCCAGCCAGCGCAGGTACTGCAGCCACAGGGGGTCCTGCAGGCCCAGCTGAAGACTGAGAGCTTCCACGGCGGAGTCATCGATTGCGTCTCCGGTCACCCGTGACCGGATGATTTTCCGTACCGGATCCCCTGGAGTGACATAGGGGATGAGGAAGACAACGAAAGACGCCAGAAGAACGGCGACCACCAGGGCCGCCGTTCGCCGGGCGAGGAACTGCATCATGCCGGATCCGGCCGATGCTGGATACCGTCGGGAAACGTTCCGCTCACGATCCCGGCTTTGCCGTTTCCGCCCGGAGCACGTACCGGGCCAGGGGGTCCTGGACGTGGTTCTGAACGTCGGACCGGACGGCGTCGATGGCCTGCTCGTTGACGAGCCAGACGTTCACGGCCTGGTCCTGGAGGATCTGTCCGGCCTTGGCGTAGAGCCGGTACCGTTCCTCGGAGTTCGCCGTCGTGGAGGCCTGGGCGATCGTCTTGTCGTAATCGGCGTTGCAGAAGTGGCTCAGGTTGTAGGTGCCGTCGCAGGTGTAGTCCGCGGTGAGGAAGCCGATGGGGTCGGCGATGTCGATCAGGCGGTTGCGCTGGCTCAGCACCATGTCATAGTTGCCGGACAGCAGGTCCGGTTCCACCGCGGCATACTCCTTGGTCTGGATCTTCACCGGAACGCCCACGGCCTTCAGGTTCTCCTGGATGACGGTTGCCACGTCCGCGAACTCCGCGCGCTCGACGATCGCGATGATCTCCAGCGGCCGGTCGGCGGTGTAGCCCGCGGAAGCGAGCAGCTTTTTCGCGCCCTCGACGTCCTGCTTTGGCGCCGCAGCGCCCTCAATGGCCCAAGGCTCCGAAGGGGCAAAGGGACCGGTAGCCGGGAGGGCTGCACCTTCATAGACGCTTCCGGCGAGCGCATCCAGGTCAAGAGCCGAGCGGATCGCCTTGCGGAAGTCGACGTCGTCGAACGGGGCCCTTCCGTTGTTCATGTACAGCGTGGCGGTCCGCGGCGAATCGGCCTTGAGGACTTTGACCTTGGAATCCCCCTCCAAGGCGGCCAGGCCGGAGACGGGGATTGACATCGAAATGTCGGCTTCGCCGGTCTGGACCTGGGTGGTGCGGGTGGCGCCATCGGTGATGAACCGGACCTCGGCGCCGGCAAGCTGCACCTTTCCGCCCCAATAGTTCTCGTTGCGGT
Organism: Arthrobacter sp. NPDC093139; assembly: GCF_044754165.1. Lineage (NCBI taxonomy): Bacteria > Bacillati > Actinomycetota > Actinomycetes > Micrococcales > Micrococcaceae > Arthrobacter > Arthrobacter sp. NPDC093139. The sequence continues at coordinate 79,290 of NZ_JBIVOO010000005.1, forward strand.
CCAGGGTCAGGGACTGCTTCGGCTTTTCGGAAACGGGCTTGAAGGGGCCGGTGCAGTGGCCGAACGGGTCAACGGTTTCACCCTTGAAGGCGGCGGGCGACAGTACGCCCGTGTTGACGCTTGCCAGCCGGTAGGGCACCAGCGGGCTTTCCGTCGGAGTAGTCACGCGGACGGTGCGGTCGTCGAGGGCCTTGACGCCGCTGACCACCTTTGGGCTGAATGCGCGGGCCGGGACCTTGGCGTCGAGCACGGTACGCAGGGAGCGCACCACGGCCTCGGCGTTCAGTGGGGTTCCGTCCTGGAACTTGACTCCCTCGCGGAGGGTGAAGTCCCATTCGAGGGCAGAGGCCTGCTTCCACTCGGTTGCCAGCGAGGGCACGATCTTGCCCTGCGCAGCGTCGTAGCGCGTCAGGGTCTCCAGGCATCCGGACAGGGACAGGATGTACGCGGCGTCGCTCTCGAGGGTCCAGCCGGCCACCGGGGGGCGGAAGTTGTCGACGACGATCCGCTGGTCGGTGTCGGCCGCTTTGTTTATTCCTCCTCCGGAGCCGCTGAAGCCGCAGCCGGACAGTGACAGGAGCGCCACGAGTCCCAGGGACACGGACGATGGGAGCGAAATGCGCAACGGAACCACCTAGAGTGTGGGTCTGCGGAAGCTGGCAGACGAAACTGATCGGCCGAAAACGGCCAGTCTGAGTGTAGGCTAACCTAACTTCACGGTTCAAATGGCGATTCCGGCCCCGCGTCATATTCAGGACAGGTAGCTGGGTAGCTCAGTAGTTCCGGCGGTGCTTCAGCCTGGGAAGAACGACGGCGAACACGGCTGCCGCCGCGAACCCCAGCATGCCGGTGGCCGTCACGCCCGCGCCGAGGGAGGCCACGGCCGTCACGGCGGAGAGCAGTACGGGGCCACCGGTTGATCCGGCGTCGGCGATGAACCGCCACAGGCCCAGGAAGTGCCCGCGGCCGTTGTCGGGAGAGAAGTCGGCGCCCAGCGTCATCACCAGCCCTGAACTGATGCCGTTGCCGAAGCCGATCAGCAGCGAGGCGAGCAGCAACCCGGTAAATCCGCCCGTCAGCGGAATCAGCAGCATCGCAGTGCCCATGATCAGCGTGGAGGGCAGGGCGACCCACAGCCGGCCCCGCCGGTCCATGACCTTCCCGGCCGGGTAGAACACCAGCATGTCGATCGCCCCCGACAGCCCGTACAGCAGGGAGGCGTGTGAGGCGTCGAGGCCCACATGGTCCGCCCAGAGCGGGATCACCACCTGCCGGGAGGCGCGCAGGGCGGACAGCAGCAGGATTCCGGCGCCGGCCGCCAGGAACACTCCGGCGTGCGAGACGGCCACACCGCGCAGCGTCGCGGCCGGGCCGGCGGAACCGGACGTGCCGCCTGGGACCTCAAGGTCCGGGATGGCCAGCGCAATCACGGCCGCAGCCGTCATTCCCGCCACACCCACCCAGTACGCCCCGCTGATGCCGGCGAACTGCATTACACCGGCGCCGATGAAGGGTCCAAGGAAGATGCCGATCCGGTTCGTGCCGCCCAGCGTGGACAGCGCCCGGGCCCGGAATTCCACCGGCACGGCTTCGGTGAGGTACTTCTGGCGGGCGAGGCTGAAGACACTGGCGGCCATTCCGACGACGGCCATCGCCACGGCGAGCAGCCAGAGTCCGTCGGGAATCACCGAGGACAGCCCTGCGGCCAGCAGCGCCAGTGCCCCGACGGCCGCCGCCCCCACGATGGACCAGCGCTCACCAAACTTCAGGGTGATCATCGAGGCGGGCAGGTTGAAGAACCACGAGCCCAGCCCGATCAGTGTGACAATCAAGGCGGCAACGGCCACGGAGGCGCCCAACTCCCGGGCGGACAGCGCCACGACGGGCAGGACCGCACCCTCCCCCACGGAGAACAGGAGCGCGGGCCCGAAGGCGGGAACAGCAATGCTGCGGAAGTTGAAGGGCTGCGGGCTGCCTGGCGGAGTCATCCCGTTCATCCTAGGCAGCGGGCCGCCGCAATCCGGCGCATACCGCCCGAAAGTAGGCCGACATCACACCTGCCCGGCGCATACTGAGTTTCCTTGGCGAATCAAATCTCTGGACAGCAGGGCCGGAAGTACGTACATTCAAGAGAGGAACCGGAGCCGTTTGATCCGGGCCGAACCCTTTCCGGTTATTGTGCAGGGCCGGTTAGCGTAGCTGCTGTAGCCCCATGGCGGCACATAATGCACAAAGGCGGAAAGAGCCTACGATGGCCACCTCGCACTTCGAGCAGTTTCTTGACCAAGCCACTTCCTTTGACCCAGAGACAGACTGCCCCTTGGGACGCGACTGTCTCTACGGTCTTTACACCAGCTGGTGCCTGCTTAACGGCCATGTTCCACAGCCGGACATGTCCTTCTGGGCGGCCATGCGACGGTGCGGCATCGATCTGGGCAACACCCGCCTCCAGATGAAGGGGCCGGCTGCCGCAGACTACATCCTGTCCAGCTATCCGGCCCTGGTCTGATCATGTCCATCAGTTCAAACGCGTACGTTCCCGACGGCGCGCACTTCCCGGGCGGAAAGCCGCTGCGGTGCATAGCCTGCCGGAACGACACTCATCTGGTTATCAGGGCCATTGAAGCCCACAAAGGGGCGGAGGATGCACTCGTGGACGTGTCCTACACCTGCACCGCCTGCGGACGGCACCACGCCCACGTTGCCGACGTCGCCCACGTGGCATTCGTCCTGAACCGGCAGGGGAACGTGTCCGACGTCTTGCTGTTCGGCGGACACTACATCCACTGTGGACGGCCCATGGAAAAGGCGGGGCACGAACTCCGCCGGCTTCACGAGCCCGTGAGCACCAGCCGCCAGGACGGCGGGGCATTGGACGTGTACCTGTCCACCCGCGTAATAAGGTGCGCCTGCGGCTTTCAGATGGAGCTTCCGGAATAGCTTCAGCCAAGTCTTAGTTGCTGGCTCCTGTTGCGTCGTGCGCTTCACCTACGGGTTTGGATTCCGGCGAGCCTCGCTGGCGCAGGTAGACGCTCAGGATGACCATGGACCACACAGCGAGGAACTCCGACTGCCAGTTCTGCAGGGTGCGGTTCCAGAATTCAGGGGATACCACATATTCTCCCCAGCTGCCGGGGTCCTGCAGGTTGGAGATCTGCTCCTCGGCAAAAGCGCTGAAGCCCGTGACGGACTGGACCAGCCAGGACAGGATGAAGACTGTCCCCATGACCAGCCCCAGCGAATTCGCGAAAATCCAAGTCTTCATGCCGCCGGCCTTGGCCCATTTCGGGGATTCGGGCTTGGCGTACTGTCCGATCAGCTGGTCCTTCTCCGACCCATGGCCGCGTTTTTCGATGGCTTTGGACTCAGGCGAGCCCTTCTGGACCAGCCACACGGTCAGGACGATGAAGAGCAGGAACTGAAGGTACTCGGACTGCCAGTTTTCGGCCACGTCCACCGCAAAGCTCGACGACGTCACGTATTGCCAGAAGCTGATGCCGTCCAGGTTCGCTGCCATTTGCTGTTCATTGAAATAGGCGAGCCCGCTGAACGCCTGCCCCGTCAGGGAGCCAAGAAACAGCACCGCGAACGTTATGCTCAGGCCGTTCGTGAGCCACGGGTTGTGCTTCATCGGCCCATCACCCCGATGAGGAACAGGTAGGCCAGTCCGACAGCGATGACGCCCAGACAAATCCAGAAAGCCCAGCGCATGTCAGCCACCCTCCACATCACAGTCGTAGGGACGTTCACCGCGGGAAGTGCATCCGGCTGCCGTGATCTTCCAACTGTCCCCGGATCTGGTCAGGAACACGGTGTCTTCATCGAGGAGAACCTGGGCGCTTGAACCATAGGCTTTGGCCTCGGTTGCCCGGGTTGCGGGCGGCAAATTCAGGGCAGACAGCTTCTCGCCGCAGGTACCGGCAGAGCCATTCTCGAGCTTCTCCACAACGGCCGGAGCGAGGAGGCCGCAGCCAGCCGAAGGATCCCCGGAGGACACCATCTTGTGGAATTCCACGGCGACCTGGGCGGCACCATCGGCCCCCGCATTGGAACCCGAACATCCCGCGATTACAAGGACCATGGATGCCAGCGCTGCCGCCGGCAGCGTGCCGGCCGTTCCGGCCATTCTCAAGCGCATGCGCTAAGCCCCCTTACGAAAACTGCCCTTAGCCTACATCCGAAGCGACCAGTACATCCCTGCAACACCCTCCCTCGCATCCCGCCGCCCAAAGCCCAACCCTCCCTCACATCGCGCGGCCCTAACCGTCCAGTTCGGCTCTTCGGAACCGCAGCTCACGTTGGCTGCCGCGCACGACAGAACCGCTGAACGGGAGGGTTTCGAGATCAACGCCGGCGGCTGCCGCCAGGGCGATTGCCTTGGCTGACGAGGCAGCGCGGGCTGGCAGGCCGATGCTGTCCGCAAATTCGGCCCAGTGCCGTGCCCTGAGGTTCTTGGTCTTACCCGCGAGGGGCAGCGCCATCGTGTCGTCCCCGTACAAAAGCGTGCATGGAACGTCGTAGATCGGGGCGGCTGAAAAGCCCTTGGTGCGGCTGCCCAGAACGGCAACGTTTTTCGCATGAAGGTCCCCGTTGCCGGTCAGCCAGGCGAAGAGGAATTGCAGATAGAGGTTGCGCACGGCTACGAGGGGCGCCCTGCAGTGTTCGGCCAGGGCCAGGACCACCTCCTCCGAATTGATCGCATACTTGGAGGCCGGCGGCAGGCCAAGAACCTGGGTCCCGTCTTCCAGCGGCAGGCGCAGCCAGGCGCCGTCCGGGGCCTGGGCCCGATCGAATCGCTCCACGAGCAGGCCGGGCAGTCCGTTCCTGTCGGCAATGACCGAGCTGACTGCCACCGGAATCTTCAGCGCCTTTGCCGCGGCCAGGTGGACGGCTTCGTTCTCCACCAAATGTGGATGCTCCGGCGGATCGAGCTTCAGTAAGTACCTGCGTCCCCGCATTGTCAGCGGCGTGGTCATCATCGAGGCGCTGGCCTTCGTCTGCACACCAGGCAGGCTGTGCTGGTCGACGGCGTTGGCCAAAGCCGAAAAATCCAGCTCACCGGGCTGCGAGGGGTCCGCCAGCGCCGGGGTGTCTTCCGGAACCTCGCCTGCGGGAACCACCTGGACGTCGCCGGGCACGTCCGAGCCGACCGCCAGGAGCAGGGTCATCTCATCGCTGAAGCTCGTCTTGGCCGCGTTCTTCAGCACGGTCAGCCGGTGGCCTTCAGGGAGCAGCCCCGCGAAAAAGGCGGGCACCGCACCGGCAGGGGTCTCGACGGCGGTCTTGGACAAGGGCAGGGAAAATGCCACCGCAGCGTTGCCCCCTGCCAGGTACTCCGGGAAGTACTGAAAGGCCACCCCTCCCCTCTCGGTGCGCGTCAGGCTCCCGGCCAGGATGCCGTCCTTGTACACGTCCGCGGCCTTGATGAACTTGAGGTCCTGCAGGTCAGCGGCCATCAGCGGACCGCCACATGCAGTCCCAGGACGTTCGCTGCCGCGACGACCGCTCTCAGTGACGGATTGCCGGTGCCGGTTTCAATCGCCCTGACAGTCCGCTGGGACGTCCCCGCCAGATGGGCCAGATCCTCTTGGGAAAGGCCTGCATCCTTTCGGGCGCTCCGGATGTCGGCACCTATTGAGGTGAAATCGTCCACGGATCTCCTTCCGGCAATATCCTGCCGTTACTGGCCTAACCCCAACCAAGGATCCCCGAAAGGAGGGCTTTAGGCAATATTCTGCCGGTTCACCGGATTTCGCCTGTTGCGACGTGCCCGGAGGACACCATCGGCAATATATCGCCGGTCCGGCTTTTGCAGCGGCCCCCTCCTGCGAGTGACCAGCGGCATCAGCGTAGAAGGTGTCACGCCCCCGAAGCCCAACCCCCCTCACACCGCGCCGCCCAAATTGGGGCCCCCAGAAGTGAGGGAGCGGCCGGGAAGAACCGGCAGGAACTGAGGGAGCGTCGGGGAAGAACCTGCAGGCGGCGAGGGAGGGTTAGGAAAAATGGTGGCGAAAAGTGCGGGGGTGTCGGGATTCACCAGTGATAGCGTGACGCGTATGCAGGACGTTCCCGGCCGCAAAGCCCGGCCCGCCGCCTCCGCTGCCGGTGGGGGCGGGCGGAACTCCCGCGGAGTTGTCGGCCGCATGGGCCTGGGGAAGAGCTCAAAAGTGTTCCCACGCATCCTCAACGTCTTCGCCCCGCAGCACCCGGCGCAGGTGATCGTCCTCGGGTTCGCCGCCGCGATTGCCGTGGGGACGGTGCTGCTGATGCTGCCCGTCTCCCGGAACGGCCCCGGGTCCGCGCCCTTCATGGATGCCCTGTTCACGTCGACGTCGTCGGTGTGCGTGACGGGGCTGGTCACCGTTGACACCCCCGTGTACTGGAGCGGCTTCGGGAAGGTGGTGATCCTGGCCCTGATTCAGATTGGCGGGTTCGGGGTCATGTCCTTCGGCACCCTGCTGGGTGTGCTCCTGGCCCGCAGACTGGGGCTCCGTTCCCGCCTCGCGTCTGCCGCCGAATCGCAGGCGACCGGCCTCGGTGCGGTCCGCCAGGTCATCCTGGGTGTCCTTGCCATCAGCCTCGCCGTGGAAGTGATCCTTGCCGGGCTGCTGGCGGCGCGGTACGTTGACGGCTACGGGTACTCCCCCGGCCGCGCCCTGTGGCATGGCATCTTCCACTCGGTGTCCGCCTTCAACAACGCCGGGTTCGCCCTGCACTCGGACAGCCTGATGGGATTCGCGGGGGACCCCTGGATCTGCCTGCCGATTGCCGCCGCCGCGATCATTGGCGGGCTCGGCTTTCCGGTGCTGTTCGAACTGCACCGGCAATACCGCCGGCCAATCCACTGGAGCATGAACACGAAGCTGGTCCTGGTGGGCACCGCCGCACTCCTGGTCGGCGGCGCCGGCTTCCTGACCGCCGTCGAGTGGTCCAACCCGGCCACGCTGGGTGGACTCAGGCCGGGTGAACGGGTGCTGGCCGGTTTCTTCCAGTCGGTCATCGCCCGCACGGCCGGCTTCAACAGCATCGACATCGGGCAGATGCATCCTGTGTCGTGGCTCGGCATGGACATCCTGATGTTTATCGGCGGCGGACCCGCGGGCACGGCAGGCGGCCTGAAAATCACCACGTTCGGCGTGCTGTTCTTCATTCTGGTCACGGAGCTGCGGGGCGGAACGAGTGTGAATATCTTCGGCAAGCAGCTGCCCCGCGCGGTGCAGCGCCAGGCGATCACCGTGGTGCTGCTGTCCATCGCACTGGTGGTCGGCTCCACCGTTTTCCTGATGCTCATCACGGACTTCGGCCAGGAACGGATCCTGTTGGAGGTGGTCTCGGCCTTCGCGACGGCGGGACTCTCCACCGGGATCACGGCGGCTTTGCCGCCGGCAGGGCAGCTGGTCCTGGTGCTGCTGATGTTCGTCGGGCGCCTCGGCCCGGCAACCCTGGGCGCAGCTCTGGCACTGCGGGAGCGCCCGGTCCTGTATGACTACCCGAAGGAAAGGCCCCTCATTGGCTAAGAACATGTTCTCCCGCAGCGGGGACCGGCCTGCGGTGGCGGGCTCCGTCGTCGTCATCGGCCTGGGCCGCTTCGGCGGCGCCCTGGCGCTGGAACTGGAGGCGCAGGGCACCGAGGTGCTCGGCATCGACGCGAACGAGGAAATCGTGCAGTCCTACAACGGGCGCCTGACCCACGTGGTCCGGGCGGACTCGACCAAGGAGGAGGTGCTGCGCCAGCTCTCCGTGCACGAGTTCGACCGGGCCGTGGTGGGCATCGGCAGCGACATCGAGGCGAGCATCCTGACCACGTCGCGCCTCCTCACGTTCCGCAAACCGCAGATCTGGGCGAAGGCCATCAGCGATCCCCATGCCGAGATCCTGGAGCAGCTCGGCGTTAACCACGTGATCCGCCCGGAGCACGATATGGGCAAGCGCGTGGCCCACCTGGTCCGCGGCACCCTGCTCGACTACGTGGAGTTCGAGGACGACTTCGTGATGATCCGCACCAGCCCGCCGTCGGAAGCGCAGGACCGCCCCCTCGGTGTGCTGGGCATGCGGGACAAGTACGGCATCACGATTGTGGCGGTCAAGCGCCCGGGCGGCACGTGGGGACACACCACCGCCCAGACCGTCCTATACGAGGAGGACCAGATCATCGTCCAGGGCAGCAAGACCCAGGCCGAATTCTTCAGCAACCTCCCCTGACGGTCACCCGGCCTCGACGAACGCCACCTGCCGCCACGCGCCGGGGCCCGGCTTGGGCACCGCCGGCTCCTGCTGGGCGGCGGGAGCACCGGGACTCCCGACGACGGCGGTGGGCCTTCCGGCCGGAACCCGCCGAACGCTGAGCTGCTCAAGGTCCAGCAGCCTCCGGGCACCGGTCCGGGCATCGATGATCCAGAACAAGTCGATGTCCTCCAACGTCCTGCTCACCCTTCCCCGGTGGGCGAGGCGCCCGCGGTGCCAGGCCTCGATTTCGTCCCCTGCCGCAAGCTCCGCCACCGAACGTACCTGAAGATCCCCATCCTCACCCATCACCGGGCCCCCCTTTCACGAAACTGCTTCAACAAGGCCACCCTGCACCATGGAGTTTTCTGCAGCGTTTCAGGATGGTGTTTCCGACGTGTCAGCTCTGTTTCCTGTTCCCACGGAAAACCGCACCGCGTGCTCCGATGGCAGCCGGCGGGCGGGTCAGCCGATTAGTTCGGCACGTTCCTTGACGGCGTTGATGTATCCGGTGCAGTCCTGTCCCATGGCCGGCCTCCACATCAGGTCCAGCAGCGGGCCGCTGAATTCCTCCGTCACACGCATGTGAGTCTTCCCTCCGTGAGGGGAAAGTGTGAACGTCCGGACGCCGTTGAAGAGGCCCAGGGGCATGCCGCCGGTCCAGGTCATCAGCTCTCCGGGGATCTGTTGGACACGCAGGCGGAAGGTTCGGTTTCCGCCGGTCCGGGTCCTGATTCTGATGGTGCCGCCGTTGCGCACCTGGCCTTCGATGCGCGTGATCCCGGAGTCCCAAACGGTGTAGTTGCCGTCATCGGTGATGATGTCCCACACAGTGGAGGACCGGGCGTAGATCGTTGCCTCTGCCTCAAAGAATTTCATAGCCGACAGAGTAGGGCGCGCAGTTGACGCCGGGCGGCTGGGTTGGAGGCGCCTGGGTGAACTTCACATGTCATGTCAGACTATTTCCGACTTCGTCTTGCGCCCGAGCCAACGATGCTCCACACTGACTACAGATCCGCAGGAAGATGCTTCCGCCGATCCAGCCCGCCGGAAACCACGGCCGGCACCGCCCCATCAGAAGATGCCGGGCACCCCCTCTCGAATCACCGCTTCCGCCTCCCCGGTATTCCCGGACCCGGAAGCCTGTGCGCGCTGAGAGCCCGTCACATCCCGTTGAGAAAGAGACCACGATGATTAAGCGCCACTCGGACCTCGTCCTGGAAATCACCGCCCACGACCCGGACACCGTCGAAAATGACCTGAACACCGCCGTCGAGATCGCCCGCGAACACGCCATGGAGGAACGCCGCCACGGCATCCTGGTCACGCAGCATGGCTACACAAGCTACACGGTCGCGGTCAGCCGCGATGTCCCGTACGGGCAGACACACGAACGGCGCGAACAAACGGAGAACTGACCGACCGAGACCGCGCCACTGAGCCCGCGGGGCGTGACAACCCCGCGGGGCTCAGACGGTGACGACGATCTTCCCGCGGACCTTGCCGGCGTCGAAATAGCGCATGGCGTCCGGAACCTGGTCAAGCGGGTAGGTCCGGTCGATGGCCGGGGCCAGGGATCCGGCCTCGAACAGGCCGGCAAGGTGCTCAAGGTCCTCGTGGCCCTCGCGGGCCGTGAGCATGGTCAGCCTCTGGCTGATGAACGGGGACAGCGCCAGCGCCCGGAGCTGCCGGTCCAGGCCGCCGGTCAGCGGGCCGCCCTCCTCCCCTCCCGCGATGACGGCCGTGCCCGACGGCGTGAGTGCGCGGCGCAGGCGCGCCAGGGAGGGATTTCCGGCGAGATCCAGGATGACGTCGTACTGCCGGCTGCCGTCCGCGAAGTCCTCCCGGGTGTAGTCGATGACATGGTCGGCGCCGAGGTCACGCACCAGATCCTTCTTCGACGTACTGCACACCCCCGTGACCTCCAGCCCCGAGGCCTTGGCCAGTTGCACCGCGTAGCTGCCCACGCCGCCGGAAGCACCCAGGATCAGCACCTTCTGCCCGGCCTTGATCCCGCCGGCACAAAGCCCCTGCAGGGCGGTACTCGCTGACACCGCCACCACCGCGGCCTGTTCGAAGGAGAGGCGTCCGGGTTTGTGGGCGAGCTTGTCCTCGCGAGCCACGGCGTACTGGGCGAACGAGCCACGGGCGAAGCCAAACACTTCATCGCCGGGGCGGAAACGGGTAACTGCCGATCCGACGGCGGAGACGGTCCCTGCCAGATCCAGTCCGGGAACCGGGTTCCTGGGCCGGCGGAGACCGAAGAAGAGACGGAGGAGGTACGGCTTTCCCGTCATCAGGTGCCAGATGCCGCGGTCCAGTCCGGCGGCGTGGACCCGGACGAGCACTTCGTTGGCCCTAGGCGTGGGCTTCGGGATGCTCGCCAGCCGCAGGACGCTGGCCGGGCCGTAGGCATCCTGCACGATGGCACGCATAGAAGTCCCATCGAAAGAGACATCCTCTGCCAGTGGGGCCTCGCTGACGCGCTGGCCGTCAGAATCCATGACCGTTTCCTTTTCGGGTAGGTGTGCAAAGGAACTTTTCGTACGCTGTACGACAAACGTTAGCGTACAGTGTACGAAAGAGCTAGAGGCAGGGAGGATAAATGTCGACGCCAGCGCAGGACCGTCCGCCGAAACGCGTTGCCCTCAGCCGCGAAAGAGTGCTGCAGTGCGCTGTGGATCTGGCGGACGAGTCGGGCATTGCGGCGCTGACCATCCGTTCGCTGGCCGAGAGCATGGGAACGAAGGCCATGTCGCTGTACCACTACGTTGCCAACAAGGATGAGATCCTGGACGGCATCGTGGACCTGGTCTTCAGCGAAATCGCCCCTCCGTCACCGGAGCGCGACTGGCGGGATGAGATGCAGCGCCGGGGGCATGACGTGCGGGCGGCGCTAGGGCGCCACCCGTGGGCGGTGGGCCTGCTGGAATCGAGGTCGTCCCCCGGACCTGCAACGCTGCGCCACCATGAGGCCACCCTTGCAACCCTGCGCGCCGCCGGGTTCTCCGTACAGATGACAGCCCACGCCTACGCTCTGCTGGACAGCTACATCTACGGATTCGCGCTGCAGGAAGCCGCCCTGCCGTTCCAAGGCCGGGACACCGCCGCCGAGGTCACAGCGCCGATCGTCGAGATGTTCTCCTCCGGCCAGTACCCGCACATGGTGGAGATCGCCACCGAGCACGTCCTCAAGCCGGGCTACGACTTCGGAGACGAGTTCGGCTTCGGACTGAACCTCATCCTGGACGGCCTCGGCCGCCTGCTCGAGGTGCCCGGCTCCGGGGCGCCTGACCCAGGTGCTTAGTTCCAGCCGCCGCCCATCTGACCCTGATCAGTGCGTGCACTTCAGTGCATTTCGGTGCCATTAGGGCGTACCTGCAAGTTCAGTTTTAAGTGGTTGACAGTGGCACTTTGCGCTCAGATAATTCGACTATTAGGCCTCAATTGTGAGTGCCTATTCGATATTTATTCTCAGAATTCAACTGGCGTCGTTCGACGCGCTGCTGCACAGATCGCTCAACGTATGATCGTCGCCTCCGAGACGGCTATGGCTGGGACGGCCGATTCACCCTCAACGCGGGTCTTCACCATATAGAGGCCCCCTTTCAGGAATGCGTCATGCTTAGTCATTTCCGCCTTTTCCTGGCGTCCTTGCTTGCCTTGGCAACAATAGGCGCTTTCGCTTTGCTCAGTGGCGTGCCCAAAACGGCCGTCGCCGCCCCCACCACAGTCACCCTCACGGCGGTGGCGGACACCTATGTTTCCACCGCCTCGCCCAACAGCAATTTCGGCCGCGCGACGTCCTTGGCGGTTTCACAGAACACCTACCGGGTATTGCTCAGGTTCGATGTTTCGCTGCCAGCGGATAGCAGCATTACCAATGCGAGCCTCAGGATCTATTCGAGAACCTCGGTAAACGGGAGCCTGATCGTGCACCCCGCCAGCAACGCCTGGGAGGAAACGACCGTGACTTCCGCCAACCAGCCTGCCTGGCAAACGGCCGAACTTGCCCGGACGGGAGTACTGCGCTCGAGCCAATACGCAAGTGCAACCTTGCCAACGAGTGCCGTCACAACGTCCGGCAGCGTTAGCTTCGGACTCAACACGACTGCCGGGGTGCAGGGCAGCCTGGCTTCCCGCGAGACCACGCAACGCCCCCAACTCGTCATTACCTACGACTCAACAACGACGCCAACCCCCACCCCCACCGTGACACCACCACCACCGCCACCGCCACCAGCCATTTCCACGGTGCTACCAGTGGTTGAGACCGTTGGCTTTTCAGGGTCGGGCGATATTTCAGATGACTCTGCCATTTGGGTCGACCAAGCAAACCCGGCCAACAGCGTGGTGATCGCCGATAAGAAGGCGACCTCTGGCGGCGGCATCGGAGTGTTCGGCATGGACGGCAAGCTAATCCAGTTCCGCGGCGACGGGATGATCGGCAACGTCGACGTGAGGACCAGTTTCCCCCTGGCAGGGCAATCGATAGTACTGGTCGGGGCCAATAACAGGACGAACAATACTCTCGTCCTGTATTCGTTGGATACGACGAGCAGAACCCTTGCACCGGTCGCCGCGCGCAGCATTGCAACGTTCGCTCCCAACGTGGGATCCTGCCTGTACCACAGCAGGATCAGCGGTAAGTTTTATGCCTTCGTGACACCCAACGGGGCGGGCTCGATCCAGCAGTTTGAATTGGTCGACAACGGCGCGGGCAGGGTCGACGCCGTGCTGGTCAGAACGCTGTCCATGAGCAGCATCACGGAAAGCTGTGTCGCTGACGATGAACTCGGCCACCTCTACGTGGGCCAGGAGGACGTAGCAATCTGGAAGTACGGGGCCGAACCGGGCGCCGGTGCCACCAGGGTGTCAGTCGACACAGTAGCGGCCGGCCGCCTTCGGGCCGACATCGAGGGGATGAGTATCGCCTATGGCGCGAACGGTTCCGGAAAGCTGTTCGTCTCCAGCCAAGGGGATTCAACGATAGCGGTCTATGAGCGGGCCGGTAGCAACCCGTTCATCAAGAAGTTCAGGGTCGGTTCCAACGGGACAATTGACGCCGTGACCGGAACTGACGGGATTGATGTCACCATCCACAATGCGGGACCGCAGTTCGAACAGGGCCTCCTCGTGGTCCACGACGAAACCAACACCGGCGGCACTACCTCCAACCTGAAGTATGTACCGCTGAGCGCAGTTCTTGGATGACGTCGACGAAGGTCCGCAGGCATTACCTCTCGGCGGCCGCCGGCGTAGGCTGACCCCGAGCCGAGGGTTTTAGCTGCCGGAGGCCCTGCGCCTGGCGGTGTGGTTGACCAGTGGTGAGGGAAGATGCCGCGGTTCCGCGGCACCCCCTCACCACTTTCTAACCGTGTGCCTTCCGGGATTGCACTCCGCTCCTCCAGAGCACCGCCGCAGCCACGCCTGCGAACAGGCACGTCAGGGACGCAGGCCACGCGGGAATTCCGGCGCCAGGCTTACCTCCGGCAGCTGTCTGAACGTTGTAGCCGACATTGCTCGCAGCAGTCCCGGTTCCTGTCCGTGCGATCGGCGCGGCCGGCGTCACCACCGGGGTTACGGGTACAACCAGGGTGGCAGCCGACGGCACAACCACCGCCGGGGCCTGGTCGACCGGATCCACCGAATTCACCACGGGATCAACCGGATCCACCGGATCAACCGAATTCACCACGGGATCCACCGGATCAACCGGAACCACCGGGTCAACCGGAACCACCGGGTCAACCGGATCCACCGGATCCACCACAGGATCAACCGGATCCACCGGATCCACCACCGGATCAACCGGGTCAACCGGATCAACCGGATCCACCACCGGGTCAACCGGATCAACCGGATCCACCACCGGGTCAACCGGATCCACCGGATCCACAACCGGGTCAACCGGAACCACCGGATCCACCGGATCCACCACCGGGTCAACCGGATCCACTACTGGGTCAACTGGCACCACCGCCACGCAACCGTTGTTGAGGAGTGCGATGTTCTCCGGTGTCAGGTTCTGCCCATTGGGCATGTCGTTCCCCGAGTTTGCTGGAACAATATCTGCGGTGTCCCCGACGTGTGCCGACAGGGCGCTGACACTAATGGTCTCAGCGATGTATGGGTTCGTTTCCGAGAAAGTGGCGTGGCAAATAGTGATCTTTCCAGGGGGCGCAGCATTCGCCGAGGCGGTAGCGCCGATCAATCCAAGGCCCACCACCCCGAGAGCGGCAATAGTTCGTTTCATTTCGGTTCCTCCATCAAATATCCGATTCAACTGATCAGACAGTGCGGAGTAACCTTTGAGACCCGGAAGAAACTGGTTGAGACCTCAATCAGCGAAAAGAATGGTGACAGTTACTCCCCACAAGTGTCATCAGTTCGCTTGCCTTTTCAGGCTAGGGCGCCGTCCGGTCCTGAGCCCGAGTAGTCAGTACGCGTTTACTGGGCTCTTTTGACAGCTCGAATACCTGCTCCACAGGCAACTACCCAACGAACTCGTCCCCCGGACCGGGAGGTCCGGAGTAACGCTGGAGTGGGCTGGGCGGTTGCATGCTGTTGTTCCTGTGCCCTGGCGTTCAGGCCGGGACGGTGAGCTCCTGCAGCCAGGCTTGCCACGCCGGTTCTTCGCGCCGCACGTAATCCGCTGCATCCGGAGAAAACAGGTAGGCTCGTACGCCTGCCATCGCCATACCCTCGCCCGCGCCCTCGCCCTCGCCGTAAGCAAAGATGCTGAGCATCCCGGGCACCGGCGCGGTGAGCCGGACCAGCGCCTGCCGCTCGCCGGCACGCTCGACCCTGCCGGTGGCACCGCGTATCTCGACCGTCGTACCCTCGTCGCCGAGCCGGAGGGCGTCGTGCAGGGTCGACCAGAGCGCCTGTGCGTCGCCGGGATGGGAGGCGGTGGCCTCGAGCTGTGTGGCCTTTTGACCTGGGAAGTGCGACAGGTAGAGGCGCAGGTTGTCGAAGTACGGCATCCAGTTGGCTCCCATGTCATCCCAGAACTCTGACTCCCAGTCAGCGCCAGTCCCAAAGCCGCTGGTAGTGACACGCACGATGCAGGTGCCGCCGGATTGCGCCTCGACGAGGAACTCTGATGTCAGCGGGCTGAGTTCATCCGGCTCTTTGCCCATCAGGGCCGCCCAGTCCTCCTCATATGCGAAGCGGCGCGGCGGATCCCAGCCGGTGACTTGGCCGTCGGAGCCCATCTCCGGGCCCATCGTGAAATGTAGGGAGCCTCCCTCGCGCTCCTCCATTTGGGTCGGCAAGAACCAGGCGCTCATGCCCGCTGCGGTGGCGATGGCCTGCCAGACCTGTTCCGGGGTCCCCGGAACCTGGACGCTGAACTCTAGGCGGTACGGGACGGTCGGGGTCGTGCTCATCGGTTCTCCTCAGGAAGGGGGTGTGCGGCGACGACGAGCCTGTGCGGGCGCCCGTCGTCATGGTGGTAGCGAGCGGCCAGGTCGAGCACCGCGGCGGTCAGATCGTCAGCGAAGGCAGCCCGGTCGGCGGCCGATTGGAAGCCGATTTGCGTGTCGATGGTCAGCGTTGGCAGGCCCTTGCCGGACGCGTCGGCCCGGCGCGCCAGGGCCCCGACCTCCCGCATCAGCCTGCCAGCCAGCGCAATGAGGTACCGCGCTGACAGGTGGTCGTCGTTGGCGTCCGGATCAGCCGCCGTCGCGCTCACAGCCGCTGGTGATACGACGAACGAGGCAGCCGAAGCCCGCAGCACCCGCTCCGTGATGCCCCCGTGCTGGCGCTCCTCAAACAGCTCCACGAGGCCGTGCTCCTCAAGCGCCTTGAGGTGGTAGTTAATCTTCTGGCGCGTGATGCCGACCCGGGCGGCGAGCCCCCCGGCGGAGGCCGGAACAGCCAGTTCGCTGAGCAACCTGGCCCGGACCGGATCCAACGCGGCGGCGGCCGCCTTCGTGCTTTCGATAACTTCAACGTCTTGCACGTCACTATCGTGGGCTTGACAATAAATCTTGTCAAGGGTAGTTGAACTCGTGTGACGAGGGGGACGAAAGGTAGGAGGATCCAGGGGCCGCTAGGGGACCGCGCGCGACCCTGATGTCATGGCCGTGCCGCATTACCTTGGCAAAGGGTGTAAGACACCTAATCCATGCCCGCATAGCCCGAAAACAATAACGAAGCCGGCCTCTCCCCTGTTGCCCCCGGGGAGCGCACGCACAAACGGTCCGGATCGAAGTCTTCCGGGACGCAAACGACACCGCACCGCAATTCGCGGCCAGGCCTTATAACGTTCGAGGACTTTACACCACAGTGGGAGGGAGCACCTGGATAGGGCAGCCCCATCCAGGCACTCGAAGGAAACCCCTGCGGAACGGTTACCGAAGGCCCTAGCTCCAGCCGCCGCCCATCCGGATCCGGCCCGTCAAGCCGGAGGAGCCGTTGCCGGTGTACAGCCAGAGCACACCGGCAGTATCCACGGCCAGCAGGTCGTTGCGGACGTCGCCGTTGAAGTCCCCGCGGCCGGCCATGACGGACATGTAGTTCCAGCCTGAGCCCATCTTCGCCCGGGTACCCCAGCCCGAGCGCCCGTTGCCGGGGTAGAGCCACAGGTTGCCGCTGGTGTCGCGCGCCATCAGGTCGGCACGGCGGTCGCCGTTCATGTCGCCGGCACCGACGAAGGCGGTCATCACGTTCCAGCCGCCGCCGGCGGGGATGCGCGGCAGCCAGCCGCTGCGCCCATTGCCCGGGTACAGCCACAGCATCCCGCTGGTGTCCCGCGCCAGCAGGTCCTCTTTGCCGTCGCCGTTCATGTCGCCCGGACCCACCATGGCTGTCATGGTGTTCCAGCCGGCGCCCACGCGGATGCGCGGCAGCCAGCCGCCGTTCCCGTTGCCCGGGTACAGCCACGATGTTCCGCCGGCATCACGGGCCAGCACATCGGCCCGGCCGTCACTGTTCATGTCGCCGGTTCCGACGACGGCGGTCATCCCGTTCCAGCCGCCCCCCACGCGGACGCGCGGCAGCCAGCCGCCGTGCCCGTTGCCCGGGTACCGCCACAGGGTTCCGCCCGAGTCGCGTGCCAGGACATCTGCCTTCCGGTCGGAGTTCAGGTCTCCGGCCGCGACGATCAGGTTGATGCGGACGCGGTCCGGCAGGACCGCGGCCGCGGCATCCACCAGGCCGGCGCCGCAGCCCAGCAGGCACCCGCCTGGCATGGGCCGTGCGGTGGCTTTGAGCCGTTCTTCCACGGCGGCGGGATCTGCGTTCGGTCCAAGCTTGGCCATCAGCAGCGCGGCTGCGCCGGCAACGTGCGGGGCGGCGGAGGATGTGCCCTGGGCGAAGTAATAGTCCGCCATAGCGGCAGTGGTTTCGCCAAAGTTGGAGGTGGAGACGATGCCGTCGGCCGCCGTCGTGGTCAGGTCTCCCCCGGGGGCCGTGAGGTCCACGGCGTCACCATAGTTGGAATAGGGTGCAAGCGAGCCGTTGCGGCTGCCGGCGGCAACGCTGATGACGTTCTGGCAGTTGGCGGGGCTGGAGGCTTCCGCCGGCTGGCCCTCGTTTCCGGCGGCCACTACCACGACGGCGCCGTGGCTGTTCGCGGTGTCGATGGCCGCCTGGAACTCCTGCGAGCAGGCCTCCTCGCCGCCCAGGCTCAGGTTGATGACGCGGGCGGGATTGGGGTTGATCCCCTCGACGTCTTTGGCAGGTGCGCCTGCTGCCCAACGGATGGCGTCCGTGATGTCCGAGACGTGGCCTCCGCACGGACCCAGGGCGCGCATCGGCAGGATTTGGGCGTGCGGGGCAACGCCCGCGACGCCTTCGGCATTGTCAGTGACGGCGCCGATGATGCCTGCCACGTGCGTGCCGTGCCACGAGGACGGCCACGACGGCGAGCCGGGGGCGCACTGGCCTGCCGCCGCCCAGTCCCCTTCGTCGGTGGGATCGGAATCCCGGCCGGGGTCGTCGTCGCGGGCTTCGGGGTCCTCGGAAATCATGTCATAGCCCGGCAGCACGTTCGGGTCCAGATCGGGGTGACCGGTGATGCCGGTGTCCACCACGGCCACCACCTCACCCTCGCCGCGGGTGACGTCCCAGGCGCCTGCGGCACGAACACCTGCGGGTTCCTGGAACAGGTTCCACTGGTAGGGCATGCCCGGATCGTTCGGCAGGGCTGCCTTCGCCTGCATGATGGAGTCCGGCTCGGCGTAGGCGACGGCGGGATCGGCCCGCAGCGAGGACAGGAGGATTTCTGCTTCGGCGGGAGCGAGCTTCTTCCCTGCGCGCAGCACCCGCGCGCCGCTGGCTGTGGACCGGACGTCCTTGACCTGGATGCCTAGCCTGGCGGCCGCGGCGCCGAAGGTTTTGGCCCGGTCCGCCGGCGCGGGGGTGGCCCCGTCCTTGTACTTGACGATGATCTGGTCGGTCGGGACCGCGCTGCGGGCCGGGTTGAGTGCGGCAGGAGCCGCCTTCGGCGCAGCAGGGAAGGGTGCGGGCTCATCCTGAGCCGCTGTGGCAGGCGGCGCGATCAGCACGGCCGCTACCAGGGCGGCCACGCCTGTCAGTGTCAGGGATGCGCGGAATTGAGATTGGCGCGGGTGAGGCATTAAGACCATCCTGTGCTGCATGCGTCCGGCCCTAAAGGCTCAGACATGATTAAGGCGCGACCCCCCGCCGCGTCCGAGACAAGTCTACCGGCGGGTGATGCCCGCCACCCTGTTCCACGAGATTTAGGAGATGGCTTCACAGACATTCCACGAGCTTCTCGTAGGGAAGGCCTCTCCACACGTTGGTGGCATTCGCGGTGTAAAGACCCCTGATGTGGATCTTCCACGTGCCTTTGGCGGCGCCGCTGTGCGTGTATGCAGTGCCGCCGGTGTGGACCACGACATTCCTTGGGTCTGTCACGGTGAGCTCCAGGGACGTGGCACGGGGGACCGTGCCGAAGCTGATGACAACGACGCTGAGTGTGCGCGGGGCAGGTGTGCAGGTTGCGGTGACGTTGGCGCCAATCGGCGCGGCCAGCGTCAGTGTCGAGGCTGCTACCGCTCCGGCTACCCGGCCGGTAAACACCGCCTGGGCGACGCCCGGAGCTGATATCAGCAGACCTGCTGTCAGCATGGCTACAGCTGCCCGCAGAAACCCGGACGTTGCCGTCTCGTGTGGGTTGCTTTGGCTTCTGCGCACGGTCTGCGGCTTCCTGTCGGTTCTTACGGTCTTGTTTGACTTTGCTTCACCAGCGGCGCGGGAACGCCGCTAGGAAGCCGACCGCCGGGCCGCCGTCGGCTTTCTCCAAATAGCGGCCAGGAGCACACCCACCAGCAGCGCCGGGGCCCCGTACGTCAGCGCCCCCTGGATGAGAGGGTCGCGCAGGGTGCGGATGGCCGTTCCGAGGTAAGGAACGGTGTTCGTGTGGACGGCGACGGTGTCGTCCTGCAGCGTGGCAGTCCACGGGTCGGCCCCGGGGTTGGCGTCCCCCTTGGTGCGGACGGTGACAGTTCCGTCCGCGCTGCGGTCCACCTCGATGACCCGGTGGGTTTCGACGCGGTGGTCCTCAACGGGGATTCCATAGGTGATGACATCCCCTGTCTTGAGCTCCGCTGCCGGCCTTGCGACGGAGACCACCACGTCCCCCGGATTGATCAGCGGGGACATGGAGCCGGTCAGCATCGTGCTGGTCTGGTACCCGAAGATACGCGGCCCGACGGCCAGAAACAGGAAGGCCCCAATCGCCGTCACCATCCCCGCGGTGGACAGAATCCGTACAAGGATCCGGGCCGCCTTGCGCCACACAGCCGGCGCCGGCACAGAAGGTTCTGTCACTCCCTCGGTGACCCGGGGGCTGTCGTGAAGCAGTGATGCGGTCACTGTGGTCTCCCTTCGGGGTCTGTGCTCCCCGCTGGCGTGCTGGTCAGCGGGGAGATGCAGGTGGCGGCGCGGAACTGCTTACTTGCTGGTGCCTGAGCGCTGGGTACCGGTGAACGCCAGCGAGATGGTGCTGCTCTTCGCCTGGAAGGTGTCGCCTGCCGTGGAGGGCAGCGTCAGGGTGGTCCGCAGGTAGTCTGTCGAGCCGGCTGCCGTAGACCTGAGGTTGGCCAAGGTGAGATTGGCGCCGGTGACGGGGCGGGTAGCGAGAACCTCGGTGGTGGTGCCGGTGCAGGTGTACGTGTAGGCGGGTGCGGTGCCGGCTTCCGTCCAGGGGACGGAGCAGTTGTGAATGGCCAGCTGGAGACCGTGGGTGGCGTCGGTATCCAGCAGCGAGGACGTGGTGGCCGACGAGGTCAGGGTGATGCCGGCGAGCGCCTGGTTGGCTGCAGCGTTGGACAGTGTCACGGCGCGCTGCACGGTGTCGCCAGGGACAAGGCCGCTGGCAGCGACGCTAAGCCGGTTCGCTGCGCCATCGGCACCAAGGGCGATGTTCACTGCGCCGGAGGCAACGGTGGTGTTGGCGGACGTGCTGGACGTAAAAGCGCCGTATGTGCCGAGGCCTGCGACGCCGGCGGCGGACCCGACCAGGGCCAGGGAAGCGAGGACCTTGCCGGTAGTGGAGTTGAGGTTGAGACCCATGATGAAGAATTTCCATTTCTTGAGAATGGGATCGCCCCTTTCGCGACCCGCTGGTTGCTGGCTTTCCCCCTGCCAGTACGCCAACAATGCAGGTTCATCCTCAAGAACCCACATCTCAATGAATCAAGATCCAGTCAAGATTGTTGCCGTGCGCAATTTACCTGCCCGACACCGGCCGTTTGCCTGCCTGGGGCGTCGATCAGCGTCATCGTGTCAGCGCCATCCAGACGACCGCCGCTGTCGCCACGGCCAGAAGACTTAGGGCAGCGTAGGAAAGAGGCTGTAGCCGGCGTTGCCGGACTTGTCGCTGGTGATGACGGTCAATATTCCGTTTCCCCACGCGGCCGATGCTAGTTGCGCGACCTTGGACCAACCTTGGAATGTTGCTGGAACCGTCGACTGCAAGCCGCCGGCTGCTGCACGTCGGAACGACTAACATCCGCCCCTTGAACGCGCGACGGCCGCTGCGTGAGATCGCGCAGCGGCCGTCTAAATCAATCGCAGTCGAGCCTGTCAGTTCCAGCCGACGCCCATCGAGATCCGGCCCAGCCAGTTGCCCGCACCGTTACCCTTGTACAGCCACATCACACCGGCGGCATCCACTGCCAGTGCATCGGTCCTGCCGTCGCCGCTAAAGTCCCCGCGGCCTGCGATAGTGGTCATGGCGTTCCAGCCGCCCCCAACCCGCACCCGGGCCAGCCAGCCGCCGAGCCCGTTGCCCGGGTAGATCCACAGCGTCCCGCCGCTGTCCCGCGCCAGCACATCAGCCCTCCGGTCACCGGTCAGGTCACCGGGACCGACGACGGCGGTCATCGCGTTCCAGCCGCCGCCCACCCGAATCCGGGTCAGCCAACCGCCACGCCCGTTACCAGGGTAGATCCACAACGTCCCGCCGCTATCCCGTGCCAAGACATCAGCCCTGCCGTCGCCGCTAAGATCCCCCGAACCGACGATCGAGTTCATCGCATTCCAGCCGCCGCCCACCCGAATCCGGGTCAGCCAACCGCCACGCCCGTTACCAGGGTAGATCCACAACGTCCCGCCGCTATCCCGTGCCAGCACATCAGCTTTCCCGTCACCACTCAGATCCCCAGCCCCCGCGATCGAGTTCATCGCATTCCATCCGCCGCCCAAGCGGACACGCGTCAGCCAGCCACCCTGACCGTTCCCCGGGGACAGCCACAGCGTCCCGGCGCTATCTCGGGCAAGCACGTCGGCTTTTCCGTCACTGTTCAGATCACCGGCGGCAACGATCATGGTCATGCGGAAAACTGCCTTGAAGGTCGCGGACCAGGTGGTCACGGAACCAGCTTTGAGCACGTAGTCCATTTTGGCCTTGGCAACAACACTGACGGTACCGGCGCCCGGGTAAGTACCTGCTGCTACAGTCTTGCCTCCAACCATGTACTCAACACCGTCGGTCGCGGGAATCACATAGGTGTCCTCGGCGGTGCCGTCCTTGTCCGTGAACACCACCGCTGCCGGAGTCACCTCATAGGGCGTCGCCTTGAACGTTGCCGTCCATTCTGCGACCGCGCCTGCCTTCAGGACATAATCGGCTTTCGCCCCGGCAGTCACCGTCACTGCACCAGTTCCCGGATAGGTCCCGGCCTCCACGACGTTCTCGCCCACCAGATACTCAACACCGTCGGTTGCGGGAATCATATAAGTGTCCTCGGCGGTGCCGTCCTTGTCCGTGAACACCACCGCCGTCGGGGTCACCTCGTAGGGCGTCGCCTTGAACGTCGCCGTCCATTCTGCAACCGCGCCGGCACGGAGGGCGTAATCAGCCTTCGCTCGGGCTGTCACAGTCACCGCACCGGTTCCCGGATGAGTGCCGGCCTCCACGACCTCGTCACCCACCAGGTACTCAACGCCCTCAACAGCGGGAACGATGTAGGTGTCCTCCGTGGTGCCGTCCTTGTCCGTGAACACCACGTCAGCCGGGATCACCTCATAAGGGGTCGCCCTAAACGTCGTCGTCCACGATGTAACGGCACCGTTCGTAAAGACATAATCGCTCTTCGCTCTGGCCGTCACCGTCACCTCGCCCGCACCCGTATAGGTGCCGGCTTCAACGACGTCCTCCCCCATCAGGTACTCCACTCCCTCGGCGGTGGGGATTGTGTAGCTATCCTCGGCGGTCCCGTCCTTATCCAAGAATGTGACGTCACGTGGCTGCACTTCTTGCACGACAGTAGACGTGGCTGCACTTGAACGAGCTACGGGTTCGTACCCTTGCTTTTCACCCGTTACCGTCACTGACAGGTTGTGGCCTCGATCTTCGGCGCCGAGATCATAAAACACCCCTGTTGCTCCGGTCACAGGAGTTCCGGAGCGGTGCCATTGAAAAGTGAGCTCCACCGGCGACGGGGCCCAGTTTCCGGCCTGGGCAGTAAGACGTTGTCCGACCATAGGTGTGCCAATGACGATCGGGGCCGGGGAGTTGATCAGCACTCCAGGCGTGACTTCAGACGTCGGCGGGGACGTGGCCCAAACACTGTCAGCTTTAGCACTGCTTCCAGTGACCGTGACTGCAAGAACGGCACCAAGGTCCGTTGGCGGGACGGTATACGTCGCTCCAGTAGCTCCTTCCAGGGCCACGCCGTTCCTGCTCCATTGATAGGCGAGTGAAACATCCGTCGGCTGCCAGTCCCCGGGTTGAGCTGCCACGGTCTCACCAACAGCTGCCACACCCGTAACTGTCGGCTGCCCGGCTGAAATCGAGAAGGACTCAATTGGCCCCACAGATGAGGACGTCCGCGATGCCGTCGCGTACCGGGCTTTTGTTCCCGTCACCTCGACTGCGATTAACTTGCCCAATTCTGATTTGGAGGGTGTAAACGATGTTCCTGTGGCGCCGGGAATAGGAGCCTCGTCGGCTAGCCACTGATAGCTGAGTGATACCAGCGCAGGTCCCCAAGCGCCCGCTTCCACAGTCAGCATGCGGTTCATGGCGACGACTCCGACAATAGCCGGCGACCCGGCGGTCAATTCCGGATCTGGCTGAACGGCGGCACTGGCATCAACCATAGGAACAGAAGGCAGGCAGAAGGTCGGATCCAGGCAGGTATGGCCAGTCCGAACTGTCGCTTTGAGCCGCTGTTCTATGTATGCCGGCGTCGCCTTTTCACCGAGGTTAGACACCAACATGGCCGCAACGCCGGCCACGTGCGGGGCAGCCATGGACGTCCCCTGCTGGTAGTAGTAGGCCTCCGCACCAGGCGTCGTCACGCCGTCGTTCAAGGTCGATGCAATGCCGTCGGCGGGGCGCCACCTGATATCCCCACCTGGTGCCATGACATCGACTACCGGCCCGTAATTGGAATAGGGAGCGCGCTGGGCATTGCGTGTGCTGGCACCAACGGTAATAACGTTCTGACAGTTGGCGGGGCTTGACTCAGCAGCTGGCCGGTTCTCGTTTCCGGATGCCACGACGATCGCAGCCCCTCGAGACGTAGCGAGGTTGATTGCCGACTGGTACGTGATTGAGCAGGCGCCGCTACCGCCGAGACTCAGATTGACAACGCGAGCAGGGTTAGCGTTGTCAGGTATCCCTTCAACTGAGCCTCCTGCGGCCCAGATAATGGCGTCGGCGATGTCTGAGGTGTATCCGCCGCAGGCTCCCAGGGCTCGCAGCGGCAGGATCTTGGCTTCAGGCGCAACCCCGGCCACGCCCTGGTTGTTATCCGTCAAGGCGGCCACCGTTCCGGCTACGTGCGTGCCGTGCCAGGACGACTGTCCGCCTCCCGATCCGTAAAAGCATTGGCCCGCACTGGTCCAGTCGCCCTCGTCCTGAGGGTTAGCGTCGCGTCCGTCGCCATCACGGGCTGCGTACGAGTTGGAGATCATGTCATAACCCGGCAGCACGTTGGCATTCAAATCGCTGTGATCCGTGATGCCCGTATCCACGACGGCCACGACAACGCCCTTGCCTTTACTGACCGACCAAGCCCCGGGCACACGCATGCCACCCTGAGCTTCAAAAAAATCCCATTGCAAGGGATAGTACGTGTCATTGGAACTGGGAAAGGACATGGGCTTCATGCGAAGGTCAACTTCCGCGTAGGCCACCTTGGGATCAGCGCGCAGGGTCTCCAAAAGACTGGAGGTGTCTGAAGGGGGCAGATTCCGTTCCGCGCGCAGAACTCGGGCGCCGGACGAAGTCCCGCGCACATCCTTAAGAACCGCGCCAACCTTAGAACCCGCGGCGGCATACGACCGTCCCCGCTCGACAGCACCCGTTCGCGCCTGCTCTTTGAATTTGACAATGATCTGGTCCGTCGGCGCACTCCCGGCCGCAGACGTCATCGGAACGGCCGGCAAGGTCAGGTCGTCCGCCACAGCCGGAGGGGCGAACAGGCTCCCCCAGATCAAAGCGGTAACAGCAGCCAGGGTTACATGTGAGAAATACCGTGCTCGCGGCAGGTCGAACAATCGAACCGTCCTATTGGTCGTGCGTCGACCAAAGACGGGCCTAAACGCGGTGGAGGCCGCGTCCCCCGCGTCCAGAATGAATTGTAGCCATAAACTTCAAGCTTCAATCACGAGACATTGAGGAGACCCACAGCTCAGTTTTCCTGGCATCAGCTGATTGAGCGGATCAAGGTCGCGCTCCGCCCCGCCACGCCGCCTACTCTTCCCCCGCAGCCCGGAATGCCCCACACTATGGGCAGGAGTCGTTCCTACCCGCGGAAGGCAGGTCAACCATGGTTCCTTTCATCTCCCTTGCGGCTCTCGTCGGCCCGCAGGAGCACAGGCCCGGCGCAAGCGTCCCCCGGCCCGTGGAGTCCACGGATCTGATGGAACTGACGGACCTGTATCTCCGGTCCTACCATCCCGAAGCCGACCGGCTGGACGCCGAGAAAGCGGCCGCCAAGATCAGCAGGATCTTCGCCGGGACGCACGGAAACCCCATCCCCCAGGCGTCCCTGGCGATAGTCAATGCGGTTGGTCAGATTATCGCGGCCATTCTCGTCACGGACCGCCATGTGGGCAGCGCCACCCCGGGAACAGCGTACATTGCCGAGCTTTTCACCCACCCTGACCACCGAAGGCAGGGCCTCGCCGAGGACCTCCTGCGCCGTGCCATGGATGTGCTGCACACGCTGGGACACAGGACCGTGGCCGTCACGGTGCACAGCGCCAACGCCCCTGCAATGGCCCTGTACCTCTCCAGGGATTTCCGCCGCCTCACGCAGCGGGCCGGGGACGACTGAGCGGTTCTGGGACCTAGGTCTGGGATCTGGGCGGCGGTTCATCGCCGCCCAGCGGTCATTCGGGGCTGGCGGCTGGTCCACTTTCACGGGAAAGCGGAAGGTCCATGAACTCGTACAGCTCACGCCATGCGTTATCCAGCCGCAGTTCCGCCAGGACCAGATCCTCTTTGCCCGGGCCTCCGGCCTTGGCGCCCTCCCGCAGCGCAACGACTTCGTGATACAGAGCGTCAACGCTATTTAACAGACTCTTGAATTGGTCGTCAGCCATGGCAAGAGACTAGCGGAGAGTCGGGCACTTATACACGGTTGATTCCTACCGGTATCCGTCCACAATCGCCGCCGCGATCTCCTTGTACGCCCGCCGTGTCTCCGGCTTCAGTACATCCAGAGTGACCAGGTCCCCGTCGGCCACTCCCCTGTCGTGCGGCACGGCGATGAGTTCGCGGCACATCCCGGCGAGGTGTTCCTCGATGGCGTCCTTGTCCACACGGGAGGAGACCTCGTCTTTGTCCGTAATCACCACGATCGCGTTGCGGGCGAGATCCTCATAGCCGTGGCTGGCAAGCCACTGCAGGGTGCTGCGGGCGCGCTTAGCGCCGCTGACTGCATAGCCGGCGGCGATGATCAGGTTGTCCGCCGACTGCAGGATGCCGCTCATTGCGTTGTGCGTCACGCCGGTGCCGCAGTCGGTGAGCGCCACCGAGTAGTAGCTGGCGATGAGCTTGCGGATCCGCAGATACTCTTCCGCGGTGAGGGAGTCGGAGACCTCCGGGTCCTGTTCGCCGGCGATGAGATGCAGACGACCTGAGTGGTGCATGTAGCGGGACAACCCCGTGAGGGAATCGATCGCATCGATGTTCTTGAGCAGGTCAGTGATGGTCCGCGGCGTGGCCTGCTGGTAGATGCCCTCGCCCAATGCGCGCTCCACGAGGTCGCCGGAATCCGGATTGGCGTCGATGGCGCAAGGCGGGTCGCCGCGGAATTCAGCGAGGGTGAGGCCGACGCCCACCGTTGTTGAAGTCTTGCCGATGCCGCCCTTGAGGCTGAGCACCGCGGTGTTGAAGCTGCCCTGCAGCTGGCGGGAGATGCGGCGGGCCAGCTCGTCCTCCTCGCGCTCCTGCGCGCTGGGGCCCATGTTCCAGGAACCGCCGGTCACCCGGTACAGGAAGCCACGGAAGCCGCGCTTGGGCCGGGGCTTCTGCTCGCGGACGAACGACGTCGGCAGCGCAGTCGCATCCGCCGTCGGCAGTTCCGGTTCGGGGTCAGCTTCCGCGACGGACGACGCCGGTGCTGCCGCCGGACTGCGGGCAGGCGCGGGCGGAGCGTCCGGTGTTCCAGAGAGCGCGTCCGCCGTGGCCGCCGCCTCGGCCCAGGATGAGCTGCGGACCGGGAGTACGGGGTCGGAACTGGTGTTGGGTGTCACAGCGTCAAAGGATCCTGTCCAGTCGTCGGAGTCGCTGCCGTCACGGCGGCGGACACGGCGGCGGCGCAGCTCGGGCTGCTCCGTGTCCGTGTCTGCTTCGGCTATCTGGTTATCCGCCGGTTTGGGCATGTTCAGTCCCCCCAGGGCTCACAGCAATATCCCGCTGCGCTTCTCGATTGGATAGGTTCAAATAGCAATTCTAGGTGCTGGCCGACCCGCCCCTGTCATTAGCCCCGGAGGAGGGCCGCCGCCACCACAGCGGCGGTGAGGACCAAGAGAATCCCCAGGATTACATAGCTCCACCACTTGGGGCGGCTGCGGTGGGGGTTAATGTCGATGTACGGCACGCCTACTCCACCCGTGCCGGGGCAGAGCGGGACACAGCCGGAGCCACCACTCGGCGCTTCAGGCGCAGCAGCGCGTAAAGGCCTGCGAATGGAATCAGGAGGCTGCCCAGCAGGGCGCAAAGGGCAAAGATGAAGTCGGGAAGTGCCACGTTAAACCTCCGAACGGTGAGACCTGCGACGCGACCGTATTCAAGGTCTTGGCAACGGCGACAGTAGCTGACAACGAGATCCCCCATAGATCTGCGGTCAGATTACTCAGCAGTCAACGTGGCTGTCCAACTGGACACGCAGTCGACACGAATTGTCTCTGCGTCAGCATGTCGCGGCAGCGCCCTCCCTTGTTCTACTTCTGGAGCGCCAGTAGCACCACCGTTGCCGTTCCCAGAGCCAGAATTGCCAGTCCCCCGTAGGCCAGCACTCGAAGCTGACGGCGGCGGTTCTCCCGCCGACTGTCCCTGCCGTATCTGTTGCCGCCATAAGCACTCATGCTGAGCGACGCTAGCGGCACAAGCTCAAGAAAAGCTCAAGTCACGAGGTTTGTGACGCACGCACTGCACGCTAGATCTTTTCGTTCACACTGGGCAGGCCGGCGGCATGATGGACACGCGCAGCGCGCCGTCCCTTCAGCCTGCCGAGGGACTGCAGGTGCGGTAGTGCGCTGTGCCGTCCTGGGAGGGGGGCCAGCGTAGCCACGGGCACCCCGGAAACGGGAGCGTCTATGCTCCGCTCTCGGCTGGGCATGTCCTGCTGGTCTAGCCAGGATCGCTGGGGCAGAGGGTCGTCGGCGATGATGTTCCGCTCGATGAACTGGCGGATCGAGCCGCGGATTCCGGTCTTCATGCACTCAAACTAGAGCCAGTGCGATGGGGGCCCCAGAGTAGCTGGTACCTGTTTTTTGGGCCCGGCCTCCACGGTGTGTACTCAGCCTCAGTGCTGCGGCCGCGTCTCCTGCAGGCGCTTGATGAACCAGCGGGACTGCTCCGGCCCGTACGGCAAGACAGGAATGGCCTTCGTGGCGTCCGACGGCATGTCCCGGATCGACTGCCGCGCCTGCCGGACAGCGGTAGACATGGTGTCCGCCATGGTCTTGACGAAGCGGTCACTGCATGGCTCGCCGTGACCGGGGATGAGGAACTCGTAGCGGTGGCGCAGTGCGGAGAGGTGCCGCAGGGCGTCCGCCCATTCCTCCGGATAGGCGTCCTCGAAGGAGGGGTGTGCACCCTGCTCCACCAGGTCCCCGGCGTATAGCGTGGTGGTGGTGCCCACGAGCAGGTCGCCGTCGGTGTGACCACGGCCAAGGTAGAACAGCGTGGCAGTCTGTCCGCCCAGATCCACGAGGACCGGCTGGTCCCGGACCAGCGCGTTCGGCACCACCAGCTCAACGTTCGTGCCTTCACCGGCGGCCATTTCCGGTTCCAGTTCGGCAACGGCGGGCCGCTGGGCATCCCCGTTTTCACCGATTTCCTCGGCGCAGTTCTCGTGGGCCCAGAATTCGGTGGCACCGTCCTCAGCGAACACCGCGTTACCGAAGAAGTGGTCGTAGTGCGCATGCGTGTTCACCACAACCAGGGGCAGTTGAGTCTTTTCCCGCACAGCGTCCAGAATCTCGCGCCCTTGCCGCGGCCCGCATCCGGTATCGATAACCATGGCCCGTTCTGTGCCGATAATCAGGCCGGTGTTGAGCTTTGAGCCGTCCGTCGTCAGCACGTAGTTGTCCGCGCCGACCTCGAGCCATCGTGACATTCGTTCTCCGTAAACCTTGGGAGCATCTGCGGTCTTCAGGCCTCGATTCTACCCACGAAGCTGGATGGTCCCCGGGATCGACGTACGGCTTCGCGGTCGGGAGGCGCGGTGGAGATCGAAAGTTTCTACAAGTCAGCCAGCAATGCCCCCGGGTTCTCCATCGCATACGCCACGTAGCGCAGGAATCCGCCGGCCGTTCCCCCATCGCACACGCGGTGATCGAAAGTCAGTGTCAGTTCGGTGACCTTCCGGACTGCTAGTTCGCCGTTGACTACCCACGGCCTGTCGATGATCCGGCCGACACCCAGGATGGCCACCTCCGGGTAGTTGATAATCGCTGCAGAACCGTCCACGCCGAACACACCGTAGTTGTTGAGCGTGAAAGTGCCGCTACCCAGTTCGGCAGGTGTCGCTTTACCGTCACGCGCGACGGCGGTGAGCCGCCTGATCTCCGCGTCGAGTTCGCGGGCGCTGAGCTTGTCCGCGTTGCGGACCGACGGAACCATCAGGCCCCGGTCAGTTTGGGCGGCAAAGCCCAGGTTGACTCCGTCGAAAGCGACGATCTCCTGCTGTTCGCCGCCTGACGTGTCCTCCGCAGTGACGATTCTCGTATTCAGCTCCGGATACTTTTTTAACCCGGCAGTGACAAATCGGGCGATGAACGCCAATAGCCCGGGAGTGTTGTGACCGTCTTTCTTCTTCAGCTCGGCCCGCAACTCAACGAGCGCCGTCGCGTCGACATCCACCCAGGCCGTTGCCTCGGGGATCTCCGAGCGGCTCCGGCTCATGTTGGCGGCGACGGCCTTGCGGACGCCCCGAACCGGCGTGCGGCTCACGATGCCGAGGCCGGTGCGGGAATCGACATTGGGCGTGCTGGTTTCAGCAGGCTCAACCAGCGGACGGGCAGGGGTCTCGCCAGGCTCAACCGCTGGAGCGTTGATCGCGGCTTCGACGTCGCGGCGCATGATCAGGCCACTTTCACCCGAACCCTGCACATGTCCGAGGTCCACGCCATGCTCCTTGGCCATCCGTCGGACCAGCGGGGAAATGACCGCCCCCAGCTTGCCAGGAACCCGGGTGCGCTTCAGGAGGAGGTCGTCGGCGGCAGTGGTCAGCTTCGGCTGGGTTCCAGTTTCGACGGTCTTGGTTTCGGCAGGCTCAACCAACGAGAGAGTGCGGCGCGGGCGGGTCCGGCGCACGGTTGCAGTGCCGCCAGGAGTGCCGTAGCCGATCAGGACGTTGCCGGAGCCCGCCTTTTCTTCCTCGCGGTAGGTTTCGGCCGTCACCTCAGCAGGCTGCTGCGCCATCGAGCCACCTACAGGTGTCACTGAAATCAAAGGCTTGCCCACGTCCAGGGTCTGTCCCGGTTCGCCGTGCAGCTCGGCGACGGTGCCGGCGTAGGGGGACGGGACTTCCACCATTGATTTGGCAGTCTCAACTTCGGCGATGGGCTGGTCGACACGGATTTCGTCGCCGACGGCCACGAGCCAGTTCACGAGTTCGGCTTCGGTAAGGCCCTCGCCCAGGTCAGGGAGGAGGAATACTTTGGTTTCGCTCATCTGATCAGTCTTCCCACTGGAGGTCGTCCACGGCGTCGAGGATGCGGTCCACGCCGGGCAGGTAATAGTGCTCGAGTTTCGGGGCCGGGTACGGGACGTCGAAGCCCGTCACCCGGCGGATCGGCGCAGCAAGGTAGTGGAAGCAGCGCTCCTGGACGCGGGCCACGATCTCGGAGGACACGGAGGCGAAGCCGTGCGCCTCGGCGATGACCACGGCCCGACCGGTCTTCCGGACGGAGGCGGCGACGGTTTCATCGTCGAACGGCACGATCGTGCGGATGTCGATGACTTCCAGGGAGCGGCCCTCCTCGGCCGCGGCGGCAGCGGCGGCGAGCGCCGTGGGCACGGACGGCCCGTACGCGATCAGCGTCGCGTCGGTGCCGGGACGCGCGACGGCGGCGCGGCCTTCCGTGGACGTCCCCTGTTCGGCATTGGCTTCGTGTTCGCTGCGGAGCGCTTCGAGGTCCACCAGGTCCTTGGACCAGTAGAGCTTCTTCGGCTCCATGAACATCACGGGATCGTCGGAGTCGATGGCTTCGCGGAGCATGCGGTACGCGTCTGCCACCGTGGCCGGGGTGTAGACCTTCAGGCCGGCGGTGTGGGCGTAGTAGGACTCGGACGAGTCGCAGTGGTGCTCCACTCCCCCGATGCCGCCGGCATAGGGGACGCGGATGACCATGGGCAGCTTGAGCGCGCCCTTGGTTCGGTTGTGCATCTTGGCCACGTGGCTGACGATCTGTTCGAATGCCGGGTAGGCGAACGCGTCGAACTGCATCTCGATGACAGGACGCATGCCGTTGATGGCCATGCCCACCGCCATGCCGACGATGCCGGACTCGGCCAGGGGCGTATCGAAGCAGCGCTGTTCGCCGAAGGTTTTGGTGAGTCCGTCGGTGATGCGGAAGACGCCGCCGAGCATGCCGACGTCCTCGCCGAACACCAGGACGGACTTGTCGGCGTGCATGGCGTCGGCCATTGCGGTGTTAAGGGCCTTGGCCATGGTGACCGGCTGGGGGCCGGCTGCCTCGGCGGACGCCGCAGCGGTGGCGGCCGCCCTGGCAGTGGCGGAACTGACGTTGCCGTTTGCCTCGGATGAAGTGGTGATGGTGGGGCTCATTGTGCGGCCTCCGTATCGGGTGAAGCGCCGGCGCTTGCGTCGCGGGCGAGTTCGTCGGCGAGCAGGGCGGACTGTTCCTTCAGCTGCGGCGTCGGGGTGGTGAAGACGTGGTTGAAGAGATCCTGCGGATCCACGGGAACATCCCCGCTGAGGCCGTCGCGGAGCTGCGTGGCAACTGCCTCCGCTTTCTCCGCGATCCTTGACTCGCCGTCGTCGTCCAGCAGCCCCTTGTCCGTCAGGTACTTCTTCATCCGCGTCAGCGGATCGCGGGCCACCCATTGGGCCACCTCGCTGTCCTGGCGGTAGCGCGTGGCGTCGTCTGCGTTGGTGTGCGCCTGCATGCGGTAGGTGTGGGCCTCCACGAGGAGCGGCCCGGAGCCTTCGCGGGCGAGCTTTACGGCACGGTCCAGGACCGCGAGGAGCGCAACGACGTCGTTCCCGTCCACGCGCTCTCCGGCCATGCCGTAGCCGACGGCCTTGTGGGCAAGCGATGGCGCAACGGACTGGTGGGCCAGCGGCACCGAGATGGCGTACTGGTTGTTCTGCACAAAGAAGATGACCGGCAGGTGGAAGACGGCGGCAAAGTTCAGGGCTTCGTGGAAGTCGCCCTCACTCGTGGCGCCGTCCCCGCACATGGCCAGGACCACGGTGTCCTCGCCGCGCAGTTTGGCGGCGTGCGCGACGCCGACGGCGTGCAGCAGCTGCGTGGTTAGCGGCGTGCACTGGATGCCGACCTTGTGCTCGGCGGGGTTGTAGCCGCTGTGCCAGTCACCGCGGAAGAGTGTCATCGTCTGCACGGGGTCCACGCCGCGGGCCATGACGGCGACCGAGTCACGGTACGTGGGGAACATCCAGTCGCCCTCCGACAGGCACAGGGCGGCTGCGACCTGGCAGGCCTCTTGGCCGTGGCTGGAGGGATAGACGGCCATGCGGCCTTGGCGGACCAGTGCTGAGTTCTGGTCGTTGACGCGGCGGCCGATGACCAGCTGCTCGTAGGCGGCCAGCAGTTCCTCGTCGCCGGGCAGCGGGTACTCGTGCCCGGGCTCGGTGCCCTGTTCGGAATGCGGCTTGAGGTTGCCGTCCTGGTCCACCATCTGGATCTGGCGGCGGGCCGGCAGCAAGTAGTCCTCAACCGTGATGCCGAACTTGCGCACGGCCTCGGCAACAGGGCCCTCTACGTGAAGGTCCTCATCTTGGTCCGGCATCTGCCGGTCCTGCGCTGCCCGGTCCTGCGCAGTGTGGTTTGCGGAGATCGTCATTGGTCCGTCCTTCTGTAGCCACTATTCGCTTTCAGTATCATCCCGGACGATGTTTCGTATCCAGCCTTACCGTGAATCGTGGAGAAGTTTTAGATGTTGCCCTACTCTGAAAGACAAATCGGAAGTGTGAGCTGGCTTACCAACGGGAGTAGTAGACAAATGGCAGGAGCCGAGCCCGGACAGGCCGCGGTGCCGCTGGATGATGTGGACCGCAACATCATCGCGGAGCTGACGCGGGACGGGCGGATGTCAGTGACACAGGTGGCCGAGAACGTCCACATCTCGCGGGCGCACGCCTACACGCGGATCGCCAGGCTGACGGGAGAGGGTGTGCTGACCAAGTTCACGGCCCTGGTAGATCCGATCAAGGCCGGCCTGAAGTCGTCCGCCTATGTGACGCTCAAGGTGCGGCAGCATTCTTGGCGAGAGCTCCGGGAGCTGCTGCGCGCGATCCCTGAGGTGCACCACATCGCTCTGGTGGGCGGGGACTTCGATGTCATTCTGCTGGTGCGGGCGGTGGACAACGTCGACCTGAGGCGCGTGATCTTCGACCAGCTGCAATCTATGCCTGGGGTGCTGGATACGCAGACGTTTCTGGTGTTTGAGGATGTGGATACACGGTAACCAGCCGGCACGCTAGTCAGCTAGACAGTGCCTTCACTCAATCACGCGACTCAGGAATTTTTTAATAAGTACTCCTGCACGACGCCTGCCCAGATTTTAGACCCGGCTTCGTTGAGGTGAAGCGGATCTACATAGAGAGATTTCTTGTCGGGCTGCTTGTCGATGGCTTCAAACACACTGACAGACGGGTACCCGTTGAAGTCCGTCCATGACATCATGTTGGCCACGGTAGCCTTCTGACGCTTTTCTCTGGCCTCAAGCGCAGGGTTCTGCCCCACAACAAGAATCTGAGCACCCGGCCAATTCCGTTCGATAGCCGCCGTAAAGGCATTCATGTCACGCGTAACGTTTAGTGGCAATTGGTTGTGGCCCACGGAAGTAATGATTAGATCCGGCTTCTCAGGGAAAAATAGACCAAACCGCTTAATCAAGTCTGTCACCGTAGCTCCAGGAACCCCGACGTTGTAGACGACCAGTGGCGCGGACGCGTTACCGTACACCCGTTTAGCTGCGTACCTGTCAATCTGGGCGTTGTAGTTGAAGAACTCCACCGTCCGCCCAGTCTCAGCCGACAGGGTCCTCGACAACTGCCCCACCCACTCCTCAGGAGCGTTCCCGGTGGAATCCCCCACAACACCGATCACGAGGCGCTTATCCTTGTTTGTCAGCGCCGCACCGACGCCTTTCAACCTCGGAGGCGTGAACGTCGGCGGAGGAGATAACGGCGCGGGAGTGAAACGTGATGCCGCTGCGGCGTTATCCCTGAATGTCGCGTCCTGCTCGACCAACTTCACGCCCAATGCAGCCACTGAACCGCACAGAGCAAGCCCGGCGGTGATCAGGGCAGCAACTTTTACTCGCTTGCGTTTGTGGCGTGAAAGAGCCAAGGAGTCCCCCAGGAAGTCAGATGCGGAATGCCTACATTCTAAGGCCCGCGTAGGGCTCCATAAGAACGGGGAAAATTGCGGCCGCAAGCCTGTTAGACAACGCGGGACAGCAACGGAAACAATACCAAAACTCTCCACCGATTATGGAATGACAACCAGAACGGCCGGGTCACCGGCGCCGAAAGTTGCCCAGGCAGACAGTAGATTACTCTCCCTCGCAGTAAACCTGGTGCACTAGGGCAGGGTCACATGCGGCTACAGCGCGAGCCTTTTGCGGAACCATCGGCGCCAGCGTGGTAAGGGCCAAAGATCACCGAACTGGATGAGGTGCTGGCTCCGGAGTGACTTCCGCTGCCTGCTGCCGATAGGCGTGAGGCAGTTGCCGAAGCGCCCTCTTGGCCTCCGACTCTTGCGACGGCGCCGCCAAAAATATCCTGTGAATCAGCCACCAAACAACGAAGCACTGTACGGCAAGCCAGACCTGAGCCATCGAGTTACCCCGGGCAACGAGGACGCTAAAGCCTGCCGCCAGGAGGAGTACGCCTACGCGGGTTCCTGTCGCCGCCACAAGGCGCTCTTCGAATCTCGCCGACATTCCCCCGATGAGCACCATGCCGAGGAGCAGGCCTGGTGTGGCTAAATCGGAGTAAAGGACCCCGACGATGCTCGGAACCGGGCAGGCCGTTTCGATGGAACATTCGCTCCCGAAAGCGTACTTCAGGAGCATATCGTTCCATCGCGGGAATGGGCTGATCGCCGCCGGGATTGGCATGGCAAGAAGCTCGCCGACGGTTCCCCTACCCAACCCGAAGGAGATTTCATCACCCATGCGCTGGCTTAGGTAGGCAACATAATTGAACATCTCCGTATCCCAGGACAGAAAGAAATTGTTCAGGGCACCTCGCACGCCTTCTTCCCGGAAGTATGCCGCCATGGAGCCGAGCAGATCGGTGCTGCCGCTGGTTCGAGAGCCTGCGCTCCTAACGAATGGAATTGCAGCCAGTGCGAGGAAAACACCCAAACCGGCAACGATCCATTTCAGCTTGATCTTCCGCTGCCAGTCGTTGGCGAGCGCGCCGAGCAGGACGATGACCAGCGAGGGGATAAGGAATCGTCGCGTGCCGAGGGCAGAGGGCGGTACAACGGAGGCAGCTGCCACTAGCCAATAGCCAATATTCTGCGACTTGATGTACGGTGTAGCGCGCTCGTGTTGGAGCCTCACAGCCGCAATAAGAAGGCATCCAATAACAGGTAGCGCGAAGATGAACGCTGGGACACCGGCAAGGGCGTCCAAGGACTGTTCCGAACGCCCAGCGAACAAGACCGCCAGAAAACCGATGCCACCGCCAAGGGCAACCATGGCCGCAAACCATGCAGCGAAGAGTGTCCACGCGGCCGCGGCAGCCCGGCTGGGGGCACTGTCATGGAGACGAGATTCCGTTTTGTTCACAATGGTCGTCATCATCGGCGCGCTATTCTTCGACGTGAGGCCGAGCTTCACGGCTACATAGCCCAAGATGAAGGCCATGATCCCAAGGAAGCCGAGCAACGCTGCCTGCTCGAAGCCGCTGGTGATCGAATACCCATAAAACATAAAGGACCGGGGCTCGCCGGGCATCAACAGCGGACGTACGCCGTAGATGGACAGCAGAATGAGAAGGACGAGTGAGTAGGGGCTGAGCAGTGAACCCCTGCGGAATTTGGTGCCTACTAGCCACGCCATCAAGCCCAAGCAGAGCGTCATGGTAGGCCAAAAAAGGTAATTGCTACTCAACGATCCCCCAGCGGTCTCAAGGTTGTGCAGGGTACAGTCTATCGGCGGCTGCTAGTTATCTCTGTCCCGGGCCCGGCAGGCTCGGTATGACGACACCCGCAAAGCAGGTGATCGTCACGGACAAAGCAGCCTTTGTGACTATCCGTCTCACACGACGGCAGTTGGATCATCAAGACAAGCGGTCCGAGAACCAGCCCAAATAATCAAGGTGCTCGTTCCATGCCCCTGATGATAGGGCCGCGTCCAACATCAGCGTACAGGTTCTGTCGACCAAGTACTCGGAGCCCATAAAACGCGTAGCACATACTGTGGTTTGTGCAACTAGCTGCGAATAGCTTTCTACGTATGGGCAAGAAGGAACGCACAGCGTCGGAATCTGGTAGACATCTCGAGCGTCGCGGGCTACTGAGGCTTGGGACGCTTATCACTACCCTTACTGGCGCCGCCACAATTTCCGCGGCGGCAGCCAACGCGGCTCCAGGGGACAAGACTCCGCCCAACGCTTACGTCCCCACAGCCGAGAAAGGCGCGGCGTCTGGCGTGGCGACCCTCGACGCAGGGTCAAGGATCCCTTACAACCAACTGCCAGATCTTCCATCCGTCTCACCTCGGGCTTTCGGGGCGGCTGGTGACGGCGCATCTAACGACTACGCTGCCGTCGTGGCTACGCTTGCCGCGGCGGCTGCGGGCACCGTCATTGATCTTGGCGGGCGGACCTTCAGTCTTGGACAGACGCTGACCATCGACAAGTCAGTGACTGTACGCAATGGAACGTTCACGTGCGCCGTGGATAGGGTCGCGATTGTGCTGGCTCCGAAAGTTCGGCTGGAAAACGTTGCCTTCATCCGCACGGGCCCTGCAACTAAAAACAGCGGGGCGCTCACTCTGAACGCCCCCAACTGTTCCCTCGTTGACGTAACAGCATCCTCAAGCTGCGGCGAGGGACTAAGAATGGGAAACGGCACCTGCAACGGCACCCAGATTCGGGGTGGAGAATACTCCAGCTCTGACACCAATGAGTCGATCACCATCCATCTGGTGTCCGGCCCTGCCCACAACTACGATGTGAAAATCTCCAGGGCAGTCGTGCGACACACTGGTTTTGGCACAGGCATCGGCCTCTACAATTGCTCGCGCACCATCGTGGAACATTGCGATGTGCGCGGTATCCGACGTTCCCCCTGGTTTCAGGTAACCGGATGGACAGGGGTTTCCGGAACCGTCTACCGGGCTCTGGACCGAATAGACACTACGAGCAATGCCGTTTACGTAAACGATGTCGAGTACAGGAAATACGCAGATCCGGCATCCACCGCGCCGGCCCTCAACTACTACACCACGCCCGGAGACGGCTACCTCTACATCAACACCGGCACCAATCCTTCTTGGCAAAGGGTGAGGACAACTCGAACTAACGGCTATGGCATTATGTTTTACTCAACGAGCTCCGAGACGCTCGGCATGCGAGACAACCTTGCTGCACACAACTACGTCGAGGACACCGATGGCTTCGGTATTTACTACCAAACCCTCATGAACGTCCCGCGCAACAACCGCACGTTGCAGAACACCCTCCGCAGTGTCTGTAGGGGGGGCGTAACTGTGAACGATTTGCCCTTCGCTGGAATCGGAGTCTTCGGCGGGCTTGATGTGCAGCTGGACGGAGACATGATCGATGGTGTTGGGTCCACAGATTCGCCGGCGCCAGGGATCGACTTCAAGGCAAGCTCTGGCGTGCCTAGCATGAAGGGGTCCGTCAGGGGCGTTTCTGTTATAAACGCAATGGCCCATGGGATCAGCCTTTGCGCCGGCACGTGGCAACTTTCGGACGTATCAGCACGACAAAACGCGGGTTCCGGGGTTACACACGGAAACATCGCCAACCCAGCTGACATCTTGGATGTAACGTTAACGGGTTGTATAGCTTCCCACAACGCCCTGAGCGGCGCTTCCTTCGAGAGCTCAAATGGCGACATTGAAGTCCAGGTGTTGGGTGGCCGTTACACCCACAACACAGTGCGAAACTTGAACGTGGTGCGCTGCAGGAATGTCTTCATTGGCGGTGGAGTGCTCAGTGGATGGGCGGGCAACATTGGCATCCACGTCTCGGGCAGCAGTCAGCGCGTCATTCTTGACGGGGTATTCCTCCGAGCTGGGGTGGGGCTCAACGTCAGCGCAGGCATCGGCGACTTGACCATCAACAACATCATCAACGACGGGTCCGCCGGGACGAAGTTCAATGTTAGCGGCCCGTACAAGGTAGGAGGCGCCACGGGAACGGGTGCAGACTGGCGCTGCACAGGCACACCCGAAGGCGTGATCACCGCCGTCGTAGGCTCACGGTGCACGCGCACTGACGGCGGCGCGGGAACAACGTCCTACGTCAAGGAGTCCGGCACCGGGAACACCGGATGGGTTGCAAAGTAGGTGCCGTTATCCACCGGCCTTGCTTGCCTAAGAAGCAGCCTGCTCCCAGCAGCTCGTGGGCCCTTCAGCGGGTCTCCCTGGAGCCCGGTGTCGGGACCATCGTCGTTGTTGGCGAAGGACTCGCAGACGTCGAGCCGCTTGGAGGCGGTGTCGGCACGGGCGAATGCTGAACTCTGTACTCCGACTGGGGTTTCGAATAGAGGTTCGGCCAGGCGATAGACGTTACGAGGACGAGGACCGCCGTAATGGCGAAGATGTGGACTCTCACGAGCCACACGGTCACCGAGGAAAGCCTGAGCGGCGATGGCCAGAGCCCGTACTTGCCAGACTTGATTGTTCATTGACATCCAGCGCTGAAAGCACATGTTATATTCACGCCCGACCTGCGGTGGCATGCTTTGAGTGGAAGCCTTTGGTGGTTCGGTTTTTGCTTCGGTCACGGATCTTGCTTAGCCAACCTATGTCCGCCATTAATTTACCCGCACGTTTGCCACTTCGGCCCCTTGAGACATCTGTCAGTGCCCGTGTCTGATCTGCACAGCTGGCGAAGCTGGGCGTGGCCTCTTTGGTGAAGATGCTCGCGGGCGGAAGCAAGCGGAACAGATACCTGGGGGCCACGCTCACCGTCAACTCCATGCCGGCGACGAATATGAATAACTTGAGCAGGACTTTCAGTGCGACCCGGAATAACTGCACTCCCGGGAGTGCGGCAATGGTCGCAGTTGGACTACATGTCCATTGAAGACCGCCGGACCATGGACCGTTGTGGCGAAGCCGTGCGGTGGATTCGCAGACTCATCCTTACGCGCTGGTCGACGACAGGGGCCCCGTACACTCGGCATGGCCGCCGGAAGAGAACGCGCGCCGGTTGAGGTCGCTCAAGCCAAGGCGTTAGCCGCGTGAAGGGAAAAGACCCAGAGGCGAACCGTTACTTGAAGGTGCACGCTTGCTTTGGCAAACGGCTACAATAGCCAAGACCGCACGAATTTTGCCGTTCTGGTGGCGTGCCGTTCGGCAGGTCCCAGTCAAAACAGGGGGACCGGGCTTGGATATCCGCGACTATTTGCGCATCGCACGCCGAAATTGGATACTCATCGTCTCGATGATGCTGGCAGGGCTACTAGCCGGGGGGACGGCGTCATTTTTGATCAAGCCAACCTATACAGCCCAGACAGATCTTTTCGTTGCAATTCAAAGCTCTGGGACAGTCACCGAGCTCCAGCAAGGCAACACGTTTAGCCAGGCTCGAGTGGAGTCCTACGTTAAGACGGTCAACACATCCATTGTCCTAGCACCCGCCATCCAAGCGCTAGGACTAAGCGAGACAGCGGAACAGTTGTCACAGAGGATTGACGCAAGTACTGATCCAAATACAGTGCTCATCACCATCACAGCAACGGACGCTTCACCTGTACAGGCCGCCGCGATCGCGCGAGCAGTCGGAGATAGCCTAATTAAAGTTGTGGACGAGCTAGAGCGGCCCAAGACTGGTGGCGAATCGCCCGTGCGCCTTTCAATCATCGCGCCGGCCGTAGCGCCGAGTGAGCCGTCAGCCCCCAATCCCCGGGTAAACCTTGCCCTCGGCGCCTTCGTGGGGCTGGCGGTTGGCATTGGTTTGGCATTGCTGCGAACCAGGTTTGACACGGTCATTAGAGGTGAATCTGACCTGAGGCAGGTAACGGACTTGCCGTTGCTTGGTGGTATCGCTTTCGACCCAGATGCCGCCCGAAAGCCCCTGCTAACGCAGGCCGGCCAGCAAGGACCCCGGGCGGAATCATTTAGACAACTCAGAACAAACCTTCAGTTCGCTCACGCGACAGGAGGCCGGAATAGCGTCGTAGTGACGTCCTCGCTTCCTGGCGAGGGAAAGAGCACAACCGCCACCAACTTGGCACTGGCCATAGCCCAATCAGGACAAAGTGTGTGTTTGATCGACGCCGATCTCAGACGACCGATGGTTGACAGCTACTTGGGCCTCGAACGGCGAGCCGGACTCACCACAGCTCTTGTACGGCAAGCTGAATTGGACGCACTCCTCCAACCTTGGGGCGACGACCACCTCTATGTACTCACTTCAGGCGAGATTCCCCCCAACCCAAGCGAACTGCTGGGATCTGAGGAGATGCAAAGACTTCTTGCCCGTCTCGAAAGCATGTTCGACACGGTCATCATCGATGCGCCGCCCCTTCTCCCGGTTACGGACGCCGCTGTGCTCTCCCAGCATGTCGGAGG
The DNA here is from genome assembly GCF_044754165.1 of Arthrobacter sp. NPDC093139. Lineage (NCBI taxonomy): Bacteria > Bacillati > Actinomycetota > Actinomycetes > Micrococcales > Micrococcaceae > Arthrobacter > Arthrobacter sp. NPDC093139. Next base: position 120,670 of record NZ_JBIVOO010000005.1, read on the forward strand.
CGTGGTACTGATCGTGGGGTCACAGAAGACAACCCGGCAGGAAGTCGACAAGTCATTGAAGGCTCTGGCACTAGTCGGTGGGAAAGTCCTTGGGGCCGTCTTGAACAGGCTTCCAATGAAAGGGCCTGATTCCTACTCCTACAGCTACTACAGCTATTCCACCAACAGCGACTCCTCCGGCCGCCGAGCTGAGCGATTCCCATCAAAAGAGGTGGCAAGTCGAGATGACTCAGGAAGCAGAAGCGGTTCCTCACGCCAGCGCGAGCTTCCGCGGACCCGGAGTTAACAGCAACGGCCAAGGATCTTCGGCCCCGGCAGATTGGGCTTAGGGAACACGTACGCTTGGCTCCCGCTGCCAAGTGCTGCATCCGACTCGCCGGCGGGACTAAGCAGTTCTTCGGATGAGCCCGAGGTACCTGATCAAGAGACTATTTGACATCCATCCGTGAAGTGGGGGGCACTCATGCGCAGAAACAGGCTAGCTTCGCAATTCGCCTGGCTCTCTGCCGGGCGCTTGGTGGGGGCCCTTCTGCAAGCGGCCACGATGTTACTGCTTGCGCGTGATGCAGGCCCGCACAACTTTGGACTCTTTTCCGCTGTCTTCGGTGCCGCAGTTGTTTTCCAGACGGCGTTTGATGCTGGCATCGCGACGATGGTCGTGAAGGAACGCGCAACTGACCCTGCCAGCCCCTACATTGGCTCCTCGCTCCACCTAACCGATCGGCTCGCCTTGGCTATCCTCATAGCCAGCGCGTTGCCCTTGGCCTTTTTGGGACTCTTCGTCGACCATTTGTATTTGCTGATGTTGCCGTTGTCAGTATGGGCGGCAAGCGAACGACATTCTGACACTTGGCTCTCCGTCACGATGGCTGACGGAGAGGCTCGCATTAACACACAAACACTCCTAATCAAGAGAACCTTAGTTCTGCTCATTTATTTGGGTGCCGTATTCGTGGGAGTGGATGCAATCTTGGCCTTTTCGGCGGCAATGGCTGGGACTGCGTTTGTAGCACTTGTGGTGGTGCGGAAAATCGTATCAAGCCGTGTTAGCTTCGACTTGCCAAGACTCGGGGCCCGCGAAATCCTCACGATATCCTGGCCTTTCTGGCTCAATTCTCTAGGCACGCAGGCCCGCAACCTTGATGCGGTCGTGGTTTCCATAGTGGCCGGACCACTTCATGCCGGCTTCTATGCCGCCACCAGTCGGGCCACCGGCCCACTCCGAATCTTGTCTACGTCGTTGGCAGCAGTGCTCCTGCCGGCCAGCACCACTGCCAAACGGCGCGAGATCAGAAGGCTACTCAGACTGGTTGCCATCGTTGGCGTTGTGAGCGCAACGATCTTCAGTTCACTGATCCTGATTGTGCCTGCAGCAGTCAACCTACTGCTTGGGGCAGAATACGTCGGCGCAGTGCTGCCTCTGCAGATAGCCCTCGTCGGGCTGCCTTTTGCGGCTATGTCCTCCTTGCTCGGATCCATCCTCCAGGGGATGAATCGTCAGTTCTTCGTTGCTAAAACTGCAGTGGCCACAACCCTCTTGTGCCTGCTTTTTGTGGGCGCAGGCGGTGCATTCGCAGGTGCCACAGGGGCAGCTATTGCCCTCAGCATCTCATTCTTAATACAAGCAACTATTCTGGGTTGCTGCGCGAACCTATGGTTACTTCGCACCCGAGGCAAACGCTCCAAAGAAAAATACATCCAGATCCAAGGAAAAAGGATAAAGAATTGAAGCGGCAAGTATTTGGCAGCATATCCGCCCAACATGACAACTTGGGTGATATCGCTATACGGCGCGTATTCTTTGAGTCTCATATTGAGGCGGGCCACAGCTTAGTTCTTCTGTCCCACCGAATGCCGCAAGCATATATAGACCTGTTTCATTTTTCCGACGGCGTCACCTTAGTCCGAAGCCCTTTGCTTTTCCAGGTACGCCTGCTTGTTGCCGCACTCCAGCGGCGCGCCAACCTTGTATACGCTCCTGGCCCGCATAATATGGCCGACAGCGTGCGCGGCATCGCGAAGACGCTGCTCATGGTTGGCAACGTTGCAATGATTCGCGTGTCTGGTGGAAAAGTGACAACCGCAGGTCGGGCACTCCGCGGAGCTGGGTCTATCGCCAAGGCGCTGGAACGCCTAATAATTTCCATGTCCAGTGTCTACGCCGTCCGCGACTCCGTGTCCGGCGACAACGTTGGAGCCAACCTTGCAACAGTTCCAGACATTGCCCTTGGCGTTACGGTTGGACCAAACGCCGGATCACGCAACACAATTGCTTTCTCCTTTCGAAACGATATCGCTGTGAGTCAGGCCGTAGTGCGGAAACTGGCGGAGGCATTCCAATCCGAAGGGTTCAAAGTCACGTTGGTGAGCCAAGTGCGGCGGGATGATAAGCAGCACGCAGCCTTGGCCGAGGAACTCAATCTCGAAGCCGTCCTGTGGGGTGACCTCAGCCATGAGGAGCAGCAGTCAAGAGTGGAGGACGTATACCGGAGCGCTCGCGCCGTGATGAGCAATAGACTTCATGGCCTGATTTTCGGGATTACCGCCGGTGCTATTCCCATCGAATTTCGAGCTGGCAAATCCGACAAGATCAGCACAACACTCGGACCATGGTTTGGCAACTATCCATCGATCTGCAACGACGATCCCGTGGACGAAATAGATGTGGACGCAGTTGTAGCGGCTGTCCAGCATGGAATCGAGGAGTTCGACCAGAAGAGAGAAATGGCCCGGACGAAAGTCCGTGAGACATTGGAGGCTGTCACCCGTGCCGCCACAAGTGATTGAAGGTAAGAATGAGCACTAAAAACAAAAATGGTTACGATGCGCTATATTTAACAGTTCTTCCTTTTTACCGCCAGTCGTGTATGGAAGCGCTCCTCGATCGAGCACCAGACCTTAGGATTTTTGCAGGCCCCCGCCAATTGACTGCTTCGGTTAAAACAGGAATTAGCCGAGACTTGTACTCTCCCCTGGCGGCCAACTTCCTGTTTGATCGCGCAATCCTCCTCCGTGGTCACTTCCGAGATGTTCTGGGCGCGCGGTCACTGATGCTGGACTTAAACCCGCGTTGTATAACGGCTTGGGGAATACTTATTATTCGTCGCCTCTTGCGGCGTAGAACGTTGGTCTGGGGGCATCTTTTTCCTCGGGCTGGAGCTGGCGCTTGGACTGCCCGCCTACGCAAGGTGATGCGCGCCCTGGCCGACGGGACCGTCCTTTACGGGTATGACAGCGTGAACCCTGCTAAGGCCCAACTGCCCAAGCAACCTGTCTGGGTTGCACCAAACTCTCTATATCCGCTCAAGACACTCTCGCTGACGGAGAGCGCGCGACCACGAACGCGAGTACTTTACGTGGGACGGCTTGTTGCTGAGAAAAAGGTCGATCTTCTGGTTAGAAGTTTTGGGCTAGCCGCTGGGCGGGTCGACGGAATTACTCTGACCATAGTGGGAGAGGGCGAGGAGTTGAACTCACTCAAAGCGCTCGCCAGCGAGATCGGGTGTAGCGATCGCGTTGAGTTCCTGGGAGCCATTACCGACCAAGCGAAGCTCAAAGACATATACTCCACGGCCCTTTGCTCTGTGTCACCGGGCTATGTGGGCCTGAGCCTGACACAGTCGCTAGGTTTCGGTGTGCCGATGCTCGTTGCCGACGATGAGCCACATGCGCCCGAAATTGAACTCGAACGATTTGGCGGGGTTCGAAGGTTTAAAGAGAATGACGAAACCGCGCTCGCTGATCTCATTTCATCGACAGCGAGGGGCGCCATCACTTTCCCTACTCCCTTGGAAGTTTCCGGCGCTGTAAGGAACAACTACTCGGCCGAGAGTATGGCAGAGGGACTGTTCAAAAGCTTACGAAATCATCCTCAGAACCTCGACCACCAAGGATGGCCAGCAAATGATGAATGATAAGGCGCGGAGAACGCGAATTCCTAAGCGAATAGAGGCCATAGCTCGTAGAGCCCTAAAGATGGTCGCACTCGGATCCAATGTGCAAGTTGGAAAAGAATTCCGGGCCGGACTAGGCAGTCGAGTCAATTCACTACACGGACTGAAGTTGGGCAACCACGTTTCGGTCGGACCCGGTTCAATCATAGAAGTGGATGGCGAGATCGGTGACTTCGTCCTTATTGCAAGAAACGTTCAAATTGTCGGTCGGGCGGATCACGACGTTGACTCCGTTGGAACGCCCATTGTTTTTGGCACTTGGGTCGGGGAACGGGAAGCAAGTCCCAAAGACAGAGTGGTCATTGGGAAAGACGTATGGATCGGAGCAGGTGCCATCGTCTTGGGGGGGACGACTATCGGAGAAGGCAGCATCATCGGTGCTGGATCGTTAGTGTCGAAAGACATCCCGCCTTACTCCATTGCCGTCGGCTCGCCGGCTACGCGCATCTCCGGTCGCTTCGTAAGCGAGGAAGATCGTCTATCTCATTCGAGAGCTCTCGAGCGCCTTTCCAACGATCAATAATATGGCACGCTCTGAATTGGAATCCGTCCCCGCCCAGCCGAAAACTGATAGGAACCTATATAGTGTTGGAAAGTGACCAATGTTCTATGCGGAAACTTCGCATAACGATTATCGGGCTGAATTATGCACCTGAGCCGACCGGAAACGCGCCTTACACGTCAAACCTGGCGGAAGGGCTCGCGGCAGCTGGTCATTCTGTCCGCGTGATAACCGGCTATCCGCATTATCCGGAATGGCGGCTGATGGATGGCTACACTGGCTGGTCATTGTGGGAAGAGTCGGACGGTCTTGAAATACGCCGCCTTCGTCACCATATTCCAAAAGTACCATCAACCCTTAACCGGCTGCATATGGAATTGAGCTTCGGCGTGCGTGCCATGTGCGCAAACTGGGGCAAACCGGACGTTGTTCTTTTCGTGAGCCCCGCCCTTTTCTCGAGTGGGCTGGCTCTCTTGACCTCACGTCTTCGCCGTCACCGCCCTGCGACTGCCATTTGGGTGCAAGACATATACAGCCGCGGAATGGTTGAGACAGGGACCGGAGGAGGAGTCGCGACGAAAGCAGTTTCTGCCTTAGAGTCAAGAATCCTGCGCGCCGCCGACGCCGTCGTAGCTATTCACGACCGTTTCAAGTTTTACCTGACCGACAGCATGCGTGTCCCTTCACAGAACATTTCAGTGATCCGGAATTGGACGCATCTTCCGGCGGTGTCTGGGCCCATCGATCGTTCACAGGTCCGCAGTTCTCTCGGATGGGGAGCTGATGAGATAGTCGTTTTGCACGCTGGCAATATGGGGAAGAAACAGGGCCTGGAGAACGTAATCGACGCAGCCAAGCTAGCGTCGTCCCGCGGAAGTAGAGTGCGCTTTGTGCTACTCGGTGATGGAAACCAGCGGCCGTTCTTGGAGGAGGCCGCAACAGGGGTGGGGAACCTTCAATTCATCTCGCCTCTCCCAGGTGCGGCCTTCCAGCAAGCTTTAGCTGCAGCCGATATTCTGCTGGTCAATGAACTCCCCGGCGTAAAAGAGATGGCTGTCCCAAGTAAGCTGACATCGTATTTTAGCGCTGGGGTACCTGTTATTGCCGCAACCGATTCTGGGAGCGTTACGGCGACGGAGATAGCGTCCTCGGGCGGTGGCGTTCGCGTTGACGCTGCCGATCCAGCAGCACTCTTAGCGGCAGCTGAACTCGTCGGCAACGATCCGAGCGCTGCAAGAGAGTTGGGTGAAAAGGGCCTGAAGTTCCGGCACGAAACATTGTCCGAGACTGCCGCTCTGGCCCACTATGATGAGTTCATCACCAATCTGGCATCGTCACGTGGCGTCTAACGCCGCGCCATTTTACTTTCACCATGGGGGCACAATGACTAAACGCGCATTCATCACCGGTATCACTGGGCAAGATGGCTCATACTTGGCTGAACTACTCTTGAAGAAGGGGTACGAGGTCCATGGTCTCATTCGGCGAGCATCCACCTTCAACACGGCGCGAATCGATCACCTTTATGTGGATCCTCACGATCCCAAAGCCAAGCTGTTCCTTCACTATGGTGACTTAAGTGATGGCGCACGTCTTGTTACGCTTATGGCCGAGATCAGACCGGATGAGGTATACAACCTTGCTGCCCAATCTCATGTACGTGTTTCATTCGATGAGCCCGAGCACACGGGGGACACCACCGGAGTGGGCTCCATCCGGCTGCTCGAAGCAGTGCGCATGGCCGGAATTGAAACAAGGTTCTATCAGGCATCGTCCTCTGAAATGTTCGGAGCCACTCCCCCACCACAGAACGAGGAAACTCCGTTCTATCCGCGGTCCCCGTATGGGGCAGCCAAGGTATACAGCTACTGGGTCACGAAAAACTACCGTGAGGCCTACGGCTTGTTCGCCGTAAACGGCATCCTTTTCAACCACGAGTCCCCGCGCCGTGGTGAGACTTTTGTTACCAGAAAAATCACACGCGCCGTGGCGGCGATCAAGGCCGGAAAACAGGACCTTCTCTACATGGGCAACCTCGACGCAGTAAGAGATTGGGGTTACGCTGCCGAATACGCCGAGGGAATGTGGCGCATGTTGCAGGTCGATGAGCCAGAAGACTTCGTTCTGGCGACCGGCGGAGACTACACTGTCCGGGATTTCTTGCAAATCGCGTTCGATCACGCTGGTTTGAACTGGGAAAACCACGTGAGATTTGACGAGCGTTACCTGCGCCCAACCGAAGTCGATGCCCTTGTCGGCGACTCGTCGAAGGCACACGAGAAGCTCGGCTGGAAAGCTACCGTGCAAACGCCGGAACTCGCCAGGATCATGGTCGATGCCGACATCCAGGCACTGAAACATGCCGGCAACCACTGGATAGATACCGTCGATCTGGAAAGCTGGAAGAACTAGTGTCTGCCTTGGAAGACTTTCGGCCAGGCCGTCTTAATCGTGACGACTGTTTTTACGTTGCGGGCCATCGTGGCCTTGTTGGTTCGGCCATATGGCGAAAACTGCAGGCCGAAGGCTTCACTCATCTTGTGGGCCGGACATCGTCCGAGCTGGATCTGCGAGATCGAAATGCAGTCCTTGATTTTTTCGCTGAAACGAAGCCAAGGTATGTGGTGCTGGCCGCCGCCAAAGTGGGTGGCATTCTTGCCAATAACACTTTCCCGGTAGATTTCCTTAGCGAGAATTTACAGATCCAACTCAACGTCCTTGATGCTGCCCGCGTGCAAGGTGTTGAGCGGCTCCTATTCCTAGGATCCTCCTGCATTTATCCGAAATTTGCGGAACAACCTATCCGTGAAGATTCTCTGCTCACTGGTCACCTCGAGCCCACCAACGATGCTTATGCGATCGCAAAGATCGCCGGGATCATGCATATCCAAGCAGTGCGGCGCCAGTACGGGCTTCCGTGGATCTCGGCCATGCCTACTAACCTGTATGGTCCAGGTGACAACTTCTCCTTGACCGGTTCGCACGTTCTTCCTGCCCTAATCCGTCGCTATGATGATGCGGCGAGGTCTGGAGACAAATCCGTAACGAACTGGGGCACGGGCAGCCCGAGACGCGAGTTCTTACACGTCGACGACATGGCTTCCGCGTGCCTTCACCTCATGGAACACTACGATGGGCCTTCGCAGGTGAATGTCGGGACTGGAACGGATGTCTCGATAAAAGAGCTTGCCGAAATTGTTGCCAAGGCAGTGGGATACCAAGGTGACATTGAATGGGATGCTTCTAAGCCCGATGGAACCCCTAGGAAACTGCTCGACGTTTCTAGGCTTACTGCGGCCGGTTGGTCAGCATCGATCGGATTAGAAGAAGGCATCGACAGCACGGTGGCCTGGTACCGCAATAATCTCGGGCTAATCAGGGGCTAAGACGCCGCTCTGATCGACCAACAATTTGCAAATGACATTGATAGTGGGGGACATAAATGAGTCACGATGCTCATTGGCGATTGCGGTCGTCGCGCCTCTTACGTTTGGTTGATGCCTTCGTCGTGATGTGGGCCGTAGCGGGAGCATTCATCATCCGATTCGGCTTAGAACCGAATTTTGTCGTCGCTGGCCAGGAACTAAATTACATTTGGCTTTCGGCGGCGCTCGCCATCGCGTGGTGGACGATGCTCGGAGCCTGGAACAGCAGGCAAAGTCGGATTCTCGGTGCAGGCCCAGACGAATACAAGAGGGTAGCCGCGGCGTCTCTTTGGCTATTCGGATTAGTAGCCATCTTCTCTTATGTTTTCAGGGTTGATACTGCCCGAGGATACGTCGGCATAGCACTACCCGTAGGCCTCATAGGCCTATTGTTGGCGCGTTGGCTGCTTCGACAGCATCTGAGTATTAGCCGGGCAAAGGGTCAAAGCATGTCCCGACTGTTGTTGGTCGGTGGTCCCAGTGCCGTAGCCCACCTCGCTGCCTCGCTAGCCGAGGCGAACCACGCTGGATACCTCCCGGTTGCGGTCTATACGCCCGGAGTTTATGACCGACCAGATGTCGAACCTCGCACAGGCCTCCCAGTCTTGGGCTCCAATCCAGATACGGCCTCCATCCTGCACGCAATTCAGCAATGCGAAGCCGACGCAGTGGCAGTTTCTGCCGGCGTGCAACTGCACCCGCAGACGCTTCGACACCTGGGCTGGGAATTAGCTTCCCGGAACGTTGGTTTGATCATGGCGCCTGCCCTAACGGACATCGCCGGCCCACGTATCCATACACAGCAGGTGGCCGGCCTTCCGCTTATCCATGTAACGACACCGACGCTCGAAGGCGGGCAGCGCGTCGCAAAGCGGCTTTTTGATGTTGTCGTGTCTGGAATGCTGATACTAGTTTTAGCGCCGCTAATGGCTGGGCTGGCGGTGATAGTAAAGCTGGACAGCCGCGGGCCAATTCTCTTCCGGCAGGAGCGTGTCGGCATGGAGGGCAAGCCCTTCCGGATGTTCAAATTCCGTTCCATGGTTGTTGACGCGGAAGAGCAGTTGCACGAACTCGCTCACAAGAACGAGGGCAGCGGAGTGCTCTTCAAAATCAAGCATGATCCGCGGATAACCCGGGTCGGCAGCGTCATCCGCCGATACAGTCTTGACGAGTTGCCTCAGCTGTTCAATGTGTTTACGGGATCCATGAGCCTCGTCGGTCCCCGTCCGCCTCTTCCTCGAGAGGTCGAGGCATATGAAAGCGACGTTCGCCGGCGACTTTTAGTCAAACCAGGTCTAACTGGGCTTTGGCAGGTAAGCGGCCGTTCAAATCTCTCTTGGCAGGACTCTGTCCGACTTGACCTCTACTACGTCGAGAATTGGTCGCTCGCAGGAGACCTGATCATCCTTCTCAAGACATTCCGTGCAGTCTTCGGCAGCGCCGGCGCCTACTAATTTCGCGAGTTGACTCGCAAAACAGCCCTTTTGGGGAAGGAACAAACAACATGCGTATTTCGGTAATAGGCTGTGGCTACCTGGGTGCTGTGCATGCTGCGTGCATGGCTAAGCTGGGCCATGACGTTGTCGGCATCGACATCGATGAAAGAAAGGTGTCGGAGCTTTCCGCCGCCAGAGCGCCGTTTTTCGAGCCAGGGCTGGAGGAATTGCTCAAAGAGGTTCAAGAAACTGGACGGCTTTCCTTCACGTCCGACATGTCGGCCGCCAAGGGAAGTGACGTGCACTTCATTTGTGTGGGCACCCCTCAGAAAAAAGGCGAAAATGCAGCAGACCTCACGTACGTAGATTCAGCTATGCTGCGTTTGCTGCCCCACATCGAACCAGGCAATGTTGTGGCAGGAAAATCTACAGTCCCCGTTGGCACCGCTACGCGTCTATCAACTCTCATGGCGGACCAAGAGTGCGGAGCGCACCTGGTCTGGAACCCGGAGTTTCTTCGAGAAGGGCACGCCATCACGGACACACTGAGCCCCGACCGCTTCGTGTACGGCGTGATAGACGGCTCCGAGGATCATCCAGCTGTAGCCGTGCTGGATGACGTATATGCCACTCCCCTAGAAGCTGGAACACCCCGTCTGGTCATGGACCACTCGACTGCGGAGCTAGTAAAGACGGCAGCAAATTCCTTCCTTGCGACAAAAATATCCTTCATCAACGCCATGGCTGAGGTATGCGAAGCCACGGGAGCGGACGTTACAAGACTGGCCGACGCCATTGGCCTGGACGACAGAATCGGACGCAAGTTCTTGCAGGCAGGCATAGGCTTCGGCGGCGGATGTCTACCGAAGGACATTCGCGCGTTTATGGCGAGAGCCGGCGAATTGGGCGCAGACCAAGCCCTCACGTTCCTGCGCGAAGTTGATGCGATCAACATGCGCCGCCGTACGCGCGTCGTGGAGCTAACCCGCGAGCTATGCGGCGGGAGCCTGCTAGGCACGCGCATCACAGTGTTGGGGGCAGCCTTCAAGCCCGCCAGCGATGACGTGCGAGACTCACCCGCTCTTAGCATTGCTGCCCAGCTGCAGTTGCAGGGTGCGGACGTTACCGTCACAGACCCCAAAGCCATTGCAAATGCAGCTCGACGCTTTCCGGAATTGCACTATGAGCAAGATGTCGACCTCGCAGTATCCAATTCGGATGTCCTCCTACTTCTCACAGAGTGGGAGCAGTACCGAGCATTGGACCCATACCTCCTCACGTCCAAGGTAGCTTCCCCTCGCATACTCGACGGTCGTAACGTGCTCGATGCAGGCAAATGGCGCGCAGCTGGTTGGACTTACCGCGGCTTGGGACGCCCATAATGGTTTCGCACGGCACTTCTAAACCCACGAGTGAAGCGGACGGGGTAGCGGTAGCTGAATTATCGACAACTAGGCGTCCACGGCGAAGGCGGATAGTGGCTGCCTCCGCATGCGCGGCCTGCCTCGCCGGCGCCATTGTGTTGGGGGCGGTATGGCTAGGATATAAGGCCTCGCAGATAGAGCAGCAGCTACAGGCAGTCGCAAGGTTGATGCCACAGGTCAAAGCAAGCCTCCTCGAGAATGACGCTGGCACCGCAACTCGCTCCGTGCAGGAAATGGCTCGGCACACGATGCAGGCGCGAAGCGTAGCGAATGATCCGATGTGGACACTGGCAGGCACCCTTCCCTGGATCGGCGACAACTTCAAGGCTGTATCGGAAATAGCAACAACCGCTGATGACGTCGCAAATCGCGGCGCCGCGCCGTTGGTCGGATCCCTTCAATCGTTCAACTGGGAAAGCTTGGCGCCGACTGGGCAAGGTATCGACCTTTCCCCACTAAAAGCCGCTGCTCCGAAACTGGCGTCGGCAGCGGATGCTCTCAAGCAATCGGGAAATCGCTTGAACGCAATCGATTCCGGACGTTTGCTGCCCCAGAGTGCGGAACCTCTAGCTGATGCGAGACAGCAACTCGCTTCGTTCAGCGAGAGCCTAGACTATGCAGCAGATGCGGCCAGGATCGCGCCATCCATCATGGGAGCTGACTCACAACGGAATTACCTTCTGCTGATCCAGAATAATGCCGAATCGAGAGCAACGGGGGGGATTCCTGGAGCCTTGGCGGTATTGACCTTGGACGGCGGAAAAATGACTCTCGGCCGTCAGGTAAGTGCAGCGGCATTCGGCATCACGTCTCCTCCTGTGGCAGTGGAGCGTGAGCAGGCACAAATCTATTCGGGACGTCCCGGAAAGTTCATTCAGGACGTCAACCTAACTCCAGATTTCCCTACGTCGGCCAGCACCGCACAGGCGATGTGGGAGCGCCGGACCGGCGAGCACCTTGACGGCGTCATTTCCGTCGACCCAATTGCGCTGAGTTACCTACTCAGCGTAACCGGACCAGTTAGTCTGCCGGATGCGCAGTTCCCGGCGCTGGACGGCAAGTTACCCAAGCAGCTGACTAGTAAGAACGTCGCCAAAACCTTAATGTCAGATGTCTATGCGCAAATCCTCGAACCGTCGGGGCAAGATGCATACTTCGCCGGAGTAGCAAAGGAAACATTTGCGGCCCTTTCCTCGGGCGGTGACGACAGCAAAAAGTTGATTAAAGCAATTAGCAAGGGCATCGACGAGCGGAGGATCCTGCTGTGGTCAAAAGTCCCTCGTGAGCAATCGATACTCTCTAAGTACCCGCTGAGTGGTTCTGTGTCCGGTCCCAGCATTTCTCCCGCGCAATTTGGCGTCTACTTCAACGATGGCACCGGTGCAAAAATGGACTACCACGTGAAGAGAACTGTGCAACTCATCGAGAAGTGCCCTGCTAATGGTTACTACGAGACAAAGGTTCGAATCATAAGCACCAACACGGCGCCGAAGGACGCGGCAACATCGCTCCCGGAGTACGTCACTGGTGGCGGTGCGTTCGGTGTTCCAGCTGGAAGTGTCCAGACGAACATTGTGGCGTACGGACCCGTGCAATCGAACGTGGAAAATGTATTCGTTTCGGGCAAAAAGACCGATTTTTCCGCGCATCAGCATCAGGGCCGGCCAGTTGGGGTCGTCACGGTCCGCCTCGCTCCCGGGCAGAGCAGTACAGTCGAGTTCGCATTCGGCAAGATAGTGCAGCACGCAGAGCCGAAGCTATCCGTAACGCCCACAGTTCAGGCATCGAAAGATGTGGTTATGGACAATATCTCTGAATCCTGCCCGTCGACTCCATAGCCAACTCATTAACAGTATGTAAAGTGTCTGGACTGACTTTGGATGCACTCGTATCGGGGTGCTAATCTTTGGTGGGCAGGACAACGAGATTCACCCCACGGTCACATGGGGACGGGGAATCTCCACAATAATGTGACACTCGTGTTATAAGGTCTCAGGGGGACATAAATGAAGAAGTCTATCGCTGCGCTCGCGCTTGCAGGAACCATCGCACTGGCTGGCACTGCGCCTGCTGTTGCCGCCACCTACCCGGCACCGCCCGCCAACGCTGCTGTTTCTGACGGCGTAGTCGGACCGGGTGAAACATTTACTTTCTCAGGTCGCGGCTTTTTGGCCGGCGAACGACTCATCATCCGGGTAACGCCAGGCACGCCTCCGGCATCGACTGGCGCAAGCATTGCAGGCGGGCCTAGCCGCTCAGTACCCAGCAAAATCAACGTGGTAATGGCCGCGCAGGAGTTCAGCACCACTGCTGATTCCAATGGCGCTTTCGCTTTCCCGTTGACCATCAGCGAACCCGGCGTCTACACGCTGACTGCTACCGGCGTCACCTCGGGCCGAGTCGCAACCCAAACGATCACCGTAGCTGGCCTGTCCAACGCCGGTGACACCGGTGCTGGGCTGGCCAACACCGGCGGCAGCGGCGCAGGCCTCGCCAACACCGGTGCTGACTCCAGCCTCATCCTGTGGTCGCTCGTTGGTGGCGGCGCACTGGCAGCGGGCGCTGCTTCGGTGATTGTAGTTCGTCGCCGCGCTAACGCTGAGGCTTCTGCCTAAGCATTAAGTTCCAACGCTCTAAAAAGGCGGGTGCTTCTCTGGATTTCCAGAGAAGCACCCGCCTTTTTGTCTCCGTCCACCGTCGAACAAGAAGAGCCCGGTGCGTTCGCACCGGGCTCTTCAGGCAGAATCAGCTATCAGCCGTTGAACGCTTTCATCCAGGACTTCAGGTCCTCACCAAAATCAGCACGTTCTGAGGCCAGTGTGATCACGGCTTTCAGGTAGCTCAGCTTGTCGCCGGTGTCGTAGCGACGGCCGCGGAACACAACGCCATAAACGCCAGAACCCTCCCCCTCCCTTGCGGCAAGGGTTTGCAGGGCGTCGGTCAGCTGGATCTCGCCGCCGCGTCCGGGTTCCGTCTCCTCCAGGACGTCGAACACTGCCGGGTGCAGCACATAGCGCCCGATGACAGCCAAGTTGGACGGTGCCTCATCCACAGAGGGCTTCTCCACCAGGCTGTTAACCCGGACGTAGTCCTCACCGTCAATCGCGGAGATGTCTGCGCAGCCGTAGGCGCTGATCTGCGACGGCTCTACCTCGATCAGGGCAATCACGGATCCGCCCGTCTTCGCTTGGACCTCCATCATCGTGGCTAGAAGCTCGTCCCGCTCGTCGATGAGGTCGTCACCCAGCAGAACAGCGAAGGGCTCGTCGCCCACGTGCTGGCGGCCGCACAGGACGGCATGCCCCAGCCCCTTGGGCTCGCCCTGACGGACGTAGTGGATGGGCCCGAGCTCAGATGCGTGCTGGACAGCATCCAATCGTGCCTGGTCACCCTTGAGTTCTAAGGCCCGCTCCAGCGCAGGAGCGCGGTCAAAGTGGTCCTCCAAAGCCCGCTTGCTGCGACCGGTGATCATCAGCACGTCAGTGAGGCCGGCCGAGACGGCTTCCTCGACGACGTACTGGATGGCCGGCGCATCCACCACCGGCAGCATCTCCTTAGGCATCGCCTTGGTGGCGGGCAGGAAGCGAGTGCCCAAGCCGGCCGCAGGGATGACTGCCTTACGAACTGATTTCCCCAATGTTTTCATGAACGAACCCTATAAATTGACTTGCAATATACAAAATACGAGTGCGCGGATTTCGGAGCAGACAGAGAGTCCCGTAGCGTTTCCCCATGAGTAACTGGAGGGAGCTCGGCACCGTGAGCGTGGCGCGCGGCCTCCTGGCCATCTACCTCACCGCGCTCGCCCTGGTGGCGTTCTGGCCAACCCCCGTTGACCGGCCGGTCGCCGGGAAGCTGCAGACAGTGCTCTTTGCCCTCCACGCTGCCGGTCTCCCCCAGCTGATCAACTACAACTTCATTGAGTTCGCGTCCAACATCCTCATGTTCACGCCGATCGGGGTGCTGGCAGCATTGGCTTTCCCGGCATTCCATCGCGAACGGATCATCCTGGCAGCGTTTTTAGCGTCCTGCGGCATGGAGGCCGGACAGCTGCTGTTCCTGCACGACCGTTTTCCCAGCGCAATGGATCTCGTGGCCAACACCAGCGGCGCGATGCTGGGACTTTGGACTTTGGACAAGCTGGAGCATCGGTTCCGACAGGTCCAACCAGCACTGCCGCAGAAACCCGACAGGCCTCCGAGGATTGGTTAGCCCTTGAACTGCGGCTCCCGCTTCTCCTGGAACGCCCGGAACCCCTCGGCGTAGTCCTCGCTCTTGCACAGCCTTGCCTGCTCCGCATTTTCCTCCTGGATGGACGCCCACAGGCCCAGGCGCTGGTCACGGATGTGCGCCACCAGCTCCTTGCTCGCCTTAAAGGCACCGGTGGCCCCTGTCGCCACCCGGGAGACGATGGCCCGGGTAGACTCCAGAAGCTCGCCCGCCGGCATGGCCCGGCTGAACATCCCCTGCGCCACAGCATCCGAGCCGGACATCAGTTCGGCCGTGTAGATCAGGTCCAGCGTGCGGTGCATGCCCAGCCGCTCGGTGAAGTACCAGTGCCCGCCCGAGTCGAGCGTGGCGCCCAGCTTGGCGAACGGCGAGCCGAACTTCGCATTCTCCGCCACGTACACCACATCCGTGGCCAGCAGCAGCCCCAGCCCCACACCCAGGCAGGCTCCCTGCGCGGCGGCGAACGTCGGCGCGGGGAACGACGCCATCTTCTGCAGCAGCGGCTGCACCAGCCCGCCAAGGTACGCCTCGGCGTCGTCACTCTCCGGCGTCACGCCTGCGATGTCCCGGCCCGCGCAGAAGGCGCGGCCCTCCCCCCTGAGCAGCAGCGCCCGCACCTCACCGCGCGAGGCGGCGGCAGCGGCGTCGTCGTACGCCTGGGTTAAATCCGCCAGCGCCTGCTCGTCGAGCGAGTTCAGCTTGTACGGTGCGTTCAGGACGACTTCGGCGACGCCGTCGGCGATGGAAAGGGAGATCATGGGACTCCTTGCGTTGAGACCGGATGTTCGAAAATGACCTACACGTCGAAGTCGACCGTGACTTCCTTGCTGGTGGGGTGCGACTGGCAAGTCAGGACGTAGCCCTTGTCCAGCTCATCCTGCTCCAGCGCGTAGTTTTCGTCCATGGTCACGCTGCCGGTGACCACCTTGGCCCGGCACGTGCCGCACACTCCCCCGGCGCACGCGAACGGCACGTCCGGGCGGACGCGCAGCGCCGCGTTGAGGATCGATTCGCGGGCGTGCGTGGGGCTGGCCACCTCGCCCTGCAGGCCGTCCAGCTTGAACGTGATCTTGTAGGTGTCCGCAGAGGTGTCCTCGATCACGGGCCGGCCGGCGTTGCCCTCGGGCCGGTCCGGCTTGCCGGAGGTGAACAGCTCGAAGCGGATGTGCTCGGGCTTCACGCCGCGCTCGGCCAGGGTGTCCCGGCACAGCTGCACCAGCTCGAACGGCCCGCACAGGAACCACTCGTCCACGTCGTCCGCGTGCAGGGCGGTGCCCAGCAGCGCCCGCAGCTTCTCGGCGTCGATCCGTCCGCTCAGCAGCGGCGCGATCCGCTGCTCGCGGGACAGCACATGGTGCAGCGCCAGGCGCGACGGGTACTTGTCCTTCAGGTCCGCGAGCTCCTCCAGGAACATCACGTCCATGGCGGCCTTGTTGGCATAGATCAGGTCGAAACGGGTCTCCGGGTTCGCGGCCAGCAGCGTGCGGGCGATCGCGATCACCGGGGTGATGCCGGACCCCGCGGCGATCGCCACGAAATTGCCCGGCTGCCCCGCCAGCTCGTTTGCCATCTGCTGGGGGCGGTTCATGGAGTTCATGACGTTCTGCTCCACGGCCTGCCCGTCCCGGCCGTGCTTGGAGACGAACGCGCCCATCGGGCTCATCACCTCGAGGGTGTCGCCGGCCTTCAGCTCGGCGTTCGCCCACGTGGAGAACAGGCCGCCCAGGTCCTTCTTGATGGCCACCCGGATCTCGCTGCTGCCGTCCTCGAAGCTGCGCGGCTCGGCGCAGATGGAGTAGCTGCGGCGGATCTCCTTCGGCTCGCCGGTCTCATCCGGCAGCGTGGTGCGCAGGGCCACGTACTGGCCCGGCAGGTAGTCGAAGTGCCCGGCCAGCTCGGCCGGCACCGCGAAGGTCACCTCAATGGCGTCCTCGGTGAGCCGGCGCACCTCCGCGACGGTGAGGGAGTGGAAGGACGGACGACGGCGGCCGGTGGCCTGCGCCGTTTCGGCGGCAGTCTGGCGGACAACGGGCATGGGGTTTCCTTACAGGACTTTGAAGTAGTCGAACGGTTCCTTGCAGTCCTGGCAGACGTACAGCGCCTTGCAGGAAGTGGAACCGAAGCGGGTGAGTTCCTTGGTGTTCAGCGACGAGCACTGCGGGCACTTCACCGCCAGGCTCAGGCGGACCGGCCCGTTATGGCCCAGCGCCGCGCGGCCGCTGGGCGGGGCGATGCCGTACTCCTGCAGCTTGGCCTTGCCGGCGTCCGTCATCCAGTCGGTGGTCCAGGCCGGGGCGAGCACCAGCTCAACATGGACGCTGGGGTAGCCCTCCTTCTGGAAAGCGGCCTGGACGTCGTCCCGGATGGCGTCCATCGCGGGGCAGCCCGAGTACGTCGGCGTGATGGTGACCTGGACAGCGGGCACCATCCCGCCGTCGTCGAACAGCCGGACGTCACGGAGGATGCCCAGGTCCTCAATGGTGAGCACGGGGATCTCGGGATCGCAGACGGTGGCGGCGATGGCCCATGCCTTCTGCTCAGCAGTCTCCGCGTGCCGGGTGCCCGGTTCCTGAATGTACACGGCAGTCACCAGCTTGCTCCGGGATGCTCGCGGGCCAGAACCTGCATTTCGGCCAAGATGTAGCCCAGGTGCTCCGAGTGCCTGCCGCGGCGGCCGCCGCCCGGTGCTGCGGGAACGTCGGGCACCTCCAGCTCCGCTTCGGCGAGCACCTCTCCGGTGAGCCGGTCAAAGTCGGCCCTCAGGCTGGAAGGCGCGACGGCGGTCCCGGCTTCGGCCAGGCGGGAGGTCAGCTCGTCGTCCACGAAGAGCTCCTCGACATACGGCCAGATGAGCCTTAGCCCGTGGATAATGCGGCGGCGGGACTCCTCGGTGCCCTGGGCCAGCCGGAGGATCCACTGGGCGCTGTGGTCCCGGTGGTAGTCCACCTCCTTGACGGCCTTCGCGGAGATCGCGGCGAGCGTGGCGTCCGTGGACTGGGTCAGCCGCCGGTACAGCTCGAACTGGTAGTAGCTCACCACGAACTGGCGCGCGATGGTGACGGCGAAGTCCCCGTTGGGCTGCTCGAAGAGGTGGGCGGAGCGGAACTCGTGCTCGCGGCGGAAGTAGGCGAGCTCGTCCTCGCTCTTCTCCCAAGCTCCCCCGGCGTAGCTGAGGAAGGACCGGGCGTGGCCCAGCTGGTCCAGCGCGATGTTGCCCAGGGCCACGTCCTCCTCCAGCTCCGGCGCGCGGGAGATCCAGTGGCCCAGGCGCTGAGCAAGGATGAGGGCGTCGTCGCCGAGGCGCAGTGCGTACTCGGCCGCGTCCTCGGACGGCTTCACCAGGCCGGTGCGGACCTCGAGGGCGATGTCCTCCGGGCGGAGCGCGTTGCCCGGCGTGATGCGGGTGGCGCTGGCGGAGGAGTCCCCGCTGCCGGCGACGCCGACGGAGATGTCGCCGTGGCCTTCGGTGTGGGTTTCCGGAGCGGTCACAGGTGCTTCACTCCTTCGCTCTTGGTGTAGTACGTGGCGTGGCGGTAGTCCTTGCCCTGCGGGGATTCGAAGAACGAGCCCTTAGCATCGGGGTCGCTGGCGGCGATGGCATCCGCCGGGACCACCCAGATGGACACGCCCTCATTGCGGCGGGTGTAGAGGTCACGGGCGTTTCGCAGGGCCATGGCGGCATCCGGCGCGTGCAGGCTGCCCGCGTGGACGTGGCTGAGCCCACGGCTGGACCGCACGAAGACCTCCCACAGCGGCCAGACGCTGCGGTGCGCTGAGGCTTCCTCGGCGGCGGGGGCCGGGCCGGCCGGGACCTGGGCAGCCGAACTCTCTACTTCTCCGCCGGAGCTGGCCGGCACTTCCGGGTTGCCGTGGGGGCTCATGCTGCAAATTCCTTTTCCGCGTGCTTGCGTGCCTGTTTTGCTGCGTAAGCAGCCGCTGCCTCACGAACCCAGGCGCCGTCGTCGTGCGCTTCCCGGCGGCGTTCCAGCCGCTGGGCGTTGCAGGGGCCGCGGCCGGCGAGGACTTCCTTGAACTCCTCCCAGTCCAGCGGGCCGTGCTCCCACTTCCTGGTCTCCTCGTTGAAGCGGACTTCGCTGTCCGGGAGGGTGAGGCCGAGGACCCGGACCTGCTCCACCATCATGCCGACGAACCGCGAGCGCAGTTCATCGTTGCTGAAGCGTTTGATGTTCCACGCCATGGACTGCTTGGAGTTGGGCGAATCGTCATCCGGCGGGCCGAACATCATCAGGGCCGGCGCGTACCACCGGTTCACGGCGTCCTGGGCCATCTGCTTCTGCGCGGGCGTGCCGTTGGAGAGTTCCAGCAGGATCTCGAAGCCCTGGCGCTGGTGGAAGGATTCTTCCTTGCAGATGCGGACCATGGCCCGGCCGTACGGTCCGTAGGACGCGCGGCACAGCGGCACCTGGTTGCAGATGGCAGCACCGTCAACGAGCCAGCCGATGGCGCCCATGTCGGCCCAGGTCAGGGCCGGGTAGTTGAAGATCGAGGAGTAGCGGGCCTTGCCGGCGATGAGGTCGTCCATCATCTTGTCGCGGGACTGGCCCAGCGTCTCGGCGGCGGAGTAGAGGTAGAGCCCGTGGCCGGCCTCGTCCTGGACCTTGGCCATGAGGATGGCCTTGCGCTTCAGGCTCGGGGCGCGGGAAATCCAGTTGGCCTCCGGCTGCATACCGATGATCTCCGAGTGCGCGTGCTGCGAGATCTGGCGCAGCAGGGTCTTGCGGTATGCGGCAGGCATCCAGTCCTTGGGCTCGATCCGGGAGTCGTCTGCCATGACCTTGTCAAAGTACGCCTGGCCTTCGGCCTCCAGCTGCTGTTGGCGTGTTTCGTCCGCCGCGGCGGCTGCCGGCTGGTCAGGCACTGACTGCAGATTCTGCGCTGCCATGGTTGCTCCTATGCATTCACGTCCGTACTCGGAATTTATTTACCGACCGTTCGTTCAGGATATGCGGAAGCGGCGAAGGGCGTCAAGCACGATTGGGGTAGGAGGCACGGCTGCCAGTGATCCCAGCCGGCACCCAACCGCCTGTTCACGCCGCCGCTACGCGCGCCTAGCATGGAAGGGGCGCTCAAAGCACGAGGATCGATAGCCCCCGTCCGGCGCGTCAACGCCGGCCCTCTCGCCCACGCTCAAGGAGCACATCATGGCGATCTGCGACACCTGCGGGAACGATTACGACAAAGCCTTCACCATCAGCAAGGGCGACCTGTCCGCAACCTTCGATAGTTTTGAATGTGCCATCCACGCCATGGCACCAACCTGCGACCACTGCGGTTGCAGGATACTCGGGCACGGCATTGAGAGCGCAGAGGCAATGTACTGCTGTGCAAACTGCGCCCGGCAGTCGGGCGAGGCCGAAGTGGCGGACCGGATCTAGGCGAACCGGGGTACGACGGTTACTAATCCGACGTTGCGCATGGCTTGATGCACAGCTTGTTCCAGGCTGTCGGTGAGTTGTGCCAATTGCCCCAGCGGCTCTGCCCCGGTGAGCGGTACGGAGATTTCCACGTGGAGCCGGTGCCCGGACCAGCGCAGTCGGGATGAGGTTCCTTCCGGGGCCACGTTTTCCACCAAGGCGGTGAGCTGGTCAGTGAGGGCGGGGTCGACGCCGTCCATGAGTCGGCGGCCGATGTCCCTGACGGTTCCCCAGAGAAGCACAGCGATCGCTGCGGAGATCAGCAGCCCCACGATGGGGTCGGCGAGGGGGAAACCGAGCCAGATGCCAATGACGCCGCCGACGACGGCTAGAGAGGTAAATCCGTCGGTACGGGCGTGGATGCCGTCTGCGACCAGCGCGGCAGAGCCGATCTTCCGGCCGACGCGTATGCGGTAGATGGCGACGAGCTCATTTCCCGCGAAGCCGACGATCCCGGCCACCAGCACCCAGCCGAGGTTCTGGACGGGCTGCGGTTCGAAGAAGCGGCGGATGGATTCAACAGCTGCCACGACCGCGGACAGGGCGATCATCGCGACGATGAACAGACCGGCCAGGTCCTCGGCCCGGCCGAAGCCGTAGGTGTAGGTGCGGGTGGTTGCCCGGCGTCCGAGCAGGAAGGCAATCCACAGCGGAACCGCAGTCAGCGCATCCGAGAAGTTGTGGACGGTGTCGGCCAGCAATGCCACCGAGCCGCTGGCCAGGACAATGACCAGCTGGAACATTGACGTGGCGCCGAGCCCCAGGAGGGAGAACTTCACGGCGCGTACGCCTTGGGAGCTCGCCTCCATGGCTGTATCGATCGAGTCGGCAGCGTCGTGGGAATGCGGCACGAACAGTTCCTGCAACCACCCTTTGAAGCCTGTGGCGTGGACGTGCCCCTGGGGCCCGTGTCCGTGTGCATGCGTGTGCACGTCGTGCCCGCTTTGCGGCATGTGCTGGCTCATTCCTCAACCTCGGCTGGGATGTCGTGCGGCACGGAGCTGTGGTGCGCGGTGCCGTGATGGGGTGCGGTGCCAAGGGCATGTTCGGCCTGATGGATGGCAACGGCGACGAGTTGCCAGGCATGGCCATCCTGCAGCCTGTAGTAGACCTTGGTTCCCTCCTGACGGGTGGCGACCATGCGCGCGAGCCGCATTTTAGCCAGGTGCTGGGAGACGGCGGCGGCGGACTTCCCGGCTATTTCGGCGAGGGCATTAACGGGCAGCTCCCCGTGGCGAAGCGCCAGAATCAGCCTCACCCTGGTGGCGTCGGCCAGCATCGCGAAGACCTCCACGGCCAGCTCCACGTACTGGCTGTCTGGCGTCAGCGTACAAGCACCAGTATCTGCATTCATACGCAGATACTTTCACACCGGACGGAGCCATTCAACCACGCAACAAGGCCCGCGGGCAGCCAGCCTTACGATGTCCGTTTCTGCCGCCCAAGGTTTTTTCCAAGGTCCCCGCGCTAACCTTCGCCCATGCATGGGGATTGAATCCAGGCGGAGGCGAAGATGTCTCGACTTGTGTCCGCGGTTGCGGTCGCATCCCTGCTGCTAGGAGCATCGGTGGCGTGGAGCTTGACCGATTCGCAAATGGTTGCCCCGTACGAGTCCCCGAGTGCGAACGGAAGACACCAGCACATCCCGGCAGTGCTGCCGGCCGCGGCCGTGGAGCCGGCCCCCGATCCGTTGCAGCGTGCAGGCTGGACGGTGTCAGCCAGCGACGAGGAGGATTCCGGCGGGAGCGGCCGGGCCGCCAACGTCCTTGACGGGGACCCCGCCACATCCTGGCACAGCAGGAAGACCACGCCTGCTGCCCCTTTGCCGCATACCCTGACGATCGACACGAAAACAACCCAAACCATCTCGGGGTTCCGCTACCTCCCTTCCAGCGATGAGTACGGGCGAATTGGCAGCTTCGAGATCCGCGTCAGCACCGACGGCAGCACCGCGTGGGGCAACCCGGTGGCCCGCGGCACTTGGGCGGACACCGATGACGAGAAAAGCGTGACGTTCGCAGCGGTAACAGCCCGCTATGTCCAGCTGCGCGCCGTCAGCGAGGCCGGCAGCCGCGGGCCATGGAGCCACGCAGCGGAGATCAACCTCGTCGGCCAGACCAGCGGGAACCTGACAATACAGGCGGTGGCGAGCGGGTCAGCGGGATCCTGGGGCCCGACGATCAACTTCCCGATTGTCCCGGCCGCGGCGGCGCTGCTCCCAGGCAACAAGCTGTTAACCTGGGCCGCCTACTCCCCCACCACATACGGCGGCAGCACAGGACTCACCCAGACGTCCACCCTGAATCTCACCACCGGTGCGGTGCGCCAGGCCGAGGTGGCCAACACCGCCCACGACATGTTCTGCTCCGGGACCTCGATGCTGCCCGACGGGCGGATCATGGTCAGCGGCGGCAGCAACAGCACCAAAACCACGCTCTACAATCCGGGAACGAACACCTGGACTGCAGGGCCGGTCATGAAGACCGCCCGCGGGTACCAGTCCAACGTGACCACGTCCACCGGTGAGGTGTTCACCCTCGGCGGGTCATGGTCCGGCGGCATCGGCAACAAGCACGGCGAGGTATGGTCCGCCGCCGGCGGCTGGCGGACACTGCCGGTCGTGCTGGTCGACAACATCCTGACTAAAGATCCCGCAGGCGAATTCCGGTCCGACAACCATGCCTGGCTGTTCGCCGCCCCTGGCGGCCGGGTGTTCCACGCCGGACCGAGCAGCCAGATGAACTGGATCTCCACCACAGGCAATGGCAGCATCAGCTCCGCCGGTCTGCGCTCTGACAGCGCGGACGCGATGAACGGCAACGCCGTGATGTTCGACGTCGGCAAAATTCTCACTGTGGGCGGGGCACCCGCCTACTCGAACGCTCCTGCCACGGCACGGGCCTACACCATCGACATCAATAACGGAGTCACCGCGGCCCGGACCGCAGATATGGCCGTCAGCCGGTCGTTCGCCAACGGAGTCGCACTGCCCGACGGCCAAGTGCTCGTCGTCGGCGGTCAGGCCACTCCTGTTCCCGCCACCGACGTTGGCGCCAGGATGGCTCCGGAGCTCTGGAACCCGAAAACCGGACGGTGGACTACCCTGGCACCGATGGCTATTCCGCGGACGTATCACAGCGTCGCCGTGCTGCTCCCGGATGCCCGGGTGTTCGTCGGCGGCGGCGGGCTGTGCGGCACCTGCACCACCAATCATCTCGACGGAGAGATTTTCACGCCACCCTACCTGCTGAACGCAGACGGCAGTGCGCGTACTCGGCCGCGGATTGTGACCGCGCCAACCGCCGCCGCACCCGGCAGCATCATTGCGGTAACGACCGAAGCGCCGACCACCACGTTCTCCCTGATGCGGATGAGCACGGTGACCCACACCGTGAACACCGACCAGCGGCGGATCCCACTGACCGCGACTGCCATCTCAGGCAACACCGCATCGCTGAAGCTGCCGCTCGACCCCGGCGTGCTGGTGCCGGGCAACTATCTGCTCTTTGCACTGGACCCCAACGGGGTACCGAGCGTCGCCACAACCATCAAGGTCGGCGCCCCATCGGCCCCCGCTCCAATCCGCCCGAGCATCGGCAGCGCCGCTGACATTGTGGCGGCCGGGCCGGACGGCGTGCTGTGGAACTACCCGGCCACAGGCCAGGGCCGCTTCCAGCCCCGGGAAAGGATCGGCGGCGGGTGGGCTGGCCTGGCCAAGGGGTTCGTGTCCGACTGGAACAATGACGGCGTCTTCGACATCATCGCGCAATGGAAGGACGGGCGGCTGACCTACCTCTCCGGAAAGCAGGCCGGAGGATTCGCTGCGGCCCAGTCCCTCGGCGGAGGATGGGGCCCTTACCACGTGACGGTCGGCCGCTGGCGGACAGCGGACAAGTACCCGGGCGTCCTTGCCTACGACGCGGCCGGAACTCTCTATTACTACGGCAACAGCGCAGGAAAGGCCCTGTCGCCGCGCACCAAAATCGGAACCGGCTGGCGCGGCCTCTACCTCACCATGGTGGACTTCGATCAGGACGGAAAACAGGACATCCTGGCCAAACGCAGCGACGGCAAACTGTTGCTTTACCGCTCCAACGGAACCGGCGGCTTCGTCAGCGAAACCAGGCGCGTGGTAGGCGCCGGGTGGAACACCGTCAACAGCATCACCAAAGTGTCGGCATTCACCAGCGGAAGCCACGGAGTCATCGGCCGGCTGACCGACGGCAGGCTCGCCCACTACCCCTTCAGCAAGGGGACCTGGGGTACACGGACCATCGTCAGCTCAGGCTGGGGCGGCTACAACATCCTCCGGTAACCCCCGAGGCAGCCAGCAGTAAGGCGACAGAGCCCGGGACGGCTTCCCTGCCCGCCGCCGTCGCCTCGGCAAACTGTCCGGTACAGCTGGCGTACCGGCTGTCGGCAGCACAGACTCTAAACCGGAAGCCCGCAAGGGCCTCCTGCAACGACCTCAGGAGAACCCCGACCGCCCCGAAAAGGCACTACTGGCTCACCTGAAAGACGGCGAAGGACAATAAGCCGGCGACCCTGAGACACTACGCATCCTCGAACTACCCTGACAACCCCACGGATCCCCCCCAATCAGGGGGTCAGCCCAACAGCCTGCACCGCCGTGTCTGGATCTCCGCCGCTGCCCTGCTGATCGCTGCTGCCAAGGCAGCCCCCCCGATCTCTGGCCGCTGTGCAGGTAGGGGCTTCCGGAGCTGCCCGGCCGGGCCGCTGCCCCCGATTTCACCGAGCCGGGCGCCGGTTTCCGTACTGCAAATCCGATGAAGCTCTTTGAATTTTGCGCACATCGCCTTGCAATTAGTCGCGGCCTGCTGCACCTTCCGTATCGTCGTCGGTGCGGCCCGCAGCGGCATCATGGTCCTCTGGATGATCGTTAGGTTGGCTGGTGGCGATGTCGCCCTGGTGCGCGGTTCCGCCCTCTCCATAGTCACCCTCGGCGTATTCACCACCTCCCCTTGCGGCAGCGCCAGTGTCGACCGTTCCGGCCTCTCCATAGTCACCCTCGGCGTATTCATCACCTCCCCTTGCGGCAGCGCCAGTCTCGACCGTTCCGGCCTCTCCATAGTCACCCTCGGCGTATTGCCCGGTCTCACCCTCCACTGCAGGATTCGGTGTGCTGATGTGGCGTTTCCGGGCATCGGCATTGTTGTTCTCCGTCATCGGGGATCCTTTCTGGAAGCAGTGCGCCCGAGTAGCGTGCGTGGAATTTTATCCATGATTAGGGCCTAGCGACAGTGCTCATTGGCTGGGGACGAAAGCCCTGAAGAGGTTCAGCGCCGAACGACCGCTTGCGATGGCAAAACGGCGCCAACGTTCCTCCCTCTGGGAGAGTGGCTCAGCTATGGTCCCTGAGAAAAGTCCTCGGGAGAGACCTTGGTTGCCTTGAACTTCGGATGAGCGCGGACAGTTCTGTGGCATGCAAAAACTGCCAGGGGCACCCCCCAAAGGTGGTGCCCCTGGCAGTTAGCAGTTATGTCTCAGCCTGACGGTGTATCAGTTCTGTTTACCGGAAGATGTTGTAGGACCCCCAGCCGCCGCCCTCGAGGGTACGGGTGCCCCAGATGCCGTTAAGGATGGGGTAGTAGGCAAGCTGGCCGTCAGTGAACCTAGCCATCAGCCCGTAGGTGCCCGCGCCTTGGAAGCCTGCGAGGGTGGTGATGCTGTTGACGTTGCTCCAGCCCCTGCCGATCACGGGGTGCGTGCCGGGCTGGAAAGTTCCTACGCCGGTTGACCGGTACAGCACCAGGCTGCCGTCGCTGCGCTTGGCCAGGATGTCCTGGGCGGTGTCCCGGTCGTAGTCGGCCATGGTGAGGTAAAGCCCGCCCCAGCCGCCACCGAGCCTGCTGCGGCTACCCAGCGTCCTTCCGTTGGTGTTGGGATAGTGCCAGAGAACACCCGCCGCGTCAAGGGCCACCAGGCCGGGGTATGCGTCGGCCTTGCGCCAGCGGCCCACCGTCACCTGGTAGCTGCTCCAACCGGAGCCAATGACCTGCCCTGGGGCGAATCCTCCTGCTGCATTTCCCTGGTAGTAGCTCATGCGGCCGTCTGTCCATTGGGCGATCACGTCAAACACGCCGTCCTGGTTCCAATCCGTGACGAATCCGTTCTTCAGCCCGCTCCAGCCGGAGCCGATCCTCACGCGGGGCAGGAATCCGCCCTCGCCGTTGGCCGGGTAGTTCCAGAGCACCGCGTCGGATCCTGCGGCCAGGATGTCAGCCGCTCCCCTGATGGAGGGGCTGTTGGCCGGGCCGACGTTGATCGTCGTGGTGCTCGACGTTGAGCCTGTTTCGTTGGTGGCGGTCAGCGTCGCCGTGTAGGTCCCGGCCGCGGTGTAGATGTGGGAGGGGTTCTGCGCGGTTGCCGTTTCACCGTCACCGAAATCCCACGCCCACGACGTCGGCGAGCCGGTGGAGGTGTCCACGAAGTTCACCGTCAGCGGTGCCGTGCCGGACGCCGGCGAGGCGGTGAAGGACGCCACCGGAGCCGTGGGATCTGGTGGGGTGCCCAGGCTGCGGTCCGAGAACCAATAGCGCTTGGCAACGTGGTCGCTGGCCATCACAACCAGGCCGGTCTCAGCATTCACGCTCTGCTTGGTGCTGGTCACATCGTTTATGTTGGCGGACGCTTCGTCTTCAATGACCACCGTGCCGCGGCCGGCCTCGAAGACAGGGTTGTCCATCGAGGCGGTTTTTTCGTAGATGCTGCCGGCCACACCGGAGAAGGCGCAGCCGCTGACGGAGGTCGAGGGCGCGGTGTAAAGGGCGCGGATCAGGTTGTTGGCGGCGTCGAGCATAATCTGCGGACGGGAGACACAATCCGCGGCCTTGGTAATCGTCGTCTGCTCAAAGGAACCCGTG
Organism: Arthrobacter sp. NPDC093139; assembly: GCF_044754165.1. Classification (NCBI taxonomy): domain Bacteria; kingdom Bacillati; phylum Actinomycetota; class Actinomycetes; order Micrococcales; family Micrococcaceae; genus Arthrobacter; species Arthrobacter sp. NPDC093139. The sequence goes on from NZ_JBIVOO010000005.1 coordinate 147,959, forward strand.
CCGGGCTTGAACACCACCAGCAGCAGCTGGGGCAGATTCGGGTCGTGCAAGCCTTCGTCGACGGCGGTCTTCACTACTGCGAACACCCGTCCGGCTGGGTCGGCCTGCAGCGATTTGATGTTCAGGTGATCATTGACCATCTTGTCTCCCTTGATGGCTTCCTTCACCTGCCACGATGTGGCCGCCACTGGATCCTCGCCGTCCTTGTGAGTGGCCCAGTACGCCGTTCCGGTGGCCTGGTCGGTCCACATGACCCCGATTTCGTCGCCCTTGAAGGCCACGATGGCCGAGAGGTCATCCGGCGTCGGGTTGGGGTCCGCGGCGGGCACGACGAACGGCGTCCCCCACCCGGTGCCGCCAGGCAGGGACTTGTTGACATAGACGGTGCTGCTGGTGGCGGACGTCTGCGTCCAGGTGGCCCAGATCGCGCCGGCGGAGTCCTGGGCAATGGTCAGCGTCTCGCTGCTGCTGCCCGAGATGACGGTGGGGAAACCAGTGTCCAGCGTGTAGGCGCCGCCGGAATAGCTGTAGCGGTACAACCGGGCCTGGGCTGTCACGGAGCTACCTGTCGTCACGTAATTGGAGGCGATGTACAGCTTGCTGCCGTCCCACAACGTGTCCGACGACGTCGTCCCCCGGCTGTCGCTCCGGACCCCGGTGTCCACCCAGGTGGCTGCTTCCCGGTCCAGCCGGTAGATGCTCCAGCCGCTGCCGGTGGTCCACATGTTCGCCCACCAGGAACCGTCGTTCCACCACAACTTGCTCTGGGGTTTATCGGACGTCGGAGGGTTATTGACCCCCGAATAGGTGATGCTCGGCGTTCCGACGGTGGCCGCCTGGGCGGCGGTGGAGGTACCCACCAGGCCCCCCGCGACAACAATGGACAGGGCGACCAATTGACTCAGTCGGCGGAGGGTCTTCTTCATCTTGCTCGGCGTTTCTGTTGGGGCGGTGACACGTATGTGTTCATCCGGATCGGGCAGCGCCTGATCCAGGATCCGCGTGGGCCCATCCACCTCGTGGCCGGGGCCCACGTGAACTGCGATAGCAATTCATGGTGCACCGGCAAACTCTTGAAAACCTTGGAGAAAATACCGCTGCAGGCAATGCCCCACCGGTGTTGGGGGTTTGTGGTTTGCCCTGACAGTAACTAGGCGTGTTTAGCCCGTCCTCACCGGACGATCCCGTCCCTACCGGAAGATGTAGTACGGCCCCCAGCCGCCGCCCTCCAGGGTGCGGGTTCCCCAGGTGCCGTTACTGATGGGATAGTACGCAAGCTGGCCGTCGGTGAACCGGGCCATCAGCCCGTACGTGCCGGCGCCCTGGAAGCCTGCGACCGTAGTGATGCTGTTGATGCTGTTCCAGCCGCCACCGATTACGGGGTGCGTGCCGGGCTGGAAATTTCCTACGCCGGTTGAGCGGTACAGCACCAGGACGCCGTCGCTGCGCTTGGCCAGGATGTCCTGGGCGCTGTCCTGGTCGTAGTCGGCCATGGTGAGGTAAAGCCCGCTCCAGCCGCCACCGAGTCTGGTGCGGGTTCCCAGCGTCCTTCCGTTGGTGTTGGGATAGTGCCAGAGAACACCCGCCGCGTCATAGGCCACCACGCCGGGGTATGTATCAGCCTTGCGCCAGCGGCCCACGGTCACCTGGTAGCTGCTCCAGCCGGAGCCGATGACCTGCCCCGCGGCGAATCCTCCTGTTGCGCTTCCCTGGTAGTAGCTCATGCGGCCGTCGTCCCACTGCGCGATCAGGTCAAACACGCCGTCCTGGTTCCAGTCCGTGACGAATCCGTCCTTCAGCCCGTTCCAGCCGGAGCCGATCCTCACGCGGGGCAGGAATCCGCCCTGACCGTTGGCCGGGTAGTTCCAGAGCACCCCGTCGGGTCCCGCGGTCAGGGTGTCAGCTGCTCCCCTGATGGAGGCATCAGCCGGCGTGTGCGGCGGGCCGTCGTCGGCAGGGCTGACGGTGATCGTCGTCGTGGCCGTTGACGACCCGGCTTCGTTGGTGGCGGTCAGCGTCGCCGTGTAGGTCCCGGCCGCCGTGTAGGTGTGGGACGGGTGCTGCGCGGTTGCCGTTTCCCCGTCACCGAAATCCCACGCCCAGGACGTCGTATCCGAGGTGGAGGAGTCCGTGAACTCCACCGTCAGGGGAGCCGTGCCCGAGATCGGAGTGGCGGTAAACGAGGCGACCGGCGCCGTCTCCTCGGGCGGGTCCACCGTGCCGAGGCTGCGGTCCGAGAACCAGTAGCGCTTGGCAACGTGGTCGGTGGCCATGACAACCAGGCCGGTGGTGGCATTCACGTTCTGCTTGGTGCTGGTTACGTCGTTCATGTTGGGTGACGTGGCGTCCTCGATGATCGGGGTGCCGCGCCCGTTCTCGAACACGGGGTTGTCCATCGAGGCCGTTTTCTCGTAGATGCTGCCGGCGACCCCGGTGAAGACGCAGCCGCTGACCGACGTGGAGGGCGCGGTGTGGAACGCACGGACCAGGTTGTTCTGGGTATCGAGCATGATCTGCGGACGGGAAACACAGTCACCGGTCCGGGCAATCGTCGTCTGCTCAAAGGAGCCGGTGGCGGGTTTGAAGACCACCAGCACCAGCTGGGCCAGGTTCGGGTCGGACGAGCCGTCATTGAAACTGGTCTTCACGGCCGCGTAGACCCGGCCGGTGGGGTCGGCCTGCAGCGTCTTGATGTTCAGGTGGTCATCAACCAGCTTGTTGCCCTTGATGGCTTCCGTTACCTTCCACGATGCGGCGTCCCGCGGGCTTTCGTCATCCTCGTGGGTGGCCCAGTACGCGGTCCCGGTGGCCTGGTCGGTCCACATGATCCCGATTTCATCGCCTTTGAACGCGACGATGGCCGAGAGGTCATCCGGCGTCGGATTCGGATCAGCCGCGCCGGGCACGACGAACGGTGTCCCCCAGTCCGCGCCGCCGGGGGCAGAGCTGTTGACGAAGACCGTGTTGGTGGCGCCGGACACCTGCGTCCACGTGGCCCAGATCACGCCGGTGGAATCCTGGGCAATAGTCAGTGTCTCGCTGCTGTTGTTCGAGATGGTCTCGGGGAACCCGCTGTCCAGCGTGTAGGTCCCGTCCGAGTAGCTGTAGCGGTACAGGCGGGAGGACTGTCCGGCCGAAGAATTGCCGGCGGTCACCACGTTGGAGGCGATGTACAGGTGGGTTCCATCCCACAGCGTGTCCGAGGACGTAGTGCCCCGGCTGTCGCTCCGGACTCCAGTGTCCACCCACGTGGCCGTGTCCCGGTCCAGCCGGTAAATGCTCCAGCCGCCGCCGGTGGTCCACATATTCGCCCACCAGGAGCCATCGTTCCACCACAGCTTGCTCTGAGGCTTATCAGCCGTGGGAGGGTTGCTCACCCCGGCATAGGTGATGCTGGGTGTACCGACGGTGGCCGCCTGCGCTGGCTCAGAAATGCCTACCAATCCGCCGGCGACGGCGACGGACAGGACGACCAGTTGGCTTAGCCGGCGGAGGAACTTCTGCATCTTGGTGGCCGTTTCGGTTGAACTGCAGTGGCCATCCATGGTGTATCGGCGAACTCAGGAAAACCTTGGAGAAAAACTGCACCATCAATAACCCCCACCCGGTGATGGGGGTCGTTGCAGTCAGTGCCTAAGCCTGTTTGACTCCGTCCTCGTATTCCGCCTCCGGAGGGACCGCTTCGCCCGCTCGCGGCGTCCCCGGCGTTTGCGGCTGACGCCGCGACAGATTCACAGCAGGCAGCACCGGCACAGCGGCCGGCCTCTTCGGTCGCAGCACATCGGGCCGCCCATATATCCTCCGGATAATCGGCGGCTTTTCCTGCAGCCGCCGCAGCATCCACGGCAGGAAGTAGGTCCTCGCCCAGACCAGGTCACCGGCTCCTGCCTGCCGCCAGCTCCTCTCCGGCAGCTCCCGTGGCTCCAAGGGCTGGAGGGTGTGGGGCACGTTCAGGGTGTCCAGCACCATCATGGCGATGGTGTGGTGCCCCAGTGGCGAGAAATGCAGCCGGTCCGGGTCCCACATTTGCGGATCCCTCAGTTCGCGCAGGGCCCACAGGTCGGCAACGATGCAGTGGTGCCGGTAGGCGATGGCGCGAATGTTCTCGTTGAAGATCGCCACCTTGGCACGGTTCCTGCCGAGCACTGGCGTGTGCCACCAGTCCGGTCCGGTGAAGAGCACGATGGTGGCTCCGGTAGTGCTCAGGCGTTCGACGCCGGCATCGAGCCTCGCGGCGAGTTTGTCCGGGTTGCTGTTGTGGAACACCATGTCGTTCCCGCCCGCGGACAGGGTTATCAGGTCCGGTTTCAGGGCCAGCGCCGGCTCCGTCTGCCGGTCCAGGATCTCCTGGAGGAGCAGTCCGCGCACGGCCAGATTGGCGTACGAGAAATCTTCGCGGCCCGCGCTGAGCTCTTCAGCTACGCGGTCCGCCCAGCCGCGCAGTCCATTCGGGCTGCGTTCTTCGGGGTCGCCCACGCCTTCGGTGAACGAGTCTCCCATGGCTACGTACCGGCTCCAGGGGTGCGGAGCCTGTCCCTTGCCGGAACCGCCAGGGGTAAAGCGGCCGACGGCGTCCATCGCCTATTCCTTTCACTCGCCGCCCGCAGGCCCCCCAGCAGCTTGGGGCGTTACTGAGATAACGCTTTCCCTTGCGCCGGAATTCCGAAAAATCGGGAGAAATTTCCCACGGCCGTTGCTGGTGTGAACAGTGCTCCGAAGGTGACAAGAGTGGCGCAAGAGTACTTAATTGAGTCATGCCTTCCCCCGAGCTCCGCCGAGCCGTAGTAATTGAGGACGATTCGGACATCCGCGGCCTGCTGGTCCGCATCCTCACGAAACAGGGCTTTGAGGTAACCGGGACAGCTGACGGCCTGGCCGGGATCGCGGCCGTCCGTGCCACGAGGCCCGATCTCGTGACGCTCGACCTCAACCTCCCCGACCTGGACGGTCTTGAGGTCTGCAGCAAGCTGCGCGAATTCTCCGAAGCCTTCATCATCATGCTCACCGCCCGCGTGGATGAGCCGGACAAGCTGACCGGCCTGGACAACGGAGCGGATGACTACATCAACAAACCGTTCAGCCCCCGGGAATTCCAGTCACGCGTCAACGCCCTGTTCCGCCGCGCCCGCCCCTCTGCCGCGGATGCAGGGGCGCAGGATGACCTGATCCACGCCGGGCGGGTCCAGCAAAGCCTGCTGCCCACAGAAAAAGTCCAGCTGGACGGCTACGAGGTAGCCGGCGTCTTCCGCCCGTCCCGAAGCGTGGGCGGCGACTTCTACGACTGGTACCAGACACCTGGCGGCCTGCACCTGACCTTCGCCGATGCCATGGGCAAAGGGATGGGCGCAGCACTGATCGCGGCCACCACTCGGGCGGTGATGCGCTCCGTGCGCTACGTGCCCGATCTGGATGCAGCGTTCAGCGCCGCCAGCACGTCGATCGCCGCAGACTTGGACGGCTCAGGTTCCTTTGTCACGCTGTTCCACGCGCGCCTGGACGCCGCGTCCGGCAGGGTCGGCTATGTGGATGCCGGCCACGGCCTGGCCCTTCACGTCGGGACCGGCGGGACGGCCGTGCGACTGCCTTCGGCAGGCCCGCCCGTCGGGGCGTGGGCGGACACCCAGTGGCGTGAAGCGGAACTGGACCTTAGCCCCGGCGATGCGCTCGTCGTCGTAAGCGACGGCATCCTGGATATCTTTCCCTCCGTGGAGGAATTCACTGCAGCAGTGCTGCGGGTGACACTCACCCAGCCCACCGCCGACGCCGTATGTCACGCACTGCTGGCGCTGGCTCCGGCGGGAACCGCCGAGGATGACGTCACTGCGGTGGTGGTGCGGCGCCTGGCCGGTGGGGACGGTCGGTGACACGATTTTGGACCCGGCTTATCGTCGTCCTGACAATCGTTCTGGGAGTGAACTACATCGCCTGGCGCTGGCTGGCCTCGCTGAACTGGGACGCCTGGTGGATAGCTGTGCCGCTCGTCGCCGCCGAGACGTACAGCCTCATCGACGTGATGCTGTTCGGCATGACCGTGTGGCGGCTGAAGATCCGCAAGGACGCTCCCCCGCCACCTGCCGACGCCACCGTGGACGTCTTCATCACCACCTACAACGAACCGCTGGACCTGGTGATGACCACCGCCCTCGCTGCCCAGCGCATCCGGCACCCGCACAGCACCTGGATCCTCGACGACGGCGCCCGCCCCGAACTGCGGGAGCTGGCCGCGCAGCACGGCCTCGGCTACGTCACCCGCAGCAAGGACTGGAAGGACATGCCCCGGCATGCCAAGGCCGGCAACCTCAACAACGCGCTGATGGTCACCGGGGGTGAGTTCCTGCTGATCCTCGACGCCGACCAGATTCCCGAGCCGGACATCCTCGACAAAACGCTGGGCTACTTCAACAACCCCCGGGTCGCGCTGGTGCAGACCCCGCAGTACTTCAGCAACGTCCCCGCCGACGATCCCCTGGGCAGCCAGGCGCCGCTCTTCTACGGCCCCATCCAACAGGGCAAGGACGGCTGGAACGCTGCCTTCTTCTGCGGCTCCAACGCCATCCTGCGCCGCGAGGCCCTCATGCAGCTGGGACTGGTGGGGTACGTCCAAGAGACGGAAAAGAGTATCCGGCGTGCCCTGGCGGCGTCGCAGTCGGCCGTCCGCAAGGCGCGTAAGTCGGCCGACTCCGAGTCGCCCCTTGTGGCGCAGATGCTCGACGAGGTGGAGGCCGCCACCAGGGAAGCCCGGAGCAGGCTCGACCACGGTGACTCCCTGGCCGAGATCACCTACCGGGTCCGCCGGAAAGTGGACCAGGCCGTCCAGGCGCTTGTCCAGGCTGACGTGGCAGCGCTGCAGGCGGACCTTGATGAAATCGCTGCCATGGAACTTGCCGAGGTGGGTGAGGCAGGCGTGCCCGTGGTGGCGGATGACGCGGTGAAACGCATGTCCGCCCGGGACTGGTCCCCGCTCGGCGCCATCGAATCCGTGCAGGCCGTGCTGGACGCCCTGTCCGTGGAGCGCACCGGCGAGGCCCAGCCGGTCATGCCCCTGGCCACCATCTCCGTCACCGAGGACATGGCTACGGCGATGCGCATGCACGGCCTCGGATGGCAGAGCGTCTACCACCACGAAGTTCTCGCCTATGGCCTCGCCCCGGAGGACCTGGCCACCATGCTGACGCAGCGGCTGCGCTGGGCACAGGGCACCATCCAGGTGATGCTGCGCGAAAACCCGCTGGTGCAGCGCGGCCTCAAATGGGGTCAGCGGCTTATGTACTTCGCCACCATGTGGAGCTATCTGAGCGGCTTCGCCGCCATTGTCTACTTCGCCGCTCCCATCGTCTACCTGCTGCTCGGGGTCCTGCCGGTCACCAGCCTCAGCACCGACTTCTTCATCCGGTTCATCCCGTTCATGGTGGCGAACCAGCTGCTGTTTGCCATCGCCGGCCGCGGCATCCCCACCTGGCGGGGCCAGCAGTACAGCCTTGCGCTGTTCCCCACCTGGATCAAGGCCTGCACGACGGCGGCACGGAACGTCTGGTTCGGACGCCCCCTCGGGTTCGCCGTCACCCCCAAGGACCGCCAGACCGGCGGCCCCAGCTGGAGCCTGATCCGGCCGCAGATCGTGGTGTCCGTCCTCCTGGTGGTTGCGGCAGCAGGGGGCATCGCACGCCTTGCCGCCGGCCTGTCCGAACCCATCGGCACGCTGGTGAACATGGTCTGGGTGGTGTACGACATCGTGGTGATGAGCATCCTGGTGCGCGCCGTCCTGTACAAAGGATTTGAGCCGCCGGACGCCGTTCCAGCAGAGGGTTTGACAGACGAGAGGAAGTCCAGTGGAACTTAGCTATGAGGTCAAGGACTCATACGCCGAAATCAGGGCCTCCGGCCGGCTGAACATGGTCTCGGCGCCGAAGCTGCGCGACTTCGTCGCCGGCGTCGTCGCGTCCGGCTCCAGCCGCATCGTGGTCAACCTTGGGGAGACGCCGTTCATGGATTCCTCCGGCCTTGGCGCGCTTATCGGCTGCCTCAAGGTGGCCCGGCAGGCCGGAGGGGACCTCCGCATCGCCGCCGTCCAGCCCCAGGTGAAGATGGTGCTGGAGCTGACCAGCATGGACCGCGTGCTGACCTCGTACGCCACTGCTGAGGAGGCGTTCGGAGATGACTAGAGTCCGCGCCCGCCGGAGTTTCAGGGACCGTGCCACCCCCGAAGCCATCGAGGCCGTCCACACGGAGCTCGACGGCCTGTGGGAGGATGCGCCGTTCGTTCCGGACATGGACCGCATGACGTTCTCCACCGCAGTTATTGAGGCAGCCTCCAACGTGGTGCAGCATGCCGTCCCGGAAACGCCCACGCCCGTTGAACTGGGCGTGGACATCTGCATCCGGCAGTCGAGCCTGACGGCCACCGTCAGTGCCTTTGGCGCGGCCCAGCCCGACTTCAGCGAAGCGGACGCCGGGATGCCCGGGGCGGACGCCGAGACCGGGCGCGGCCTGGCGCTCATCCGCGCCCTGGTCACCACCGTGACGTTCACCCGCCAGGACGGCACGAACACCTGGGTGCTGTCGAGGGATGCCACGCCGTCCGGGAGGTAGCCGGTGACGGCACGGGATTTGCCCCGCTGGAGAACCTATGCGGCGTGGGTGTCCGGTCCGCTGGCCGTTGTTCTCGGTGTCTCCGCGCATCTTCTGAGCGGTGCCGCGGTTCCAGGTCCCTTGGTTCTTGTGGCGATAGCCGCGTTGTTGAGCATGGCAGCGTCCATGCTCGCCGGCCTTCGCATCCGGGTATGGGTGCTGTTCCTGGCGTCAGGCCTGGTTCAGCAGGTGCTGCACCTGCTGTTTACAGGTTTCGTGGATGCCTCCGGAGACACACCGCCCGGGCACACGCATGGAATGTTTGCCTGGCCGCTGCCCCAACCCCAGCCGGCTCAAACGTCCGGGCATCATGCAATCGAACTCATGTTGCACGCGCATGCTGGGGCGGCACTGCTGACCGTGCTGTTCCTCACCCAGTCAAAGGCCCTGGTATCCCGGCTGCGGCGGAAACGAACCAGGCCGAGTGGCAACAGATAGGAAAGCCCGCCGATGGCTCCTCACCTGTGGGGCTCCTACAAAAATGCTCAGTACCCGTTCTATTTGGGCCAAGCTGGGGCTAGGGTTTGCATTCCTCCATCAGTCCGAAAAGGGCCAGTGGGGAAGCGAGCACTATTCTTCAAGCTCGTTCGCCGCTGACGCTGAGCGGAGCGTAAAGAACCGAACTACCAGTTCTGGCAAGCAGAAGGAGAACGCCATGCAGATCGATAAGAACCAGATCCTCGAGTTCCTCAGGTCCCGGGGAGACAACGACAAAGCCGCCCAGGCCGAGACGGAACTGCCCGACCAGGTCGACACCGACCAGCACGCCGGACTGCTGTCCAACCTCGGCATCAACCCCGCGGACCTGCTGGGCAAGCTTCCGGGCGGGCTCGGGGACAAGCTCGGAGGCCTGGGCCTCTAGACGGGGCACCTAAACCGGGTCCGACATTTCCGGACCCGACACTTCCGAGCCCTGCACTTCCGAGCCGAACACCGGGCCCGGCACTGGCCGCTTGGCCCTGAGCTCCTCCTCCGTCTGGTGCCGGATTCGCTTCAGCACCCACGGGACGAGGTACTTGCGTGCCCAGACCAGGTCCTCGGCGCGGGCATGGCGCCAGCTGCTCTCCGGCATGTCCTTGGGCAGGTAGGGCTGGAGCGTATGCGGGACGTTGAGGGTGTCCAGTACCAGCTTGGCGATGGTGTGGTACCCGAGCGGCGAAAAATGCAGCCGGTCCGGATCCCACATCCGCGGATCGGCGAGCTCCTGCAGCGCCCACAGGTCTGCGATCACGGCGTCGTGCCGGTGCGCGACGGTGCGGATGTTCTCGTTGAAGATGGCGATCTTCGCCCTGTTGTGCCCGATCACGGGCGTCCCGCCCCAGTCCGGCCCGGCGAACAGCACGATCGTGGCCCCCGTGGTGCTCAGCAGCTCGACGCCGGCGTCCAGCCTCACGGCCAACTTGTCCGGGTCGCTGCCCCGGAAGACAAGGTCGTTCCCGCCCCCGGAGAGGGTGATCAGGTCCGGCTGCAGGGCCAGCGCGGGCCCTGCCTGCTGGTCCAGGATCTGGCCGAGCAACAGGCCGCGCACGGCCAGGTTCGCGTAGGCAAAGTCCTCGTGCCCCACGCTGAGCTCCTCGGCCACACGGTCCGCCCAGCCGCGCAGTCCGCCCGGGCTGCGCGGCTCTGGATCGCCCACACCTTCCGTGAACGAGTCCCCCAGCGCCACGTACCTGCTCCACGGGTGCGGGGCACCCTCCGGCTGAGCCGAACCGCGTGTCTCAGTGCCGGCACTCAGGGCGGCGCCGGTTCCGTCGTTGGCCACTGTCAACGGAAGACGTACGACGCCGGTCCGGTCACCCTGGGAGGTGACCGAACCGGCGTCGTACTTTTTGAATGGACGATGCATTGGACTGTCAGGTTTCTGCCTGGGAGGCGTCCTCGAAGTTCACTAGCGATTGCCACTCATCATGGCCCCCGCCTCCCAGAAAAACCTTGGGAAAACCTTGGAGCCGCCCCGCCCTTTCTGGGCAGCTTCCGCTGGGGCGGCGCCGATCCGGTTCCTAGGCCTTGCGCGTGCGCATCAGGGCGGCTATGCCGGCGGCCAGCCCCAGCAGTCCTGCAACCAGGCCTGCCCAGCCGAGCCCGGTGGAGTCGCCGGCGGCAGGAGACGTCGCCGACGCAGGGGTGGTTTCCGCGGCAGGCGTCTCAGCCGCGGCACCATGCGCTCCATGTTCGCCGGCCGGGGCAGTGGTGACGAACATCGGTGCCGGATGCTCGGGCTCTGCCCCGCCGGCAGTTGGCGTCTCGTTCCAGTTCACCACCGTGCCGTCTGTGTAGGCCTGGGCTGCGGGCAGCACTACCGTGGTCCCTGCTTTGGGCAGGCGGCCCACGGAAATGGAGAACGTCTGGTATTCGTGCTGTGAAATCTGGTGGGCTGCGTCCGCCGTCCATGTTACCGACGCGGCAGCCTTGGTGATGGTTGCCCCGTTGGCCGTCACGGGCTTGGGAAGGGCCGCTTCCTTGATCTCGGCCTTCCAGCCGTCCATGGGCTTTACCGACACGGACGTGAAGGGCGTGTCCTTCGGCAGGGTGACGGTCAGCCTGGACGTCTTGGCCGTCTCGGACTCATTGGGAACCCGGAAGGTCAGCTGGGAGAAGCCGCCCTCCGAGGTTGAGTCAGGATCGACGTTCACGTGGGCGGACGCCGCTCCGGCGCCGAGGATGGTCAGGCCTGCTGCAGCGGCGAGAACCGCGGTTGTCTTGAAGGTTCGGAGAGCTGTGGTGTTCATGGTGTATTGCCTTTCGCAGGCGCCGCCCGTTTGCCGGCCCGGCGCGCATGGGTGTGGGAAAGCTGCTTCCCGCGCACCCATCTGCGACGCAGGGAGGGGTCAGCAGGGCAAGGCACGCAGGAGGTCCGCGGCAGGCGGTCCCCGGAGGCTGTGCAGGCGCAGGTTGCGCCATGGAGCAGGGATGAAAACGGGGTTGCGGGCAAAGGTCCGGGGGCCCGCAACCGGGATCACGGCCGGGCGCAGAACGTGGACCAGGGGACGCATCCAGGCAAGGAGCTGCCACAAGGAAGCTTCGCCCCTACGCAGGAACCAGGCCGTGGCGAGAACCGCGAGCGCGTGGCCGATCAGCATGGCCACCGGATCAACGCCGGCTGCCGTGTGGGCGTCCATTCCCGCAGCAGCGGCCGGAAGGCACTCCAGACTTGGCATGCCCCCATGTTGGTGGTGGCTTCCACCGGACACTGGGCTCTGGCACACAGCGCTGACGGACAGCGTGCTGAAGGCATCGTGCAGCACCAACTGGCCGGCGCCGAGCAGTCCGAGCAGCGTAGTGAAGGACAGCTCACGCCGCGTCAGCCAGGCCACGGGGACCAGCACAAGCGCGGCCAGGGCAAAGGCGATCATCGGCGCGGGAAGGGTGCCGCCGCCCGCCACATGGCCCCCGGCAGCCAGCCCCACGGTCAGACCGGTGACGGTCAGGGGGCGCAACAGGCGCAGCGGAGCATGGGGTTTCATCTGCTCCTCCTGTTCCTGGCTACACAACTTCCCGCTACACTGCGTTCCGGCTGGAACCCAAGCTAGGAACCGGAGGATGGAAAAACCCTGCGCGCCGGCTCCCCCGAACCGGGGCCCAAACCTTGGGGCACGCCGGAATCCAGCCGCTGAACGGCTGCCCCGGGCGCCCGTCCAGCATACCTGCCGCCCGGGTTTGAGCCCTTCCTCAGATGCACTTGGAGAACCCTCGAGGCACTCGATCCTGCCCGGCACTCACCGCCTCAGGATTAGCCAAGGATTTCGCAAGGCTTCGTGTGGCCAGCACAGGGTTTACCGAGCATTCGGACAAGTCCGCTCCGGGGTACGGATCCTATTGAGACCATGGACGCGGCCCTCTCTTCTGACGCCGTACCGGGCGTCGGAGGAACCGAACTTGGGCCGGTCCGATATTTTGCCCCGCACCGGGGCAGGTTCACTGATGCTGGGGAGTGTTTGTGGTTAAGAATCGTTTAGTTCGGCTGGTCGTCTCCAGCATTGTCGTGTCGTTGGGAGTGCTGTTTGGCATCGCCGTACCCGCGGAGGCCGGGGGACGGGCGGGGATCACGCTAAGTTCCGACGCCGGTCCGGCCGGAGCCTCTGTCACGGTGACCGGCTCCGGCTTCGGGCGCCAGTCCGCCGGAACACTGACGGCAGGAGCGGCCAGCGTTCCGTTCACCACGAAACCCGACGGCGCTTTCACGGCGGTGGTGACCATTCCCCCAACAACGGCGGCGACCGTGGTCCTAACGGCCAAGGCGGGCAAAGCGACGGCGTCAAAGGCCTATGCCGTCACCTACAGCCCGGCCTCCACTGCTGCAGGCCGGGACAGCGCAGCCCAAACCGATGCAGCCTTTGCCGATGCAACAGTGTCGGGAACGGCTCTGACAACGATGGCAGCCAAGACGCAACCGTCGACCACAACAACCGCGTCCGTATCGACACCGCCCGTCAGCTCCGATCCGCTGCGGTTCGGGGTGTCCACCCCGGGCGGTCCGCTGGCCAGCTCGGAACTGGACGCCGTGGCCGCACTGGTCAACGAAAACCCGTCCATCGTCATGTCGTACAAGGACTTCAGCCAGGCCGCCCCGATCGCGGACCTTAACGCCGTCTACGCCCGGGGTGCCACCAGCCTCATCACGTGGGAGCCCTGGCTCTGGAGCGGAAACGGCGCCAACCAGCCCGCCTACGCCCTGGACCGCATCACCGCCGGAGACTTCGACACCTACATCCAGCAGTGGGGCACCGCCCTGAAGAACTGGGGCAAGCCGGTCATGCTGCGCTTCGCCCACGAAATGAACGGCAACTGGTACCCCTGGGCCGAAGCCGCCAACGGCAACGGCGCCGGCGACTACGCCGCCGCCTGGCGCCACGTGCACGACGTCGTGGCCGCCACCGGCGCGACCAACGTGCAGTGGGTCTGGAGCCCCAACGTCCCGTACTGGGGCTCCACACCCCTGACCGGGCTGTACCCCGGCGCCTCCTATGTCGACGTCGTGTCCCTGGACGGCTACAACTGGGGAACCTCCGCGTCGTGGAGTTCCTGGACCTCCCCGTCGGCCCTGTTCGGCGAGGGACTGACCGCGCTTCGCAGCCTTGCCCCGGGCAAGCCCATCATCATCTCCGAGACGGCCTCAGCAGAGGCCGGAGGGTCCAAGGCCAACTGGAACACCGCCCTGGTCTCGTACCTGGCAGCCCAACCCGATGTCACCGGTTTTGTCTGGTTCCACCACAACAAGGAAGTCGACTGGCGGATCAACAGCTCCAGCAGCTCGGCAAATGCCCTCGCCACGGCCCTGGCGGCCAGGAATAACTGATCCCTTCTGTCCCGCACCCGCCGTCGGCGAAGCTGGCCGGCTGGTGCGGGACAGACCGGATCGTGAGCACGGAAAGGACCGGGCGTGAACCATCAGCTAGTTGTCCGGATCCTCACCACGCTGACCCTGATCCTGGGCGTGAACTACATTGCCTGGCGGTGGCTGTTCTCGGTGAACTGGGCCGCAGCCTGGATCAGCGTGCCCCTGGTGATGGTCGAAACCTACAGCCTGATCGATGCCTTCCTCTTCGGACTGACCATGTGGAAGCTGCGCGTCCGCGAGGTCCCTCCGGCCCCTCATGAGGGCCTGACAGTGGACGTGTTCATCACCACCTACAACGAACCCATCAGCCTGGTCATGACCACGGCCCTTGCGGCCAGCCGGATCAGGTACCCGCACAAGACCTGGATCCTGGACGACGGCGCCCGTCCCGCCATGAAACGGGCCGCCGAGGCGGCCGGCATCGGCTACATCACCCGCTCCTCCGACTGGGACAACCTCCCCCGGCATGCGAAAGCCGGCAACCTCAACAACGCCCTGGCCGCAACGCAGGGGGAATTCCTGCTGATCCTGGATGCGGACCAGATCCCGGAGCCGGGAATTGTCCACAGCATGCTGGGCCACTTCTCCAATGAAAAAGTCGCACTGGTCCAGACCCCTCAGTGGTTCTCCAACGTCGCCGACGACGACATCCTGGGAAGCCAGGCGCCACTGTTCTACGGACCGATCCAGCAAGGCAAGGATGGCTGGAACGCGGCCTTCTTCTGCGGCTCCAACGCCATGATTCGGCGCGAAGCCCTCATGCAGGTCGGGATCACCGGCTACGTCCAAGGTGTCCGGACCACCGTCCAGCAGACGCTCAAGGCCGCCGACAAAGTCATCACCAAGGCACGCGGCGACCACGGCACGGCCAGCCGGCACGTGGACCGTGCCCTGAGGAACATCGGCTCGGCTGTCCGCACCGCACGCCAGGAACTCCAGCACAACCGGCCCGTCGCCACAGTCACCTTCGATTTCCAGCGGAAAGTCGACGCCGCTGCCCGGAGCATCGTCGCGGTCGACCTCGCCTCGCTGCAGGAGGACCTGGACGAGATCGCCCGCCTCTCCGGAGATGACCAGAACGGGATCCTCATCGACGACGCCACCATCGACCGTCTGGCACAGCGGGACTGGTCTCCCATTGGCGCCATCCGATCGGTCCGCACGATGGTCCAGGCCCTGGACGTGGACCGCTCCGACGAGGCTCTCCCGGTCATGCCCATGGCCACGAACTCCGTGACAGAGGACATGGCCACCTGCATGCGCCTGCACGCCCACGGGTGGGAGAGCGTCTACCACCACGAGATCATGGCCAAGGGACTCGCCCCCGAGGACCTCCGCACCATGCTGACCCAGCGGCTGCGCTGGGCCCAAGGCACCATGCAGGTTTTCCTGCGCGAAAACCCCCTGCTCCAGAAGGGGCTTAGCGCGGGGCAGCGGCTCATGTACTTCTCCACGATGTGGAGCTACCTCTCGGGCTTCGCCGCGGTCGTGTACATAGCGGCTCCCATCATCTTCCTCTGCTTCGGAACCATGCCGGTGGATGCGTTCAGCGTCGACTTCTTCGCCCGGCTGATCCCATTCCTGGTGGTGAACCAGTTCTTGTTCTTCGTCGCCGCCCGCGGCAGGAAAACCTGGCGCGGCCAGCAATACAGCGTGGCCCTCTTTCCGGTGTGGATCAAGGCCTGCACGACGGCGGCCGCCAACGTCGTGTTTGGCCGTGACCTCGGATTTGCCGTCACCCCCAAAACCCGCCAGGGAAGCGGCCCGCCCTGGTCCCTGATCCGGCCGCAGCTGGTTGCCATCGCTGCCCTGGTCATCGCTGCTGTCACCGGCTTGATCCGGATGTTCACCGGACTGGGCGCCCCCGCCGGTACGCTCGTCAATGTGGCTTGGGTGATGTTTGATCTGCTGATTCTCAGCGTGATCATTCGCGCAGCGTTGTACCCGGGCTTCACCCCCACGGAAGAGGTTAAAAATGGAGTTTGACGTCGAACTGTCCAGCGGCAATGGGGCCGTGATCCGCACCCGCGGCCGCCTGAACATGGTCGCCGCCCCCAAACTTCGCGACCTGGTGGCCCACGTCGTCCGAGACGACGGCCGCTCCCACGTAGTGGTGGACCTCGCAAACACGGACTTTATGGACTCCTCCGGACTTGGGGCCCTGATCGCCGGACTGAAGACCGCCCGCGCCGCCGGCGGGGACCTTCGCATCGCCCGCGCCGGGACACAGCTCCTCACCGTGCTGAAGCTGACGAATCTGGACCAGATCCTCCAGCCGCATGACACTGTAGAAGAGTGCTTCCGGTGAGCACCGGCGGACGCCTGCAGGTCCACGAACTGCATGCCTGCACGGACCCGGAGTGCCTGAACAAGGTCCACAGCCTGCTGGCGGAGATGTGGACCACATCCACGGACGTATCCGAAGTCGACCGCGTAATGTTTGAGACCGCCGTCATCGAAGTCGCGGGCAACATCGTCCAGCACGGCGCCGAAGCGGGATCTGTCAACTGCAACCTGATCCTCGAGGTCTACCCGGAGCGGCTTGACGCACATTTCAGAGACGACGGCGTCACGGCGCACGTGGACATCGGGGCAGCCCAGATGCCGGAGGCGTTCGCCGAAACCGGACGCGGCCTGGCCATGGCCAAAGCCGCCGTCGACGTCCTCTCCTATGAACGGCGCAACGGAGACAACTACTGGAAACTCAGCCGGACCCGCACCCGCGGCTGACAGCCGCGGCCGCTCCGTGAGGGCCATACCCATCCACCCCAGCGAAATGCTGCTGGATGTGACATATTTGTCAAACAGTATTCGAGGGGGGAGCCGTCATGTCTGAACCGAGGCGCGCCGTCGTCATCGAGGACGATCCGGACATCCGCGGCCTGCTGGTCAGCATCCTCACCAAACAGGGCTTCCACGTCACGCCCGCCGCCGCCGGGCTCCCCGGCATCGAGGCAGTCCGGGCGGGCAGCCCCGACCTGGTCACGCTGGACCTGAACCTTCCCGACCTGGACGGACTCGAGGTCTGCAAAATACTGCGCGAGTTTTCCGAGGCCTTCATCGTCATGCTCACCGCGAGGGAGGATGAGCTGGACAAACTCGCGGGCCTGGACAACGGCGCCGATGAATACATCAACAAACCGTTCAGCCCGCGTGAACTCCAATCACGGATCAATGCCCTCTTCAGGCGGAAACGCTCCCCCGCCGCCGACCCCGCCGCCCAGGGTGAACTTGACAGGGCCGCCCACGTCCAGCAAAGCCTGCTGCCGCGGGAAGAAGTCCAGCTGGTCGGCTATGAGATCGCCGGGGCCTTCCGCCCCTCCCGCAGCGTGGGCGGAGACTTCTATGACTGGTACGAAACGCCAGACGGGCTGCACCTGACATTCGCCGATGCCATGGGCAAGGGGATCGGCGCCGCGCTCATCGCCGCCACCGTCCGGGCCGTGATGCGCTCGGTGCGCAACGAACCGGACCTGGGCAGCGCCTTCAAAGCTGCGGGCCGGTCCATCACCTCGGACCTGGCCGTCTCAGGGTCCTTCGCTACCGTCTTCCACGCCCGTCTCGATTCCGCCTCGGGCAAAGTCAGGTATGTGGATGCCGGCCACGGCCTGGCACTCCACGTCACAGCAAACGGGACCGCACGGCGGCTCCCGCCCGCTGGCCCACCGGTAGGGGCGTGGCCCGACGCGACCTGGACCGTAGCGGAACTGCTCCTGGACCCCGGCGATTCGCTCGTCGTCGTGAGCGACGGCGTTCTGGACGCGTTCCCCACCGTGGAGGACTTCACCGAGGCCGTGCAGCGCGCCACATCCCTGCATTCCAGGGCCGAGGAAACGTGCGCAGCCCTCATGCAGCTGGCACCGGCCGAATCCGCGGAAGACGACGTCACCGCGGTCGTAATCCGACGGGAGGCGGCCACATCCGGTCCGTCGCCCCGGGAGACGGAGGCGCGCGTTTGCCTTGTCATTGAAGACGACCAGGACATCCGCAGCCTGCTCACCATAATCCTCACCGGAATGGGCTTTGAGGTGCACGCTGCAGCCACCGGCACCGCAGGTCTCCAGGCAGCCGAAACACTGGACCTGGACCTTATCACCCTGGACCTCGGCCTTCCGGACCTTAACGGCCTGGACGTGATGCGCAATCTCCGGGCACACTCGACGGCGCCGGTCCTCATGGTCACCGCGTGGGCCGAGATTGGAGACGAACTCAACGCCGTAGCCTCCGGCGCCGACGCGTACCTCACAAAACCCTTCCACCCTCACGCGTTCCGGGAACTCGTCCAGCGGCTCTGCCCGCCATTGCCCCGCCACGCGCCGGCACACCTCCAAGGCACAGACAAAGAATCACCGGCCCTGCCGGCACCCTCCCCAGGACTACCGCCCGGCCGGCGCTAGATAGCCCCGTGCCGGCTAGCCTGTGCCGGATTGCCTCGTGCCGGCTAGCCTGTGCCGGCACCAGAGAGTCGCGTCACAGCCTAGCCCGCCGGCCGCAGCGAGGTAATCATCCGCTTGATGTCCCGGTACTCGGCAGTACCGGCATACCTTTCCGCCTTCTCCAGGTACGGCAGGGACGGGTCGCCGGGCGTCTCGTTGTTCGCGGGGTTATAGAACGCCCCGAACATGGCGGCAGTGGGCGGCCACGTGAAGAAGTGGAAGATGGGGCAGGCAGAGTCTCCGGTCGGTGCCGGGCCTGACGCGATGCCGTAGGCCGCCCCCGGAGTGTTCGCCGGCCCCGGGTCGGTGGCATTGCCGCGGGTCTCGAACACATACCGGGGCGTGAGCCCGTTCTGCGTCAGGGCCGGCAGCTCCTGGGTGTCCAGAACGGAGTACGGATGCCGCTCTGTACACGTGGAGCCGGTGGCCATATTGGTCCGGAGGGTAGCCAGCGGCTTTCCCGCCTGGTTGGTAATTTCCGCGAACGCGCCGCCGCCTTCGGGAAGTTCGCCCGCGGGATCCCTGACGCTCCATGCCGCGGGCAGGTCGAAGGTCAGCTGGCCGTCGGCGGTCGTGTACGTCGTCCAGGCTGCCGCCGGCGGCGTCGTAGCGCCGGTCGGGCTGGGTGCCCCGTACGAGTCCGACGTCGGCGTGGGGCCCTGCGGGGCGGCCGTGGTTGTCGAGGTGACCGGGTCGGTCGCGGTGCCCTGATTGGTCGCGGTGCCCGCCGGTGGCGCGGCCTGCTGTCCGCATCCGGCAAGCATCACAGCGCAAAGAAATGCCGCGGAAACCGCGGCGCGGGACGATGCTGTTCTGCGCATGTCATTCTCCAGGGGCCGGAAACAGGTCCCTTAAGTGTTGCGCCTTTCGCAGCTCCGTGATCTGGGCCGGGAGTGATTGACGCTGAACCGTTGTTGGCCATAACGATCGGCCCAGCGCCCTCAACTGTTCGAGTTAATGGAGGTGTCCGTTAAGTTATGGTCCCGTCCACGTGACGCTGCCGCCGCGCCTCCTGCTTCCCGGCGCCGCGTGAATGCTAGGTTCGATAAAGAAGAACCGTCCGCGCCATCCCCATCTCCGAACCCATCGAAAGAGCAACAACAGTGGAATCGCCTGCACCTGTCCGGATACTGACCGTTTGCACGGGGAACATCTGCCGCTCCCCCGTGGCTGAGCGGCTGCTCCAGGCGGGGCTGGACCAGGTGCTGCCCGGCGGCTTCGAGGTCCGCAGCGCCGGCACCCGCGCGTTGGTGGGCGACCCCGTTCAGCCGCTGTCCGCGGACATCATTCACACCTTCGGCGGAACCGCGGAAGGATTCGCCGCACGGCAGCTTACCGGCAAGATCCTGCGGCCGGTGGACGTGGTGCTCACCATGACCTCCGCGCACCGCGGCGAAGTCCTCCAGCTCGACGCTTCCCTGCTCAAGCGCACCTTCACCATCCGCGAGTTCGCCCGCATGCTCGATGTCCTGGAGGAACGGGAAACCCCGCCGTCAGGCGGGAACACACAGCCAGGCGGGAGCAGTCAGTCAGGCGGCAACCACCATCACCGGATCAGTGCAAACACCGAGCTCTGGCGCGCCCTCCCGGCCCGTGCGGCTTCAGTGCGGCACCTGGCGCTGGCTCCCGAAGCGGCCGACAACGACGTCGTCGATCCCTACCGGCGCAGCGCCGACTACTACCGGCAGATGGAAGACGAACTCGCCCCGGCCATCATCTCGGTCCTCCGCTTCGCCAGGCTCAACGCTCCGTCCTAAGCCGGTTAAACAGCGTACGACGCCGACGCGGTCACCTTGCGTTGGTGACCGTGCCGCCGTCGTACGCCCTATGGGTTCCCCCAGCAGACCCTGACATTCGTCACCGCATTCCCGCCCCCCACGGTACGCGCGCTGTTCGCAGGTGCCGCTTTCCTGCTGCGCGTCCCGCACCGGGATCCGGAAGTCCGAAGCATCGGGTGCTTGCCGTTATGACTATGTGGGAGCCAGGTTGGGAAAACCCTGTGGGCCGGGTGCCCCTTCATTCCGTCAGCCCTGTTCCGTCAGCTCCGGGTCCACCCGTCATGTGCTTGCGTGCCCATTCGAGCCGGATGTATAGTCGCTCATCCCCGCAACGGGGCGGCCCGGAGGTCAGGACTGGTGACGGCGATGAGAAAGATAATGTGGACCGTTGCCGCCGTGGCGGTGGTCTTTCTGATCATTGGCGGCACGGTGGAGGCCGTCGGGTTCCTGCTGTGGGTGGCACCGTTCCTGCTCGTTGGTGCTGTGCTGCTGTTCTTCCTGAGCCGCTCCGGCGGCCGCCGCATCCCCTGACATCTTCTTGATTGAAGTCCCCATCCTTGTTGCACTTGTCTAGCGGCCCTTTGGGTCCGCAAGCGCTTGAACGAGCCTGAGGACAAGGAGCCAGCAGTGAGCACCAGAAACGCCAAGCCCGGGGACGTGGCCACCCACCAGCTGATCATCATCGGCTCGGGCCCGGCCGGCTATACGGCTGCCATCTACGCTGCCCGGGCGGGCCTGGAACCGCTCGTGCTGGCCGGCTCGGTCACCGCCGGCGGCGCGCTGATGAACACCACCGAGGTGGAGAACTTCCCCGGCTTCCCGGCCGGGATCCAGGGCCCGGAACTGATGGACGGACTGCAGCAGCAGGCCGAGCGCTTCGGTGCCCGGGTGGTGTTCGACGACGCCACGGACGTCCGGCTCAAGGGGCACCTCAAGCGCGTGGTCACCGGCGGCGGCGAGACGCACGAGGCGCCGGCGGTCATCCTGGCCACCGGCTCTGCTTACAAGGAACTGGGTTTGGCGGAGGAGAAGAAGTTCAGCGGCCACGGCGTCTCCTGGTGCGCCACCTGCGACGGGTTCTTCTTCCGCGAACAGGACATCATCGTCGTCGGCGGCGGTGACTCCGCCATGGAGGAAGCCACCTTCCTCACCCGCTTCGGAAAGTCCGTGACGGTCGTCGTGCGCAAGGGCGAACTGCGCGCGTCCCGCATCATGGCGCAGCGTGCCAAGGACAACCCCAAGATCAGCTTCGCCTGGAACTCGGCCGTCACCGCCATCCACGGCGACGGCAAGGTCAGCGGCGTCACGCTGACGGACACCCGCACCGGCGAAACCCGGCAGCAGTCCGCCACCGGGATCTTCGTGGCGATCGGTCACGTGCCGCGCACCGAGCTGGTGGCCGGGCAGGTGGAACTGGACGCCGAGGGCTATATCAAGGTGGACTCGCCCACCACGGTCACCAACCTGTCCGGTGTGTTCGCGTGCGGGGACGCCGTGGACCACCGCTACCGCCAGGCGATCACGGCCGCGGGAACCGGCTGCGCCGCGGCGCTGGATGCCGAGCGCTATCTCGCCGCGCTGGAGGATGCGGACAGCATCGCCACCGCGCTTGTGGAAGAACCCACCCACTCCTAGCGTCTGCCCATCGGCCAAACTACGAAGGAACTGAGGACATCTTGGAGGGGCCGGCCCATGAAGAATGGCCGGAGGGGCCTCTCGTGCTCGGCGTTGACTGGAATTTCTCCGAGGATCTCGTCCGCACGGCGGCCGATCTGGCGGCCGCGCTGGGACGGCACCTCGTGTGCGCCTTCGTGGACCCTGCCAGCTACCTGACTGAGTGGGATCCGAGCGGCGAGCGAACGGCCCGATCCCTGGATCCGGTGATCAACGAGGAGGCTGATTTCCCGTCCGGGGAACTGTTGCTGGGCCTCACATCGATCCTTGGGGAACCTGGCGAGAGCTGGTCCTTCCGTGTGCTCAACGGTGATGTTCCAACAGCCCTTGGCCGCTTGGCGGAGAGCACCGGCGCGTCACTGATCATCGTGGGCGCCGGCCGGCCCGGAGCCGCGGCCTGGGTGGACAGGCTTCTGGCCGGGTCCGTGTCAGGGACCCTGATCAGCCGAGGGCAGGTGCCCGTGCTCATCGTGCCGGACTCCGAGTGATTGGGGTCTGGTCCGGCCTGCGGAGTGGGTCTACATTGCATGGTGGGATGCTGCAGCCGCGGCTCCCGGAACACGCATGCATGGTCCAGGAGGAAACGATGAGCCCCAACCCCAAGCAGCCCATGACCGATGACAGCATCAAGGTCCGCCAAGTCAACCACTACCAGTTCAGCTGGGTGGCGGGCGACCCCGGCAAGCCCGGCACCTGGACCCTCCAGCTGGTCCTTGACCAGGGTGCCTGGGAGGAAGTCCTCACCCTCGACTCGCAGGATGCCGACAACCTTCAGGACCTGCTGTCCACATCGGAGACGGTATTCTACGATGTGCCCCGCCGGACCCTGATGTTCGGCACCACCAGCGCCGGGCACCAGTGACCACAGGCATCTACTGAGAACGAAAACTCCATCCTGCGTACACCATGGCGAAACCTTCCAAGAGCAAACTGGGATCGGATGCCGATTACCTGGAAGGGAATCCACAATGGGGACTCAGGACGAACTCACTGCCGCGGCGCGCGAAGACCTCTCGCCCGGTGACGTTGTTGAAGCGCGGCGCGGCGGGCGTCTGCTGCACCGGGGCACCGTAACGGATGTGGCCCACAACCACGGCCTGCTGTGGATCATGGACACCCTCACGGGCGGGCGCAGGCTGCTTGACCACTCCGAACTGGAGATCACCCGCGCGCCCGCGCCGGAAGTCCCTGCGGCCGTTCCGCCCCAGGTCCCGGCGGCCGGCTAACTGCCGGCGGGACACCCCCTATATGGGCGGTCTTGTCCCGGCCGGTTCCAAGGTTTCTTGGAGTGCGATGACAGACGATGGGCGTAGTCGCGCCGGAGTTGCGAAGCATGTCTTCCCTCCCTTGACACGCAGTTTCCGCAGGCCATAGCCATGGGGGCCGGGCTGGGCCGTAGCTGATCCCGGACGGGTTGGTTTTCCTCGTCCGGATGACTTTCATCGCCGAAGAGAAACTACGGAATGATGAAAAAAACGCTCCGCTGGTTCAGCCATTTGCTCGTTTTGTCCATTGTCGCCGCGGGGGGCCTGGTGGGCGTCTCGGGCCCGGCGCAGGCGGCCACTGTCGGCACGCCGAGCATCACGTATTCCGGGGTGAGTACCCCTCCGACGGCGGACAAGCCGCAGAGCAAGCTGTGGTGGAATGACGGGTCCTGGTGGGCGAACATGTGGACCACGGGCAGCGGGTGGAGCATTTACCGGCTGGACCGGGATACGGCCACGTGGGTGGACACCGGGGTGCGGAGCGACAGCCGGGGCAGCAGTTCCTCGGACACGTTGTGGGACGGCAGCAAGTTGTACATTGCCTCGAACGTGGTGACGTCGGGTTCGTCGGCGTCCGGGCAGCCCGCCCGGCTGTACCGCTACAGCTACTCGGGCGGGAGCTACTCGCTGGACGGCGGGTTCCCGGAGACCATTTCGAACAACAGCAGCGAGTCGCTGACCATCGATAAGGACTCCACCGGGGCGCTGTGGGCCACCTGGACCCAGGCCACGAGCACCACGAACACCGTTTTCGTGAACAGCTCCGGCCCCGGCGGCACGGGCTGGGGGACCCCGTTCGTGGTGCCTGGCGCGGCGGATCCGAACCCGACGCCGGATGACCTGTCCGCCATCGTGGCGTTCAAGGGCGATGAAATCGGGATCATGTGGACGGACCAGGCCACCGGGACCGCGCACTGGGCCACCCACAGAGACGGCACCGATCCGAGGGCGGCGTCGTCGTGGCGGCACCGCGAAGCCATCCGCGGGAACCGGCAGGCCGATGACCACCTGAACATCAAGACCCTGCAGGCCGACCCCACCGGGCGGGTCTACGCCGCGGTGAAGACCAATCTCAACGACGGCTCGACGGACCCGAACCTGGCCCAGGAGGTGCTGGTGGTGTTCAAGCCGGGCACGGGGGTTTTTGAGCAGACCACGATCGCCCGGACCGGGGACTGCGTCTCGCGTCCGCAGATCCTGCTCGATACCGAGAACAACCTGGTCCGTGCCTTCCACACCGCACCCTCGACCACGGTCAGCGGGTGTGCGTTTTCCGGGGTGGCCGGCAGCATCTACGAAAAGACCGCGGACATGGACAACCCGGTCTTCGGGACCGGCCGCGGCACGCCCGTCATCGAGGACGCCAACTCGGCCAACATGAACAACGTAACCAGCACCAAGCAGAGCGTGAACGCCGTCACCGGGATCGTCGTCATGGCCACCGACCACGTCGCCAAACGCTACTGGTATTCAGACCGCAGCCTCGGCACCCCGCCCCCGCCCGGCGGCGCCCCGACCGCGTCGTTCACGGCCTCCCCGACGTCCGGCACGGCACCGTTGACGGTGAACTTCACCGACACCTCCACCGGCGGCCCGCTGTCCTGGGCGTGGGAGTTCGGCGACGGCGAAACCGCCACCGCGCAAAACCCCTCCCACACCTACACGGCGCCCGGGACCTACACTGCCCGGCTGACCGTCACCAACGACGAAGGCTCCGACACCAGCACCAGAACCATCACCGTCAACCCCGACGGCGGCACCTCACAGGAGATCGCCCTGCGCAGCACGCGGACGGCGTCCACCGAAACGGCGACCACCACCGTCTCCCTGCCCGCCCCGACCGGCCGGGCGGCCGGTGACGTCCTGGTGGCGTCCTTCACCGCGGACAAGAACCCCACGGTTGCCGTCCCGGCCGGCTGGACCGCGATCACCAGCGGGCTCTCGATCGGCACCGGCGCCCGCGTCTTCGCGTACTACCGGGTGGTTGGTTCCGCCGACCCGGCAACCTACACCTGGACGCTGAGCACGGCCGTGAAGTGGGGCGGCGGCATCACCGCCTACACCGGGGTCAACACCACCACGCCGCTGGACAGTACCGTGGCCACCGCCGTCAACTCGAGCTTCTCGGCGACCAGCATCGCGGTCGGCAGCATCACCACCGCCAGCAACGGCGCCCTGCTCATCGGCGGCCTCGGCTTCGACAGCTCCAACCCAGCAGCCACCCCGCCCACCGGCTGGACCGAACGCTGGGAAACCACCGGCGGCCAGGTCGCGGAGCAGGCTGACAGAACCCAGGCCACCGCCGGCGCCGCCGGCACCGCCACCTGGACCTTCAGCACCGCCAAAGCCGTCGCCGCCTGGCGCACCGCCCTGAAACCGGGCGCGACGGTGCCGCCGCCCGGACCCACCGCGCCCGTCGCGTCATTCACGGCCTCACCGACCTCCGGCACGGCACCGCTGGCGGTGAACTTCACCGACACCTCCACCGGTTCGCCGACGTCATGGGCGTGGGAGTTCGGCGACGGTGACACCGCGACCACGGAGAACCCGTCCCACACCTACACCACGGCAGGGACCTACACCGCCCGGCTGACCGCCACCAACGCCGCCGGATCATCCTCGAGCACGCGGACCATCACGGTCAACCCGCTCAGCGGGCCCGCCGCCCCCGTCGCGTCATTTACCGCGACGCCAACGTCCGGCACGGCACCACTGGCGGTGAACTTCACCGACACCTCCACCGGTTCGCCGACGTCGTGGGCGTGGGATTTCGGTGACGGCGCAACGTCAACCTCGCAGAATCCGTCCCACACCTACACCACGGCAGGGACCTACACCGCGCGGCTGACCGCCACCAACGACGGCGGATCATCCTCGAGCACGCGGACGATCACGGTCAACCCCGCCGGCGGCACCCCAGCCGAGATCGCCGTGCGCAGCACACGGACCGCGTCCACCGAAACGGCGACCACCACCGTCTCCCTGCCCGCCCCGACCGGCCGGGCGGCCGGTGACGTCCTGGTCGCGTCCTTCACCGCGGACAAGAACCCCACGGTTGCCGTCCCGGCCGGCTGGACCGCGATCACCAGCGGGCTCTCCATCGGCACCGGCGCCCGCGTCTTCGCGTACTACCGGGTCGTCGGCTCCTCCGACCCCTCCACCTACACCTGGACCCTGAGCACCGCTCAGAAGTGGGGCGGCGGCATCACCGCCTACACCGGCGTCAACACCACCACACCGCTGGACAGCACCGTGGCCACCGCCGCCAACGCCACTTATTCGGCCACCAGCATCACGGTCGGCAGCATCACCACCGCCAGCAACGGCGCCCTGCTCATCGGCGGCCTCGGCTTCGACAGCTCCAACCCAGCAGCCACCCCGCCCACCGGCTGGACCGAACGCTGGGAAACCACCGGCGGCCAGGTCGCGGAGCAGGCTGACAGAACCCAGGCCACCGCCGGCGCCGCCGGCACCGCCACCTGGACCTTCAGCACCGCCAAAGCCGTCGCCGCCTGGCGCACGGCCCTCAAACCCGCCGGCTGAGCGTCGCCAACGCTTCTCACGGCAAAGAGATCATGAGGCGTTCGAGGTGGTCCTCCGGTAGACCCGGAGGACCACCTCGTTGCGAGCCGGAGCGGTAAAGTTCTTGAGGGTGGCAGCGGCTTCCAGTGCGCCCCCCTCTTCCAGGCGCGGCGCTGCGCCCCTTCATTCTTCGAAAGAGCTAAGGCGCTGTCGTGCGCCTTCCTGACCATGAACGGAGCCAGCAATGGCCACCAAAGCCGCCGCGGATGCCCCGCCCACACCTGAACAGCTGCAGTCAGTCAGGGAGACCCTGAAGTCCCCGCGCCGGCTCAAGACCGAAGTCCTCGCCGGTCTGGTCGTCGGCCTGGCCCTCATCCCGGAGGCAATCGCGTTCTCAATCATCGCGGGTGTGGATCCGCGGCTGGGCCTGTTTGCCTCGTTCACGATGGCTGTGACGATCGCGTTCGTTGGCGGGCGTCCTGCCATGATCTCGGCCGCGACAGGCGCAATCGCGCTCGTGATCGCGCCACTGGTCAAATCCCACGGCGTGGACTACTTCATCGCCGCCGTCATCCTGGCCGGGATCTTCCAGATCATCCTGGGCCTGTCCGGCGTGGCGAAGCTGATGCGCTTCATTCCGCGGTCAGTCATGGTGGGCTTCGTCAACGCCCTGGCCATCCTGATCTTCATGGCCCAGGTTCCCGAGCTGGTCAATGTGCCGTGGCCGGTCTACCCCCTGACCGCCCTCGCGCTGCTCATCGTCTTCGGCCTGCCCAAACTCACCAAGGCAGTGCCGGCCCCGCTGGTCGCCATCGTTGCCCTGACCCTGCTCACCGTCTTTGCCTCCATGGACGTCCCCACCGTGGGTGACAAGGGCGACCTGCCCGAGTCCCTGCCGTCCCTGTTCATCCCCGATGTGCCGTTCAGCTTCGAGACCCTGCAGGTCATCTTCCCGTTCGCCCTGGCCATGGCTTTCGTCGGACTGCTCGAATCCCTCATGACCGCCAAGCTCGTCGACGATGTCACGGACACCCGCTCGCACAAGAGCCGTGAAGCCTGGGGGCAGGGCGTGGCGAACATCGTCACGGGATTCACCGGCGGCATGGGCGGCTGCGCGATGATCGGCCAGACCATGATCAACGTCAAGGCCTCCGGTGCCCGCACCCGGATCTCCACCTTCCTCGCCGGCGTCTTCCTGCTGATCCTCGTCGTAGCCCTTGGAGATCTCGTCTCCGTGATCCCGATGGCCGCCCTGGTCGCCGTGATGATCTTCGTTTGTTGGGCGACCTTCGACTGGCACAGCATCCAGCCGCGGACGCTGAAAATGATGCCGAGGAGCGAAACCATGGTCATGGTCGCCACCGTCGCCATGGTCGTCGCCACACACAACCTAGCGATCGGCGTCGGAGTCGGCGTCCTCGTCGCCATGGTGCTGTTCGCCCGCCGCGTGGCCCACTTCGTCACGGTCGAACGGACGGTCAAGACCATCAACGGGCAGGAAACAGCCACCTACACGGTGGACGGCGAACTGTTCTTCGCCTCGTCCAACGACCTCTACACCCAGTTCGAGTACGCCTTGGACCCCGGCCACGTCATCATCGACATGCGTGCCTCGCACCTGTGGGACGCCTCCACTATCGCAGCGCTGGACGCCATCACCGAGAAATACCGTCACCACGGCAAGGACGTGGAGATCGTGGGCCTGAACGATGCCAGCGCCCAGATGCGTGCACGGCTTGGCGGGAAACTCGGCGCCAGCCACTGAACCACCTGAAATTCCCCTGCCGGCAGCCCCTGTACACTGGTTGAAGGTGAGCCGGGAAGTCTGGTCGGCAATGTATTTGCTGACCCGAATTTAGGACGTCCCATGAGCCAGTCACCTCCTCCCGCTCCGCCGCGCCTCACAGTCTTCGCCCGCGGCAGCTACGCCGAAGCCCTGCGCATCGGGGAGATCCTGCGCAAGGAAACCGTGGGCGGCGCGCTCCTGGTTGCCGCCGCCGTCATCGCCCTGGTCTGGGCAAACTCCCCCGCCTCCGCAAGCTATTTCGCGCTCAGGGACTTCAAGTTCGGGTACGAGCCCTGGCACCTGGAACTGAGCCTCGGCGCCTGGGCGGCCGACGGACTGCTGGCCATCTTCTTCTTCCTGGTGGGTCTGGAACTCAAACGTGAGTTCGTGGCCGGCGATCTGCGCCAACTCAACAAATCCGTGGTTCCCGTGGCCGCGGCAGCCGGCGGGGTCCTGGTTCCGGCCGTCATCTACGCGCTGGTGAACATCAGCAGTCCGGAGACGATCAGGGGCTGGGCCATCCCGACCGCAACCGACATCGCCTTCGCCGTCGCCGTCCTGGCGATCATCGGCTCCCACCTGCCCAGTGCCCTGAGGATCTTCCTGCTCACCCTGGCCGTGGTGGATGACCTGCTGGCGATCAGCATCATCGCCATCTTCTACTCCTCGGACATCCAGGTTGTTCCGTTGCTGCTGGCCCTGCTGCCACTCGGTCTGTACCTGCTGCTGGCCCAGAAATTCCGCCGGTTCTTCGGGACCCATGATGCTGCCGCCTGGCTGATCCTGCTCCCGCTCGGGAT
Source organism: Arthrobacter sp. NPDC093139 (assembly GCF_044754165.1). Taxonomy (NCBI): domain Bacteria; kingdom Bacillati; phylum Actinomycetota; class Actinomycetes; order Micrococcales; family Micrococcaceae; genus Arthrobacter; species Arthrobacter sp. NPDC093139. The sequence continues at coordinate 177,186 of NZ_JBIVOO010000005.1, forward strand.
CATCACCTGGGCGCTCGTGCATGCCTCCGGCATCCACGCCACCGTGGCCGGCGTGCTGCTCGGCTTCGCCGTCCCGGTTATTCGATCCCGGGCGGGTGGCGGGCCGGACGCCGGTCCTGGCCTGGCCGAGATCTTCGAACACCGGTTCCGCCCGATTTCGGCGGGCGTTGCGGTCCCTGTTTTCGCCTTCTTCTCCGCCGGTGTGGCTGTCGGCGGCTGGGACGGCCTCGGCTCGGCCTTCACCGATCCGGTGGCCGTGGGCATCGTCCTGGCCCTGGTCCTCGGCAAACCGGCCGGCATCCTGGGCACCACCTGGCTGCTCACCAAAGCCACCACGGCACGGTTGGACAGTTCGTTCAAATGGATCGACGTCTTCGGCGTCTCGCTCCTCGCAGGCATCGGCTTCACAGTTTCACTGCTCGTGGCGGAACTGAGCTTCGGTCATGGCAGCGTGCATGATGACCATGCCAAGGTGGGCATCCTCACGGCTTCCCTGCTCGCCGCCCTGCTGGCCGCGACGGTGCTGCTGACCAGGAACCGCCAATACCGCCGGGCCGAAGAAGAGGAAAAGATCGACTCCGACCACGACGGCATCCCGGATGTTTACCAGGCGAAGCGGAGCAGCTGACCGTCTCCGCCGCGCCGCCCGTCACACCTCCGCATCACCCCTGGCGTGCCTTCATGCGCGGGTTTTTCTTATTGATCACAAAGGTCCGGCCACGGCGGCGCACTATCTGGGCGCCGGGAATCTTCTTCAGGGCACGGAGGGAGTTTCGTACTTTCATGACAGGTTCCTATCGGGTTAGAGGGATGTGCTGAGTTCAAAAGGATCGTGGAGGGAGGCGGCGCCCTCCTGCATCTCGAAGCTGGTGAGTTCGCAGCCGGCCAGAAGTTCCGCCGCGTCGCTTTCGGTGACACCGTCGCCAGTGATGGCCAGGACAGTGCCACGGTCCCCCACGGCCGGATCCCAGTCCAGCATGGCGTCGGTGCTGTCCAGGTGATGGGTCGCAGGGTGCAGCTTTCGGTCGGCCGCCCAGGTTCCGGTGCTCTCCAGCCAGACCCGGGGACCTATGCCGCGGATGGAGATCCTGCACTGCGGCGCCGACGCAACCCACAGCCTGCCCCGCATCCAACAGTTCGCTTCCGCCAGTCTCGGCAGTGCATGCCGGAAGCGCCCGGGATGCAGGGGCTTCCGGCTCGTGACGAGAACCGTGTTGAACGGCGCGGCCGAGGCTGCAGGGATCTGCACGGAACCCGGAGACGAGCGCGCGGCTGATTCCGTCCGGTCGTGACGGCCCAGTGTGAAGTCGGCGGTGATTTCGGCGATCCGGGCATGTGGGGCCAGTTCGCGGACGAGCCGGACACCGCGGTCCCGGACCGCGGCATCCACGGCCACGAGCTCCGGGGTCACGAGCAGGACCGTGTCGCTGTAGAGAAGTTCGCCGATGAGGAACTCACCTGGCGTCCGCTCATCCCTGTGCGCCGGCGTGTACCCCGACTCGAACAGCGTGTGGCCGTCCCAGATCTGGTCCTCAAGGGCCCCGGGGTCACAGGCGATCACCGTCGAATTGATGTGCGGCCCATCCGAATTCCTGCCCAATTCCTCCAGCAGCGCGGCGACAGACACCCCGGACGGCAGGCCAAGGATGACGTGGGAATCGCCGCCCTCAAGCAGCCGCCGGAGCGTCGGCACGACGTCCAGCCGCACCGTGCAGCTCAGGCACCCGTGCTCCGGCACCGTTTCTCCGCTCTCAGCAAGGAGACCCTCGCGGAACACCCGCCGCACCACCCTGCCTCCCTCATGGAGGTCGTGAAGCACCACGGCCGCGCCGGGATGGGCTGCTGCCACGGTTTCACACGCCTGCTGCCGGCAGAACACGTCGAGAGAACTGATGACTGTAAGAAGCATGCCCCAAACACTACATGAGAATCATTCTCAAATGAAGGGCGCTGCCTAGCGGTACCAGCCCACCGCACGGTCGTAACGGCATTCAAGCGCGCCCGAGCCTGGCGCAGTGCCTCCCCCAGTCGGAAAGTAAATGGCGCCGAACTCCGCGCCTGCGGCTTCAATCCGCCCCTGCGCCCAGATCTGGGCAGCCTCGAGGTCTGCCTCCGGGACGGGCTCCCGGGTGCTGCGGTCCCCGCTGAAATGAATATCCAGCTGATACTCCCCTGGCTGCGACGTCCCAGGGTGATGGGCCGGATCCTTCTCATCGCGCCGGCTGATCGCGACCTCGGCGGAGGCATGGAGGATGGACGGCTTGCTGGCGGCGCCGCCATGTTCCTGCTGCTTGATCCGCATGCCCGACACCACGCTCTCTACGGTGTCTTCCTCTGTGACTACGTAGGCGGAGCCGCTGACGTCGTCCTCTGAGCCGCCGACACTTTTCAGGTGCTGCCCGAACTGTTCGGAGCTGGATTGTTTGGAGTTCATGCGCCCTCCTTGAGGGTCTTCGCGGCGATTGCCGACGCTTCCCACCCTAGACCTATCACGGGCCGCCACCATCATGTTCCAGGAGGTGGAATTTGTCGGCCTGCTGCCCCGTCCGCGTCAGCCCCGTTGGCCTGGACAGGTTATTTTGCTGACAGTGCGGGTACGTCGCTAGTAACGTGGAGCATTCGCAGGCCAAGGGCGGACCGGGAGTGGAAATCGTGGGCATTGACGGACAGCACAGCAACGGACAGCTCAGCGACGGGCAGCGCCATGACAGCCGGCGCACCGATGGAACCATGCCGGCAGGCTGGACCGCGGGAGCAGTGGAGCTCATTTTGGTCCGGCACGGCGAGAGCGAGGGCAATGTGGCCGCCACGGCCGCCCAGGAGTCCGGAGCGGACGTGATCAACGTCCCCGCCCGTGACGCCGACGTCGAACTGTCGGCTACGGGGCGGGAGCAGGTGCAGGCGCTGGGCCGGGCGCTGGCGCCGGTCCCCGAAGAACTGCGTCCCGACGTCGTCATCTCCTCCCCGTACATGCGCGCCTACCAGACCGCCGCGATCGCCGTCGAAACCGCCGGCTGGCCGGTGGCCATCCGCACGGACGAACGGCTCCGGGACCGCGAGCTCGGCATTCTGGACATGCTCACCCGCCTCGGCGTGGAGAACCGGCTCCCCGAAGAGGCAGAACGACGGCGGTGGCTGGGCAAATTCTATTACCGCCCGCCGGGCGGGGAATCCTGGGCGGACGTGGCGCTGCGGTTGCGCTCGGTGCTCGGCGAACTGAACACACTGGGCAGCGGCCACCGGGTGATGCTGGTGTGCCACGACGCCGTGGTGCTGCTGTTCCGCTACGTCCTGGAGGGCATGTCGGAGAGGGAACTGCTGGACCTCGCCGCGGGCACGACGGTCCTCAACGCATCGGTCACCCGTTACGTGCGGCCGGACGGGACCGGGCCGTGGACACTCGAGAGCTTCAACGTGGCGGACCACCTCGAACAGCAGGGTGTGCAGGTGACCGAGCACGCAGGGGATGCCAGTGTCCACCCGCGGTGAGCCGGCGTCCGGCGCGGCCGACCCTTCAGAGGATTCGGCTCCGGCGCTGATCACGCCGTCGCTGCTGCGCGACTGGCCCCTCCCTGCTGCCGGAGCGGACAAGTATTCGCGCGGCGCTGTTCTGGTGATCGGCGGTGCGCGGCGGACTCCCGGCGCAGTTCTGCTGGCAGGAACGGCTGCGCTCCGTGCCGGCGCAGGCAGGTTGACCCTCGCCGTGGCCGAATCCGTGGCTGTGCAGCTGGGCGTCACGCTTCCGGAGGCTGGAGTGATCGGCCTCCGCGAATCCGCCGGCGGCTCCCCCGGCTCCGACGGCCTCGAGGCTCTGTTCGAGGACTTCGATTCCGCGGACGCCGTGCTGATCGGCCCGGGCCTGGATGACATTGACGGCACCGAGGCGCTGCTGCGCGAGCTGCTCCGGCACGATGCCGGGCGGTCCGTTGGGAACGACAACGCCGCCGCCGGCACCGCCGGAAGCCGCTCCGCGATCATTCTCGACGCCTACGCACTGGGCTGCCTTCCCAAGCTGCTAGACGACCTGGGGCCATGGGCCGGCCGCCTGATCCTCACACCGAACCCCACGGAGGCAGCAATCCTTCTGGACCGGGAGACGGACCTGGGGGCCGACGACGACGGGCTGGCCGCCGCCGTCGTCGAAATTGCGGAGAAGTACCGGGCAGTGGTGAGCTGCCAGGGCCTGATCGCCCGCCCGCGCGGCGGCGACGCCCCCGAAGCTGCCGACCTCTGGAAGATCACCACCGGCTACGGAGGCCTGGGCACCTCAGGCAGCGGGGACATCCTCGCCGGTGCCATTGCCGGGCTCCGGGCACGTGGCACCACCGACGCGCAGGCCACGTGCTGGGGAACGCACCTTCACGCCGCGGCCGGGGACAAGCTCGCCAGCAGGCTGGGGAGCCTGGGGTTCCTGGCGCGGGAGCTCGCCGACGAACTGCCGCCGCTGATGATGGAGCTGAACACGTAGCCATGGAAATAGGTGTGGCCCCGAGCCGAGGCCCGGGGCCACACCCCACGGGAGAAATCCGGACACTTCTGCCTGTGCGCTATGTAGCGCGGTGGCGTGCTCCCGGGCTAACCGCCCCATTAGGCAGTAACACGTTCGCCGGACCCTCCCTGTCCTGTGCGGGGCTATGCGGCAATCTCGTGCTTGGACCCCTTGGTTTCAATCTGAATCTTACGCGGCTGAGCCTTCTCTGCGACAGGGATGCGCAGCGTCAGCACGCCGGCGTCGTAGCTGGCCTTGATGCTTTCGACATCCAAGGTGTCCCCCAGGATCAGCTGCCGGCTGAACACGCCGCGCGGACGCTCGGAGGCGATCATCTCGGTGTCTTTGCCTGCGGGGTCGGGGCGTTCAGCCTTCACCGTCAGGACGTTCCGTTCAATATCCAGATCCACGGAGTCGGCATCCACGCCGGGCAGATCGAAGGCCACAACAAATTCCTTGTCCTCCTGCCACGCGTCCATCGGCATCGCTGCCGGGCGTGCCGCGGTACCCAAGACCTGCTGGGCGAGCCTGTCCAGCTCGCGGAACGGATCGGTTCGCATCAACATGGCTTCCCTCCTCAAGGGTGAGACTGTCTGTTAAGTTCTACCCATCCGATCTATATCGGCTGGTATAGATTTTTTATAACACCAGAGGCAGGACTCCGCAAGGGGTTTTGTAGATTTTCCCCGTACACCCGCTCCGGCAGAGGGCTGGCGTCCGGCAGTCCGGAATCTGGGGCCATACTCTTGCTTGCGAGACCGGCCGGCGCTATTTTAAGCGTAGATTCAGCTCAAGCAGACAGGGCGCAGAGCCCCCCGCAAAGAGGAGCGCGTCAATGTCGACCATCTCCAACGCCCACCGACCAGGAGAGATGCAGCGGCCATCCGCCAACAGACTCTGGTGCTCCGAATGCCGCACGGACGAACACCTCATCGTCGAGTCCATTGAAGCCATGCATCCTCCACAGGCGGACATGGTTGACGTCTCGTACACCTGCGTTGAATGCGACTACTTTTACGCCCACCCGGCGAACGTGCATGAGGTGGCCGCCGTCCTCAACCGCCACGGGCAGGTGATGGGCGTCCTCCAGTTCGGTGGCGAATACTTCCACTGCGGCACGCCCATGGCGGTCAGCTATGGCAGCAGCAGCATTCCCGGCATGGAGCTCCCGCGGCGCCACACCATCCACGACGTCCACCTGCCGACCCGGCTGCTGCGGTGCGGCTGCGGCTTTCAAATGGAAGTTCCCGACTGACGCGGCATCCGTCTATACCGGAGCCCCGCGGAACCCGCTATTGCGGGGCGGAAAGGGCCGCGCGGAACTATCTCGGCTGCAGGCAATTTACCAAGGGTGCTTAGCAGTTAATGCTAATCATGCTTACTATGTTCTTGCAGCATCGACCAAGGAGATGGATTAATGCGCAGGTTGATCGTTCTTACCTTTGCCGCCTTTGCCGTGGTTGCCGGCTCACTGTCTCTAGCCGTGCCATCGCATGCCGCAACCTCAGGCTCCTCTTCCACGGCCTATATACAGCTCGAAGCCCCGGAAAACGCACAGGCGGCTGGAACGCCTTCCCCCACCGGCGAATCTTCACCTTCCGCAACACCTTCCGGCAACCCCGCCAATCCGGGAACGGGCGAGCCCGCCGAGTCCGAGTCAACCCGCATTAACTATGCCCCGTACTTCATCGGAGGCGTTGTCCTGATCACCCTCATCGTGGCCCTGGTTTGGCGGCGGCGCCGCGGCAACAAGACGGTGGTCTGAGGTCTTGGCGGCCATTCGGCAGCCAATCAAATAAGGAGAAGGGAAATGGCTACTACAAATCCAGCAGCCGGAGCCAGAAGCCGACTGCAGCGTGCAGCCCAGGTCGTGGGGGCAGTGTTCCTGCTCGTCGGCATCCTGGGCTTCATTCCCGGGATCACCAGCAACTTCGGGGCGCTGGGTATGGCCGGGCACACCTCAGAAGCGCTGCTCCTCGGCGTTTTCCAGGTTTCCGTCCTGCACAACATCGTTCACCTGCTCTTCGGGGCTGCCGGCCTGCTCCTGGCTCGCACCCCTGGCCAGGCAAAGAGCTACCTGCTCTACGGCGGAATAATTTACCTGGTCCTCTGGCTGTACGGCCTGATCATCAACCTCAACACCCCGGCCAATTTCGTGCCGTTTAACACTGCGGACAATTGGCTGCACTTCCTGCTGGGCGTTGGCATGGTTGCCCTGGCACTCCTGCTGTCCCGGGAGGGCGTTCGCGCTCCGCGCACGCGGACCGGGCACTGACGCCGTGCTACGCAGCTGATTAATTACGACGGCGGCCCTGCAACTCTGCGGGGCCGCCGCACTTTGCCCTTTTTACTGTTGCACCGCACTTTTGCGGGCTATTCTGATCGTGTCGGTTCCGTGAACCGAAACTGGTTCCGGCCGGCACCGCAGCACTAGAAGCGGGCCCCTGCAACGCGATGCCCAGGAGTGGCTGACGATGTCCGGATATCAGCAACCAGCCGTTTTGACCGCCACCGGCGCCACCCCCGCCGTGCCGCTACGCAAGGGCCAGATGGTGGTCAAGTGGATCACCACCACGGACCACAAGACCATCGGCTACTTGTACCTGATCACGTCCTTCGTGTTCTTCTGCCTCGCAGGCGTGATGGCCCTGGTCATCCGTGCCGAACTCTTCGAACCCGGCATGCAGGTGCTCGTGACCAAAGAGCAGTACAACCAGATGTTCACGATGCATGGCACCCTCATGCTGCTGATGTTCGCCACCCCGCTCTTTGCCGGGTTCGCCAACGTCATCATGCCGCTGCAGATCGGCGCCCCCGACGTCGCCTTCCCGCGGCTGAACGCCCTGGCCTACTGGTTCTTCCTCTTCGGCTCAACCATTGCGGTAGCCGGTTTCATCACCCCGCAGGGCGCGGCGTCCTTCGGCTGGTTCGCCTACGCACCCCTGAACAACACGACGTTCAGCCCCGGGGTCGGCGGTGACCTGTGGGTGTTCGGCCTGGCGCTGTCCGGTTTCGGCACCATCATCGGTGCGGTCAACTTCATCACCACCATCATCTGCATGCGCGCCCCCGGCATGACCATGTGGCGGATTCCGATCTTCACCTGGAACACCCTGGTCACGGCGGTCCTGGTGATCATGGCGTTCCCGCCGCTGGCCGCCGCGCTGTTCGGCCTCGGCGCGGACCGGAAGTTCGGCGCGCACATTTATGACCCGGAAAACGGCGGCGCCATCCTGTGGCAGCACCTGTTCTGGTTCTTCGGCCACCCCGAGGTGTACATCATCGCGCTGCCGTTCTTCGGCATCGTGTCCGAGATCTTCCCGGTTTTCAGCCGCAAACCGATCTTCGGGTACAAGGGCCTGGTCTACGCAACGATCGCCATCGCCGCCCTGTCGGTAACCGTGTGGGCGCACCACATGTACGTGACCGGTTCGGTGCTGCTGCCGTTCTTCGCGTTCATGACCATGCTCATCGCGGTGCCCACCGGCGTGAAGTTCTTCAACTGGATCGGAACGATGTGGGGCGGTTCGCTGACGTTTGAGACGCCAATGCTGTGGAGTCTGGGCTTCCTCGTCACGTTCCTCTTCGGCGGCCTCACCGGCATCATCCTTGCCTCCCCGCCGCTGGACTTCCACGTCTCTGACTCGTACTTCGTGGTGGCGCACTTCCACTACGTGGTGTTCGGCACCGTGGTGTTCGCGATGTTCGCCGGCTTCTACTTCTGGTGGCCGAAGTGGACGGGCAAGATGCTCAACGAGCGCCTCGGCAAGATTCACTTCTGGATGCTGTTCCTGGGCTTCCACGGCACGTTCCTGATCCAGCACTGGCTGGGCGTGCTCGGCATGCCGCGCCGCTACGCGGACTACATGCCGGAGGACAACTTCACCGGGATGAACCAGTTCTCCACAATCTCCTCGTTCCTCCTCGGCGCGTCACTGATCCCCTTCCTGTGGAACGTCTACATCACGGCGCGCAGCCGCGAAAGGGTGATGGTGGACGATCCCTGGGGCTTCGGCGCCTCGCTGGAGTGGGCCACTTCCTGCCCGCCGCCGCGCCACAACTTCACATCCCTGCCGCGGATCCGTTCGGAACGGCCGTCCCTGGACCTGCACCACCCGGAACTCCGGGTACGCGAACACGAGGCCACGCATTCCGCGGCCGCCGACATGCTCGGGGCAGCGGACATTGGAACCCGCGACGTACGGAGTCCCAGCCCCGACGAATAGGCCGGCGGGCAGGGAGCCCCGACGATTAACGAGTCCCGAAGAGTAGCTGCCGGCTTATGCTGCGACTGCCAGGGATGCCAGCCGCGCGGACTTTTCCAACCCGGCGTCGGCCGGTGCCAGGACGCGGACGTTGCATTCAGACTGCTGCGGGTCGATCGACACCGGCAGGTGGTGGGATTCCGAGCACTTGCGGAGCTGCTCCAGGGCGGACGGTTCGACGTGCGCGTGGCTGACGTCCACAACCAACTTAAGGCCTTCCCTCAGATGATTGGCGCGCTTCATAACAACGTAGAGAGCCTGGATGCTTCGGGCGGTTACATTTCCCTGCGCGGCGACTTGAGCTTCGCCGCATTCGAGATCGAGTCGGACCAAAACCTTGAGCTTATCGTTCAACAGAACATCTCCCCTCATGCATGGCCGCGACGCTGCGACCGGGAACCACACTAGCCCGAATGTGATTCAGGTAACAGCAAAAAGACCGAATGTTGCGGAATTGACGCAACATTTCGTGTTTCCTATTTCCTGCACGGTCTCCGGGAGGCGAGGACATCAAAACGGCGGCCCGGTGAGCTTGCCGAGAATCAGCACGTCCACCCGGCCGCCGGAATGGTGCAAGACGGTGGGGGTCAAGCGGGAAGGAGTTGCTTAGTCCCTGGTGGGGTCCGGGCGCAACGGGGCCGGACCGGGATCCGGAACGGGAAGCGGGCCCGGCGGTTCGGGGGTCGGGAATGGGCTGGGCGGCGGTGTGGGGCCGGAAGGGTCGGGCCCGTTCGGATTGGGCCGCATGGGATCGGGACCCGGTTCCGGCGGGAATGGCTCGGGTTCGTGCACTGGCGGAATTGTCATGGCTGCCCCTCGGCTGCTCGATTGTTTCCGGTTTGCGGACGCGAGTTCAGGATACGCCCGCGCCCTGCGGCGGGGACAGGGTTCGGGCGGGACGCACTTTCGCGGCCCCGGCACACTGCGCCTGAGCCGGCTGCCTGGCTGCCGCTCTCCCCCGGTAGCGAACGGCCGCCCCATTTGTCAGGGCGGATCTATATATTGAGGGAATGACCCAGACTCCACTGCAGCACTCCGCAGACAACTCCGCCGCGGCCTCCCCTGCGCCCCCCGTCGCCAAGAAAGTGCCTGCAAAGCGCACCCACCACGGCGACACATTCGTGGACAACTACGAATGGCTCCGGGAGAAGGAATCCGACGAGGTCGTGGCACACCTAAGGGCAGAGAACGCGTACCAGGAAGCCGTCACCGCCCACCAGGAACCGCTGCGGGATGCCATCTTCCAGGAGATCAAGGGCCGGACCCAGGAGACTGACCTGTCTGTCCCCAACCGCAAGGACGGCTGGTGGTATTTCAGCCGGTCAGTGGAAGGCAAGGAGTACGGCATCCAGTGCCGCGTCCGCGCCCAGGACACCGGCAACAGGGTGGCCGACTGGACGCCCCCGGCGGTGGAGGCCGGCGTCGAAATTCCTGGCGAGGAAGTCCTGCTGGACTGCAACGTGGAGGCCGAAGGCAAGCCCTTCTTCTCGGTGGGCGGCTCGGCAGTGACAGTGGACGGAAACCTGTACGCCTACGCCGTGGACAACTCGGGGGATGAACGCTTCACGCTGCGCATCAAGGACCTGCGCACCGGAGACCTGCTGCCGGACGTGATCGAGAACGTTTTCTACGGCGTCTCTTTCTCCCCGGACGGCACCCGGATCTTCTACACCGTGGTGGATGATTCCTGGCGGCCGTACCAGGTCAAAGCCCACGTGCTGGGCACGCCTGTCTCGGAGGATGAGGTGATCTACCAGGAGGACGACGTCGCCATGTGGCTGGGCTTTGAGCTCTCCTCCGACCGGCGTCACCTCGTGCTGGGAATCGGCTGCTCCGAGTACAGCGAAACGCGGCTTCTGAGATTTGACGACCCCTCCGCCACCCTTACCACCGTGATCTCCCGCGACGAGCGCGTCCTGTACGAGGCCGAACCGTTCCTGCTCGAGGGCCCTGACGGGCAGAAAACTGAGCGCATCGTTATCACGCACAACCGGAACGCGGTGAACTCCATGGTTTCACTGGTGGACCCGGCCGAACTGGCAAAGCCGCTGGCCGAGCAGCAGTGGGTCACCGCCGTCGAGCATTCCGACGACGTCCGCGTCAACGGCGCGGGGGTCACCTCCACGCATCTGGTGGTCTCCGTCCGGAAGGACACGATCGAGCGCGTTCAGGTGATCTCCCTGGCGGGGCTCGGTACGCCTTCCCAGGAGGCCCCGGTCGAACCCGCCTTTGATGAGGAGCTGTACACGGCCGGAGTTGGCGGCTCCGATTACGAGGCCCCGGTGATCCGGCTGGGCTACACCTCCTACTTCACGCCGTCGCGGGTCTATGATTTTGTGCTGCCCACTCCGGAGCAGCCGTCCGGCCAGCTGCTTCTCCGCAAGGAAAGCCCCGTGCTCGGCGGCTACGACGGGAACGACTACGTGGCCACCCGGGAGTGGGCCGAGGCCGAGGACGGGACCAGGATTCCCCTCTCCGTGCTGCGGCACAAGTCGGTTGCCCGGGACTCCACCGCGGCCGGCCTGGTCTACGGCTACGGCTCCTACGAGTTGAGCATGGATCCGGGCTTTGGCATCGCCCGGCTGTCGCTGCTGGACCGCGGGATCGTCTTCGTCATCGCGCACATCCGCGGCGGCGGCGAACTCGGCCGGCACTGGTACGAGAACGGGAAGAAGCTCAGCAAGAAGAACACGTTCACGGACTTCATCGCCGCCACCGACTGGCTGGCGGCGTCCGGCTGGGTTGCGCCCGCCCGGATCGCTGCCCTTGGCGGTTCGGCCGGCGGCCTGCTCATGGGTGCCGTGGCCAACCTCGCCCCGGAGAAGTACGCCGCCATAGTGGCCGAAGTGCCGTTCGTGGATGCGCTGAACACCATTCTTGACCCGGAGCTGCCGCTGTCGGCGCTGGAATGGGAAGAGTGGGGCAACCCCATCACCGACCCCGCGGTGTACCAGTACATGAAGTCGTACACCCCCTATGAGAATGTCCGCGAGGCCGCCTACCCGAAGATCGCCGCCGTGACGTCCTTCAACGACACCAGGGTGCTCTACGTGGAACCGGCCAAGTGGGTGCAGGAGCTGCGCAACAAGACCACCGGATCCGAGCCGATCGTCATGAAGATCGAAATGGACGGCGGCCACGGCGGCGCCTCCGGCCGGTACGTGCAGTGGCGCGAACGGGCCTGGGACTACGCCTTCATCGCCGACTCCCTCGGCGCCACGGAGCTCCTCCCGGGCGCCGGACTCAAGTAGGCATCACGGCTCCGTTACGGTAACCCCTGCCAGGCGCTGGACCAGAGCCAGGCCGGCCGGGCTGCCCGGCCAGTGGCGTTCCAGCGGTTCCTTGCCGGCTCCGCGGATGACGGAGCGGAGCACGAACGCCACGATGATGACATCGTCGGCGTAGCCGATCACAGGCAGGAAGTCCGGGACCAGATCGATCGGCATCAAAAGGTACACCAGCAGCAGAACCAGCCGCACGCGGAGTCCCCTCCGCAGGGCCCGATCCGCCGTAAGTCGGCGCAGCAGCGTGAGCAGGTCCGGCAGCAGCCGCATGGCTTCCTTCATGCCCACCGTCTCCGGGTGACGACGGGCGTAAAAGGCCAGCAGGACCAGCAGCACTGCGTAGACCAAGGCGATCCCGCCGATGACGGCAATCACAGGCTCCCACCAGTTCATTCTGCGCCCACCTCCTGCGTCTTCTCGGCGATAGTCATCATGCTTAGTATTGTGCAGTGGCATCTTCGGTGCACCTGTCCGCTGGGGGCAGGGAAACCGGTGCCGGAACTGGAGCATAGCGTGAGCAATGAACAGGACATGACGCCGCTTTCCGACGACGAGCTCAACGCGCAGGCGGGAACTGCCCTGCCCGACAAGGAAGTCGCGTCAGTACTCGACCTCAACGCCGACCTCGACCTCGGCATCAGCGCAGCTGCGCCGATCGACCTCGCGGTGGCGGCGAACGCAAACGTTGCCGCCCCGATTGACGCTGCAGCCTCGGCCAACATCCTCTCTTTCGGCTCCGAGTCGCAGGCTCTCGCCGATCAGGGCGTCATCATCAACCAGGGAATTACGGCCGACGCCACCGCCGAATCCACCCAGGACAGCACCATCACCCAGGGCAGCGGGACGGCGGATGGCGGCACAGTCATCGACGGCGGCGAGGTGCCCGACGGAACACTGCCTGACGGAACACTCCCCGACGGCGCATTGCCTGACGTCGGTGCCGTACCCGTGGATCCGGCAGCCGCCCTGGACGGCGACCTCCTGAACGTGAATGTGGACCTCGCCGCGGACGCCGACATCGCCGCACCGATCAACGGCGCCGTGGCAGCCAATGCCAACGTGGCCGCGCCGATCGATGCCGCTGTGGCAGCCAATATCGGATCCATCGACAGCGACGCCTTCGCCGTGGCGCAGCAGGACGCCATCATCAACCAGAACATAGATGGTTCAGCAGCTGCCACTGCCGACCAGCAGTCCGACCTAGAACAGTAAATCCTCGATGAGTATTGCGCCCGGCGGGCCGTCCCATCCCGACGGCCCGCCGGTTCCCTCCCCTGCCGCCGTCGATACCCATCAACGCCAGGTTCCCGTCCGCGCGGACGGCGTCGAGCTGATCGGCAGTGCCAAAGGATCCGGCTACCGGGAACCGCCGTTCCTGGTCCGCCGCTCCGACGGCCAGGCCATCCAGCTGACCAGTCTGTTGTTCCTCGTGCTGGAGGCCATCGACGGCAAGCGGGACACCACGGAAATCGCAGAACACACGAGTCTCCGTTTCGGAAAATTGGTCAGCGCCGACAATGTTCAAACGCTGATCGAGGGCCAGCTGCTGCCGCTGGGGCTGCTCCGGCTTGCCGATGGTTCCCAGCCTGGTGTCCGGAAGGCTGACCCGCTGCTGGGGATGCGCTTCCGCTACACGGTCACCGACCCGGAACGGACGCGGAAGCTGACGTCGCCCTTCGCTGTGCTCTTCCATCCGCTGATCGTGGCGGCAATGACAGCAGCCTTCGTGGCCTCGTGCTGGTGGGTTCTCATGGTCAAGGGGCTGGCGTCCGCCACTCATGACGCCTTCGCCAACCCCGGCCTGCTACTGCTCATTTTCGCCATTACTGTCCTCTCGGCCGGCTTCCACGAGTTCGGCCATGCAGCTGCCGCCCGCCGCGGAGGGGCCACGCCGGGAGCGATGGGAGCGGGCATTTACCTCATTTGGCCGGCCTTCTTCACCGACGTCACGGACTCATACCGGTTGGGACGCGGGGGCCGGCTGCTGACCGACCTCGGCGGCCTGTACTTCAACGCGGTCATCGCCGTTGCCATCATGGGCCTCTGGTGGGCCACGGGCTACGACGCGCTGCTGCTGGTGGTGCTCACACAAATCCTGCAGATGGTCCGCCAGCTCCTGCCCCTGCTCCGCTTCGATGGCTACCACATCCTTGCCGACGCGACCGGCGTACCGGACTTGTTCCAACGCATCAAGCCCACGCTCCTGGGCCTCCTGCCATGGAACTGGCGCAAGCCAGAGCCGGAAGCCCAGGCCCTGAAGCCGTGGGCGAGGACTGTCATCACAGCCTGGGTCCTGCTCACCGTGCCGCTGCTCCTGGCCAGCCTCGTGCTGATGGTCCTTGCCCTGCCGCGGCTGCTGGGCACCGCATGGGCCAGCCTTCAGCACCAAGGCGCCATTCTCGCCGGCAGCGTCACGAGCGGCAACTTCGCCGACGCCGCAGTACGATTCCTGGCGATTATCGCCGTCGTTCTGCCGTTGCTGGGCATCGGCTACATGCTGGTGCGGCTGGTGCGCCAGCTGGGCGCTGGCCTCTGGACGAAGACCCGCGGCAGGCCGCTGCAGCGTGGCACGGCCCTTGCCGCCGTCGCCGCCGTCCTTGCCGGACTCACGTGGGCGTGGTGGCCCGCACCTGACACGTACCGGCCAGTGCAGCCTTACGAACGCGGAACACTCTTCGACGCGACGGCCGCCGTCTACCCTGCTTTGACAGGAGGTCCGTCCGGGGCACCCCTGCAGGAGGGGCGCGAGGGTAAAACAGTGGCGCTGTGGCCCGAAGGCGCCGAACTGCCCACCCGCGACAAACCTCAGCTCAGCATGGTGCTGGTGCCCCGGCAGGACGCGCCGGCTCTTTCCGGCGCCGGTGACCAAACGGTCCCGCGTGGGGCCGGTGACCAGGCAACTCAACCCGCAGCCGGGGACGGGCGGGGCGCGGCGCCATCGTGGGTTTTCCCTTTCGACAAGCCTCCGGCACCTGAGGAGGACGGCAACCAGGCCCTGGCGGTGAATACGGCCGACGGTTCGGTGACATACGACGTCGCCTTTGCGCTCGTCTGGGCTGAGGACGGACCGGTAGATACGCGCAACGAAGCTTACGCCTTCGCCAGCTGCGCAGACTGCGCAGCTGTGGCCGTCGGCTTCCAGGTGGTGCTGATCGTCGGCCAGGCTGACGTTGTAGTGCCGGAGAACCTCTCGGCAGCCGCAAACTACAACTGCGTCCGGTGCCTCACCTACGCCCTGGCCAGCCAGCTGGTCCTGACGCTGGATGGTCCCCTGAGTGCCGACGGCATGGCGCGACTCGCCGAACTGTGGGAGGAGATCGCCGAGTTCGGCCGCACGCTCCAGGGCGTCCCCCTGTCCGAGATTCAGGGGCGGCTCGAGGCGTACAAGCAGCAAATCATGGACATCATCCGGAGCGACCCGAGTGCGTCGCCCGGCACGAGCCCTGCACCGGTGACAGGCACAAGCCCGGATCCGAGGACCGGAAGCGGGCAAACGCAGCCGCCGTCCGGTGCGTCCACAGCAACTCCGGCGCCTGCTCCCCGGGCGACCGGACCTGGCGCTCCTCCTGCCCCGGCGCCTTCCGGAGTAACTCCCGCTCCGGTGTCCACGGCTCCCGCACTTCCTCCTGCACCTGCCCCGGCGCCGGGTCCGGCCGGGGCGGAGAGTCCGGCCGGGGCGGAGAGTCCGGCCGGGGCAGAGGCACCGGCTGACACCGCGACGGCCACGCCGACCCCGGATGGAACAGCCCCGTAACCGAGGAGCCGGTCCCCTAGCCGCTGATCGGTGACGGGCGTGGATCGATGAGGGGCTAGGTCGATGTGAGACCTGGGTCGGTGCAGCGGCGGGTCCGTCCGCCGTCCGTTTGCCGGAAAAGGCCGCATGCAGGGTTCCCAGGCGGCCCTTTCCGTCACATGGCGCCGGCAAAATAGCCCTATATTTGGACCGTGCTCTCATCCCTGAAGAAATACTTGCTGGTCCCCAGACTCGTGAAGCTGTCCGCCCAGGCGCCGAAGGATCCGCACGCGGCCTGGGACCAGTACTGGGCCAACATCACCAGCACCGGCGCCCAGGGAGACGTCTTGTGGGACTCCGGCGACGACCACGAACTGCTCGGCCACCTGGAACACCTGAAGCGGCAGATGCACCCGGAGCTTCCCATCGTGGACATCGGCTGCGGCGACGGGGCGTTCAGCCGGCGGCTGGCCGCCCACTTCCCCCACGTTCTGGGCGTGGACGTGGCCGCCACCGCCATTTCACGTGCCCGCGCTGAATCCGAGGGAATGGAGGGCATCTCCTTCGTGGCAGTGGACATGACAGCGGCCGGAGCCGCACGCTCCGTCGCCGCGGCGCTGGACGCCGCCGGCATGCCGGGGGAAGCCAATCTCTTCATCCGCGGTGTTCTCCATGTGCTGAAACCCCGCGCCCGGGCCGCCCTCGCCGGGCAGCTGCACCAGCTGGTGGGCAAGCACGGCCGCGTCTTCCTGGCCGAAACAGACTTCCGGGGCAATGCCGTCGAGTACGTCAGCCATCTTGGCGCCACGCGCCACGGCATACCGGCGCCCCTCGCGGCTGCGATCCGCGGCCTGCCGATGCCCGGGCGCTTCGGGCCGGCCCAGCGCGTACGGGCTTTCCCCGAGGCCCGCTGGGATGTGGTGGAGGACGGGCCAACCGTCATCGAAACGCGCCCGCTGACCTCCAACGAGCCGGAACGGATCCCGGGATACTTCGCCGTGCTCCAGGCCCGCTGACCGCGGCCCCTGAACGGCCCGCCTGAACAGCCGCCCCAAGCAGCAGGTGCCCGCTATGTGACTTTGAGCCAGGCCAGGGCGTCATGCTCCGAGGTGAAGAACTTCGTGGGGCACGGAAGCCTGTTGATGCCGAGAATGAAGTTGGCTATCACGCGGTCCACAGGCGAGGAGCCGAGCAGCGCGATCCTCGATGCCTGGCAGGGCCGCCCGAATACGGCGCGCGCTCCGCGGCTCACCACAGCCGTAGTGGCCATGTCCACGAGCAGGGGATGGCACCGGGCACCGCAGAGGGCATTCACCTCCTCCATGGCGGATTCCGCATCCGCTTCAGTGATGCTGGCACCACGCGCCCAAGTGAGCCGAAGGAGGCCTTCGGCGTCCAGGATCAGGTCAAACAGCGTGTTCCGGCCGCTGATATCGGCATTCATTATTGAGACCTCCGCGGTGTAGAAAGACAGTTATCAAGCTACCGTCCGCCCGGGCCGCGGCCAATGCGGCGCGGGGGCTGATAATGTGAGTCGAAAATCACGGTAGCCGCACGGCGACGCGCAACACGGGGGGCATAGTGGTAAAGGCACCGGCGGAGAGTGTTTCCGGACCGCGGGTAGCTGTGGTCGCAATTCCTGACGCGGACCGGCTGGCCGCCACGGGAAACGTCCTCACCGCTGCCGGCTTTACCGTCCATTCAGCGTCCGACGGCGGGACGCTCGCCATGGAGCTGGCCCGGACCGATGCCGCCATCGTGGTGCTTGATCCCCGCCTGACCGATGAATTTTCCTGGGAGGGCACACCGGTGCTGCTCCTGGTAGACCTCACGGACGACTTCGACCTGTCCCAGCTGGAGCCGTGGGGCGCTGCTGATTACGTTTCCCGAAACGCCAGCGCGCAGGAACTGGTCCACCGCGTGGAAACTCTGATCGCGCGGGCACAGGAACGCCGCCGGATCCGGGGGGAGGCCGAAGCCCTGCGGGAAAGCCTGCGCAACGTCTCCGCGGCCATCCGCGGCACCAACAGCCCGCAGCAGATGGCCGGGCACCTGGTCCGGGGTTTTGGCGAGTCGCTCGGCGCGGACCACGTTTGGTTCACCAGTTTCCAGGATCCGAGAGTCCCCCGGATCACCTCACAGTGGTGCAGGCAGGGCCTGTCACAGCTTCCGGACTCGCTCGGCTCCTACGAGGATGCTGCCCGGGACCTGGCCAAGTGCCTGTGGTCCGAAGCCGAGGTCCTGGCGGTGGCAGACCACCAGGCGGAACCCGCCCCGCCCCGCGCCGACGGGCTGCAGGAATGGTTCGGGCCCACCACTGCGCGCTCGTCCGTGCTGGTCCCTGTCGGCGATAACGACTCCGCGCTCGGCATCATTTGGATCGCACAGCTGGACGCGCCACGGGAGTGGACACGCGCCGAGATCGCCCTTGTCCAGCACGTTGCAGGAAATCTGGCGCACAGCCTTATCCAGGGCCACCTCATCAGCGCACAGGTGCAGGTTCTGCAGCAGCTCCGGGAACTGGATAAGGCCAAAACCGACTTCCTCGCCACCGTTAACCACGAGCTCCGCACCCCGCTGACCTCCATCACTGCCTACCTCGACATGATCCGCGATGGCGCCGGTGGTCCGGTGCCGCCGGGCATCGAATCCATGATGGAGGTCATCTCAAGGAACTCGGACCGGCTGCGGCGGCTCATCGAGGATCTGCTCACCGTGTCACAGCAGGATGGTTCCGGGCGCCTGCACCTCAAGCAGGTGGAGCTGGGCCAGGTCCTGCGGATCGTGGTTGCCGCACTGCGCCCGCTGGCTGAAGCGCGCAACGTGGTCATCATGGGCGCCGATTCCCACGAGGATGTGAAGATCCGGGCGGACGAAACGCAACTCGAACAGGTCTTCACCAATATCGTGGCGAACGCCATCAAGTTCACGCCCGACGGCGGGAGGATCAGTATCAGTGTCATGCTGGGTCGCGCCGGGGACGGAAGCCAGTCGGCCGTCGTTCGGGTCGCGGATACCGGGGTCGGAATTCCCGAACAGGAAATTGCCCAGGTCTTTACCCGTTTCTATCGGGCGTCAAACGCGTCCTCTGCGGCGGTGCCGGGCAGCGGCCTGGGTTTGGCAATAGCCTACGACATTGTGCGGCGCCACAATGGCTCCCTTGAGATGAAGTCATCGCTGGGTTCGGGAACCACAGTGTCGGTTTATCTGCCGGTCACGGGACCTGAACAGTAGCGACCCTTTGGGGAGCGGCGGACTCTAACAGCCATACAGGATGCAAAATAAAACTGCCCCGGAGCATAAGGCCCGGGGCAGTTTTAGTGCGTCTTTACCTAGAGACCGGAATTAGTTGGGCCACGAACCAACACGGGAGTATGTGACTGTGGTCGTCTCGGAGGATGAGGACGTGGTGGTGTCCTTGTCCTGCTTCGGCGCGGCATTAGCAGGAGCAGCGAAACCTGCCACCGCCAGGATGCCGGTCATCAAAAGTGTTGCGGCAAATTTCTTCATTCCGCTGTTCCTTTCCTATAGTGAGGTGCATACGGTTACGGCGACAGTATACGGTTCTTTCCTCAAGTTTCTGCAAGGTTTTTACAAGGATTATCTGCTAGAGAAAATCCACCCTTTTTAGTAAAAGAAAGTCCCGTAACAAGTCCGTGCAAGCTGTGGCTGTAATGACGCAAGGTCCAGTCCATGGATAATTGAAATCATGCCGATGTCTCAAGATTTGTCGCCGTTCGTGATTGCCGAGCTGGAGGCCCGTGAAAGCTGGAAACGGCGCGACTACATTGCTGGTTACACGCAAGCTGGCCACGCCGCGGAGCTCGCCATTGCAGCGGGCGATGAGCACCGGTGGTGGAAGATGGTGCTGCTGCAGGCTGAATGCCTCCGGGACCAGGGCTCCTTTGAGGAATGCGAACTGCTTGCGCATAAGCTGGCCGCTCATCCAGTTTCCGCGTCCGTCCCGGATCTAGGCGCCCGCGCCCACATCCTGCTGGCCCAGTCGTTGCAGGCGTTGGGCAAACTTCCGGAGGCTGTCGAGTCGGCATCGATGGCTGCCGGCCTGGTGGCCGGCGACTTCGAAAATGTCTACCTTCACATCCAGGCGCAGCAGGCCCTCATTGCCGCCCTCGCCGAAAGTGGTCGGTTGGCGGAGGCGTGGCGGGAGTGCCTGGTGCTGGAGTCCCTGCTCACCGACATCATTGACGAGGACACAGCTGGCAAGGCCTACTGGGTGATCGGCAACGTCGCCTTCCTCACGCAGCGGGCCACGGAAGGCAGCGAGTACCACGATATGGCCGGTGAAAGGCTCTCCCCCTCGCGGGATGTGGACCTGTGGGCGCGCTTCAACCGCGCCTCGGCTGACATGCGACTGAAGGCCCAGCTCAGCGACGGCGCCACACTCCGCTGCATCGAACGCGCAGAACTGGCTACGGAGGTGGTGGGCGGCAGCGAGCGCGACCTCCTGGAGATGGCGTTGGTCCGCGGTCACTGGTACTACGTCACCGGGGACCTTGACGCTGCAGTGCAAATCCTGGCACCCGTCCGCAGCAAGTTCCACATCCTTGCCAGCCACACAGCCGCAGACGCTGCCTTCATCTTGGGCAAAGCCATGATGGAGCAGGGAAACGACACTGAATCGCTGCAGATTCTTGAAGAGGCGGCTACGCTGTTCGATACGGCTGCCGCAACGGAGCGGAGCGCCATGGTGCGGGACTACCTCGTCTCCATCAAGCGTCAGCAGCGGTTCCATCAGGGGGGATAAGTGTCAGAAGCAACGACGGTTCCCGTCGCACGTTCGAGAACGCCGGACGCAACAAACCATCCGATGGCCCCCGGCGTTGCCTGCACGGTACTGCCGAACCTGGCCGTCCGGGCGGTGCTGCCCCAGGGCGCGGATCTCACTGCGGCCACTATCGCTCAACTGCGCCAGCAGATCAGCGAACGTGTCGGAGACCGGAGGGCCGCCGTCGTACTTCATCTCACCGGCGTAGCATCAGTGAGTCGCACGGCGCGGGCCACCTTCGCGGCTATTGACGGCGTGTCCGCCTGGGCGCTCGTCGGCGAAAGCCCCGTGGACCGGCTGCTTGGGCATTTTCTCCTCGGGGCAGAATTCCCCTCAGCCCGGGCAGAATACTTCACCTCGGACCGTGAAGCCCTCGACTGGTTGGCCGGTCCGGACGCGGCTTAGTGACGAAAATGTTTGATGACCGCGATCCTCGGCTCGGGCAGCTCCTCGACGGTATTGTGCGGCTCGCGGCGGGTGAGCTGCATTCCCGCATTGAGATTTCAGAGGCGAGGGACGAGCTTGATGCCGTGATCATGGGCACCAATCTGCTCGCTGAAGACCTTCAGATGATCTACGAGGAGCTGGAGCAGCGTGTGGAATCACGCACCCAGATGCTCAGGGCAGCCCACCTGGAGATGCAACGGATGGCGCTCACCGATCCCCTGACCGGCCTCTACAACCGCTCTGCGCTGGTCACTGCTGTAAACGAGGCCCAGGCGCAAGCGGAGGACCACGGCCTGCCGCCGGCACTGCTGCTGCTGGACCTTGACGCGTTCAAGAGCATTAATGATTCGCTTGGCCATTCAATCGGTGACCACGTATTGACCGAAGTAGGGAAGCGGATCCGAAGCTCGGTCCGTGAGGGCGACATGGTGGCCCGGCTAGGAGGCGACGAATTTGCCGTTCTGCTCCCTGCGAGCTCGCCCGCCCAAGCCAAGGTGGTGGGAACCCGGATCCTTGATGCCCTCAGCGGAACGATAGAAGTGGACGGCAAGACCATCCGATGCGGGGCCAGCGTGGGCCTTCGCATTGCAGACCGCGGCGAGACGTCCGAGGCCCTTCTCATGGAAGCCGACATCGCGATGTACGCTTCGAAGGCGGACGGCCGCAGCAAACTCCGGGTGTTCGAACCGGGCATGCTCCATGCGCGGCAGCTCCGGAACCAGCTGGTGGGGGAACTCCGCCAGGCCATCACCGGGTCGCAGCTGGTGCTGTTCTACCAGCCAGTCATTGAACTGGCCACCGGCCGGATCGAAGGCGTAGAGGCACTGGTCCGCTGGCAACATCCCACCCGCGGCCTCATCATGCCGGACGAGTTCATCCCCGTTGCCGAGGAGACGGGCCTCATCTCCGAACTGGGCAAATGGGTCCTCAAGGCCGCCGTGGAGCAGCTGCGGCGCTGGCGCACGACCCCCGAAACCAGCAGGCACGATTTCTCGATGCGGATCAACATCTCCGCGGCCGATCTTCAGCGCCTTGAGTTCATCGAGGATGTCCGCGACGCCTTGAGCGCCAGCGACATGGACCCGGCGCTGCTCGTCCTGGAACTGACCGAAGGGGCCATCATCCAGGGCAACGAACTGGACCGCTACACGCTGGCCAGCCTGCGCAAACTCGGTGTGGGCCTTGAGATCGACGACTTCGGCACCGGATATTCCTCCATCAGCTACCTAAGGCGGCTGCCAGTGGACCGGGTCAAGGTGGACCGCACGCTCCTCTCCGCCCTGGGCAGCGACCCCGCCCAGCCTGCCCTGATAGCCGCCATCCTGCAGCTCATTCGGGCCTGCGGACTCGAAGCCGTGTGGGAGGGCGTGGAAAACGCGGAACAGGCCGAGCACCTGCGGAGCACCGGGTGCATCAGCGGACAGGGCTACTACTTCAGCCGGCCCCTGCCCGAGGCTGAGTTCACGAAGCGCCTGGCCGACCAGGACGTCTGGCCCGGCTGAGCAGGCGGGCGCATACGGTTTTCGACAGGCTCAACCAGTGAGCACCAACGCTGTGGCCTCCGCGATCGCCCGCTCCTCGTCCGTGGGCACCACCAGCACCGGAATGAGCGAGGCCGCAGTGGAAATCACCCGGGGTTCCTTCGACCGCTCGCTGTTCAGGCCGGCGTCGAGCTCAATGCCCAGCGCACCGAGCCGCTCCCCCACCATCGCGCGGAACTGATGCGAGTTCTCGCCGATCCCCGCGGTGAACACCAACGCCTTCGCCCCGCCCACAGCCACATGGTAGCCGCCGATGTACTTGGCCAGCCGGTAGGACGTCACGGCGAGCGCCGTGGCCGCACGGGCATCGCCGGCCTCGGCCGCCTCCACCACGGAGCGCATGTCGTTGTTGCCGGCCAGGCCTTTGAGCCCGGATTCGCGGTTCAGCATGGTGTCGAGGTCCTCGGCGTTCCAGCCGGTGCGTGCCAGGAACACGAGGATGGACGGGTCAAGGTCGCCGGAGCGGGTGCCCATCACGAGGCCTTCGAGCGGAGTAAAGCCCATCGACGTGTCCACGGACTTGCCGCCCCGGATCGCCGTGACCGAGGCGCCGTTCCCCAGGTGGGCGATCACGCCGTCGAACTCTTCCACCGGAATATCCAGCAGCCCTGCAGCCTGATGGGTGACGTATTCGTGCGAGGTCCCGTGGAAGCCGTAGCGGCGGATGCCGTGGTTCGTGTAAAGCTCGTCCGGGACGGCGTAGCGCCAGGCGTGCTCGGGCAGGCTGCGGTGGAAGGCCGTATCGAACACCGCCACCTGCGGCATGTCGGGCCACTTCTTCGAAATCGCGCGGATCCCCAGCACGTTGGCCGGGTTGTGCAGCGGTGCCAGCGGGTTGAGCCGCTCGATGGCCCGGGTGATCTCGTTGTCGATCAGCACGGGCTCGCCGAACCGTTCCCCGCCGTGCACCACACGGTGCCCCACCGCATCCAGCTCCCGGCCGCCGAGCACCTCGTGGATGGCTGCGTCCACCAGCTCGAGCGCCTCGGCATGGTCGGCGGGACCGACCACCTCGCCGTCGCCCTGGCCCCCGGTGGACATGCCAATCCGCTCGATCAGCCCTTCGGTGAGGATGCTGTGGGACGCCACATCACGCACCTGGTACTTGAGCGAGGACGAGCCGGAGTTGATGACGAGCACGAGCATGGGGCCTCCTAAGCCTTGGCTTCTGCGGACGGGACGGATGCTGCTGCCGGGGACTGCTGTTCCGGCATCTGGGCCTGGATCGCGGTGATGGCCACGGTGTTGACGATGTCCTCCACGGTGCAGCCGCGGGAGAGGTCGTTGACCGGCTTCCGCAGCCCCTGCAGGACGGGCCCGACGGCGACGGCACCGGAACTCTGCTGCACCGCCTTGTACGTGTTGTTGCCGGTGTTCAGGTCCGGAAAGATGAACACCGTTGCCTGCCCGGCAACGGACGAACCGGGCATTTTGGACGCGGCGATCGACGCGTCCACCGCGGCGTCGTACTGGATGGGCCCTTCGACGGCGAGGTCCGGGCGGCGGTTCCGGACCAGGTCGGTGGCCTGCCGCACCTCCTCCACGGCCTCGCCCGAGCCCGAGCCTCCGGTGGAGTAGGACAGCATGGCAACCCGCGGTTCGACGCCGAACTGGACCGCAGTCTCCGCGGAGGCCAGCGCGATGTCCGCGAGCTGCTCCACGTTGGGATCCGGGTTCACGGCGCAGTCACCGTACACCAGCACCCGGTCCGGCATGAGCATGAGGAAAACCGAGGAGACGATCTTCACGCCCTCCCGGGTCTTCACGAACTCCAGCGCCGGGCGGATCGTGTGCGCCGTGGTGTGCGCGGCGCCGGAGACCATGCCGTCCACCACACCCAGCTGGACCATCATGGTGCCGAAGTAACTTTCGTCCTGCATGACCTCCAAAGCCCGCGCCAGGTCCACCCCCTTGTGCGCCCGCAGCTCCGCGTACCTGGCGGCAAAGTCCCGGCGCAGGTCCGACGTGGCAGGGTCCACGATGTTGATGCCGGAGAGGTCGATGCCCCGGCTTGCCGCAAGCTCCCTGATGTCCGCCTCACGGCCCAGCAGGGTGAGGTGGCAAACGTCACGGCGGTGCAGGATTTCGGCGGCCCGCAGGATGCGCGGGTCCGTGCCCTCCGGGAGGACAATGTGGCGGCGCTGGGACCTGGCGCGCTCTATGAGGTCATGCAGGAACCGCAGCGGGGTCATGCGTTCAGGCCGGGGCAGGTGCAGGCGCTCGAGGATCTCGGCCTCGTCCACCTGCCGGGACCACAGTCCCAGGGCCGACGCCACCTTCCGGCGGTGCCCGCTCCAGATTTCGCTCCGCACTTCCGAGACCCGGCGGGCTGTGGTGTACGTGTCATCGGTGGTGGCGAATACCGGGAACGGGGCCGAGGCCAGCAGGGGGTAGATGTTGGCGTCCGGTGCCAGCCCGCCGGTGAGGATCAGCCCCGACGGCACCGGGAATTCCGGCGAGAACGACGACGCCAGGCAGGCCACCATCACGTCCGCCCGGTCACCCGGCACGATCACCAGGGCGCCGTCGTCGAGCACGTTCAGGAAGTTGCCCACGCTCATGGCCGCGACCTTGACGTCCCGGACGTCGCGTTCCATGTCGGCCCGGCCGGCGATCTGCCCGATCCCGAGGGCAGCGCATACCTCGCCCGTGGTGGGGCGCGCGATGTCTTCCAGCTCCGGGAAAATGTAGACCGGCCGGCCGGACGCGCCGGGTTTCACCGCCGCGGCAATCGCGTCCACATCCGCGGGATCCGCGCGGTTCACCATCATGGCCAGCAGGGAGCACTTCTCCGCGCTCAGCTCCTTGCGGGCGACGTCGACGGCGGCGACCGCCTCTGCGACGCTGCGCCCCTTGGCGCCCACCACGGCCACCACGGGCACGGAAAGGTTGTTGGCCAGGCGGGCGTTGAGGTCGAACTCGACGGCGGCGTCGTGGCCGGTCAGGTCCGTCCCCTCCACGATGATCACATCGCAGTGCCGGCCCATCTCAGCGAAGATTTCCACGCAGCGGCCGTCGATGTCCTCGCGCTTGCCCTCGGCCAGGAGGCCGCGTACCTCGGCGAACGTCAGGCCCCCGCGGCAGCGCCGGTCATCAAGGTCGAAGCGGGATTTCATCAGCGCCACCATGGGATCCCCGCCGGCGTCGTTGCCGTGGACCACCGGCTTGAAGAATCCGATCCGGTCCGCGTGCCGGTGCAGCGTGTCCGCCAGGCCCAGCGCTACGAGCGATTTTCCCGAACCCGGGGTGGTCGCACTGACATAAATCCCTTTGGCCATGGTCAAGTCCTCTGGTTGGAAGGTCCCGCGTGCTGCGTTGGACGTGCTCCTTGGGAAGTACCCCGGGATGGACCGCTGAAGCACCGGAGCCCGCCGCCCCTCCATACTTTCACTTGTTCGCAGTCTTTCGGGAGCAGACAATGGTGTTGATCCCCACGTCGGCGGCTCAGCGCTCCTTCGGGATCGAGGCGGGCATGCGCCTCGATGCCCTGTCCCCTGCAGGCGAGTCGGAATGACGGTATTGCTGATGCATTCTCCTGGTTTTCCTGCCGCTTCCCGCGCCGCGCCCGCGTCCCTCATCAAGAAGCACCCCGTGGCGGCTTTCCTCGTTCTTGCCGTGCTCTTCGGTGCCCTCCTTGGCAACATCTGGGAGGAGCTTGCTTGGACCGGTGTGGTGCAGCACCGGTTGATGGATCCGCACGGGATGGTCGTCGCAGCCCTGCTGACTGCCATCCCGTTCGCGCTCATACACCTGCCCTTCGCCTTCGCGGAGAAGGGTCTCACCGCCACGCCGTGGGCGGAAGTGGCCGTCTCCTGGGCGGTCCTGTTCCTGTTCGCCCCGTTCTTCCGCGCCCTCATCGGCCTGGTCTACGTGGGAACGGCCTACAGTCTGCTGATTGTGGGGCTGCTGCATGCTTCCTTCAACGCCTCCGCGGCGACCAAGCTGAACGTGTTCGACGGCGACTGGCAGCAGATTGCCGCGCTGATCGTC
This sequence comes from Arthrobacter sp. NPDC093139, assembly GCF_044754165.1. Classification (NCBI taxonomy): domain Bacteria; kingdom Bacillati; phylum Actinomycetota; class Actinomycetes; order Micrococcales; family Micrococcaceae; genus Arthrobacter; species Arthrobacter sp. NPDC093139. The sequence continues at coordinate 203,721 of NZ_JBIVOO010000005.1, forward strand.
CTGCTCGCCGCCGTCATGTCGCTGAAGAGCATCCGCAGTAAGCGCCCCGCGGGTCAAGACAGGCCCGAACGAACACTTGAGGACCCCGCGGAGCGGTTGCGGAACCGCCGCCCGGAGGAGGCCTGACGTGGCCCACCATCCACATGCCGACAAGCACCATCCCACGCGGTTGGGTGTGCAGGGCTGGCGCGGCCGGCGGGTACGGCGGGCCATCCCAGCAGCGCACAACCAGCACTCCTGGCCAGCCAGCCGGCGGCTCACCATGTTCTTCGTGCTGGCCTTCCTCATCTCCTGGCTGCTGTGGCCGCTGACCTTCCTCATCCCGGGAAGCTCCCCACTGTTCCCGGTCGGGCCCGCCCTGGCCGCGGTACTGGTCGCAGTTGTCTCCGGCGGAAACGGTGCACTGCTGCGGCTGCTGCGCCAGCTGGGCCGGTGGCGCGTCCCGGTGCGCTGGTACGTGCTGAGCCTGGGGCTGCCCTGCCTTCTGGTGGTGGCATCCGCCGCGCTGACTGTGGCCGGCGGCGCGCCCGCTCCCGATCTCGGGCCGAACCCGGGGTGGTTCATGCTGATCGGCACGTTCGCATCAACCCTGGTGATCGTGGGCCTGTTCCAGGAGCTGGGGTGGCGCGGCTACGCCCTGCCCCTCCTGCAGCGGAACCACACCGCGCTGGGCGCCGCGCTCCTGCTCGGCATCGCGTGGGCCCTGTGGCATCTTCCCGAACTGGTGTCCGACACGACGGGGCGGCGGCCATCGGTTCCGTTCCTGCTCATGGTCATCGCCCAGTCCGTGCTGCTGGCCTGGGTCTACAACGGCACAGGCGGCGCGGGCCGGGCGTCCGCGGAAGACCCTTCCACGGGTACCGGAAGCGTCCCCCTCTGCATGCTCTTCCACGCCTCGTTCAACACCTGCGGGGCCTTGATTTTCCCTGCGCTGGCGGGCCCGCACTACCTCACGCTCTGGTGGACGCTCGCGCTGCTCCACGTGCTGGCGGCACTCGTGGTCATCGCCTATGCGGGGCCCTACCGCTTGGTCCGCACTCTTGACACGAGGGCCCTCCATGGGATTACCTAATGAACATTCGGTAAATAAAGCTGGAGGCAATGACGCATGGCTGAAACAACAATTTCCGGGGCCGTCCACCCGATCCTGGAGAACGACTACGCCTCCGAGTGGATGGGGATCGAGGTCCTGTCCCTCGGCGACGGCCAGGCCACCATCCGGATGACCCTCCGGCAGGAGATGCTCAACGGCTTCGGCATGGCGCACGGCGGAATGATCTTCGCCTTCGCTGACACCGCCTTCGCCCTCGCCTGCAACCCGGCCACACCGGCTGCCGGCACGCCCACACTGGATGAAGGCGCGCCCACACCGGCTGCCGGGACGCCCACACCGGATGAAGGCCCGGAAACCCCAGGCGCAGGGGCAGCAGACACCAACGGCGCCGCGGGCGCCGCAGCCGATAGCATCACTGTTGCCTCCGGCGTCGACATCAACTTCCTCAAGCCGGCCTTCCAGGGCCAGGTGATTACCGCCGTCGCCAACCGCCGTTCCAGCACCGGGCGCAGCGGCCTGTACGACATCCAAATCTTCGCCGCCGACCCCGGCTCCGAGCTCAATGCCGGCAAGCCTGGCGAGCTCATTGCCGAGTTCCGCGGTCGCAGCCGCACCATCCCCAAGACTAGGAACAAATCATGACCCTCCACGCCCCAGAACCCACCGTCGCCACCGGAGCCGCAGCCCGCTCCACCACCGAGGCGCCCCTGGACCCCGAGGAGACCATGTCCCGGGACCAGCTCGAGGCGCTTCAGCTCAGCCGCCTGCAGCACACCGTGGCGTACGCCTACGACCGCGTGCCGCTGTACAAGCGCAAGTTCGACGAGGCCGGCATCCACCCGTCAGACCTTCGCGAGCTCTCCGACCTCGGCAACTTCCCCTTCACCACCAAGGAGGACCTGCGGCAGGAGTACCCGTTCGGCATGTTCGCCGTACCGCAGAGTGAAGTAGCCCGCGTGCATGCAAGTTCGGGCACCACAGGCCGGCCCACCGTCGTCGGCTACACCAAGCAGGACCTGGCTGACTGGGCCAAGCTCGTGGCCCGCTGCCTCCGCGCCTCCGGCGTCCGCCCCGGCATGAAGGTCCACAATGCCTACGGCTACGGCCTTTTCACCGGCGGCCTCGGCGCGCATGCCGGTGCCGAAGCGCTGGGCTGCACCGTCATCCCGATGTCCGGCGGCCAGACCGAGCGCCAGATCCAGATGATCCAGGACTTCGAGCCGGACGCCATCCTGGCCACACCCACGTACCTGCTGACCATCGCCGACGCCATGACTCACATGGGCATCGACCCGACTTCCACGTCGCTGAAGTATGCCGTGCTCGGCGCCGAGCCGTGGACCCAGGAAATGCGCCACGAGCTCGAAGTCACCATGAACATCAAGGCCTGCGACATCTACGGCCTGTCCGAGGTGATGGGCCCGGGTGTCGCCGGTGAATGCGTGGAGACGCAGGACGGCAGCCACATCTGGGAGGACCACTTCCGCCCCGAGATCATCGACCCTTTCAACCCCGCGCCCGGCAAGGAAAACGTCCTGGGCGACGGTGAGCACGGCGAGCTGGTTTTCACGTCGCTTACCAAGGAAGCCCTGCCGATCATCAGGTACCGCACCAAGGACCTCACCCGCCTGCTCCCCGGCAGCGCCCGCCCCGCGCACCGCAGGATGGGCCGCATCACGGGTCGCAGCGACGACATGATCATCCTCCGCGGCGTGAATCTGTTCCCGTCCCAGATCGAGGAAATCGCGCTGCGCATCCCCGAGCTCAGCCCGCACTTCCAGCTCGTGCTCACACGGCCCGAAGGCCAGCGCATGGACCAGCTGACAGTGAAGATTGAGCGCCGCGAGAACGTCAGCTCCGAGGCCGGCACGACGGCGGCCCGGACCCTCCGCGAGCAGATCAAGATCCACGTGGGTTCTTCGTGCACCGTGGACGTGGTGGAGCCCGGGTCGCTCGAGCGTTCCAGCGGCAAGCTGCGCAGGATTTACGATCTGCGTCCGAAGGGATAGAGTCGGCATCCATCTGCGGTGGGCTGCCCCAGGGTGGCCCACCGCTTTTGTTGGCACCCTTGGCTCTAATTACCGAACGTTCATGAGAAAATAGCCAGTATGCCCAGCACAGCAGCAAGTACAGCACCCACGAAGCGCGGCCGTCCCGGATACGACCAGCAGTCCGTGCTGCTGATCGCCGTCGATGTCTTCAACCGGCACGGCTACGATGCCACATCCATGGGCATTCTTGCTGAGAACCTGGGCATTTCAAAGTCCGCAATCTACCACCACGTGCCGTCGAAGGGCGATCTCCTGAAGCTCGCCCTCGACCACGCGCTCGGAGGCCTCGAGGCCATTCTCGAGGAGCCGGAGGCGACATCGGGTGCCGCGGACGCACGGCTGGAGTTCGTGCTGCGCCAGACCATCGCCGTGCTGGTGGACCGGCTGCCGTTCGTCACGCTGCTGCTGCGGTTGCGCGGCAACACGGACATCGAACGCAACGCCATGGAACGCCGTCGGGCCTTCGACCATAAGGTGGCGGCCCTGATTTCGGCGGCCCGTGATGAGGGGTCGCTGCGGCAGGACATCGACCCCCGCACCGTGACCCGGCTCCTGTTCGGCACCATCAACTCGATCGTGGAGTGGTACAAACCGGGCGGCTCGCTCTCACCCGAAAAACTGGCCGACGACGTCATCACCATGGCTTTCGACGGCCTCCACGCGAAGCCCTGACCCGGGCGGACACGCTCCCCCGTCACCCGCCTTACCCGTTGACGCGGAGCAGCCGCGGCACCCACGCTGAATGCATGGCCACGAAACTGTCCGAGCTTCTCTTCGCCGCATTTCCAGATCTTCGCTACCAGCCCACGTCCAAACGGATCCGCGCGGACGTGAACGGAAGCCCAGTCGTCGACACCCGGGAGGCACTCCTGGTCTGGGAGCCGAAGCGGGTCACGCCGGTCTACGCCGTTCCGGAAAAGGACCTGCTGGCACGGCTTGAGCGGCCCGCGCCCGAGGGCGGCGGCAGCGGCCCGGACGAGCATCCCGTCCGCCTGACGGCTGACGCACCGCCGGTGCTGGACCCGCGGACAGGCTTCCGGCGGCACACCACTAACGGCGACGAGCTGGACGTCCACACCACCGCCGTCACTCTCCCGCATGCAGCCTTCCGCCCCTCGGATCCTGACCTTGCGGGCTACGTGGTGCTGGATTTCCGGGCCTTCCACTGGCAGGAGGACGAGGAGGAGATCATCGGTCACCCCCGCGACCCGTTCCACCGGGTAGACATCCGGGCGACATTGCAGCGAGTGGAGGTAATGCTCGACGGCGTTAAACTCGCCGACACTGTGGGAGCCCAGCTGCTGTACGAGACCATGCTGCCCGTCCGCTATTACATCCCGCCGGAGAACGTCCGCCTGGATCTGCTGGAGGCGAGCCAGCGCCGGACTATCTGCCCGTACAAGGGTGAGGCAAAGTACTGGAGCTTCCCCGGCTCAGAACGCGGGAAAGACATCGCCTGGGCCTATGATTCCCGGTACCTTGACGCCCAGCAGATCCACGGGCTGGTCTGTTTCTTCAACGAGCGCGCGGACATCGCCGTGGACGGTGCACTCCAGCCACACCCCGTCACGCCCTGGTCCTAACCAAACCCTCCCTCACCTCCCGCCGCCCAAGACCAAGCCCTCCCTCACTTGGTGAGGAAGGGCTTGGAAAAACTGCTGCGGCAGCAGTGAGATCGGTCAGAGCTGGTATTCGGCCTGCCGTCCCAGGCTTTCATGGACGCAGAGAATGTTGTTTTCCGTATCCATGAACCAGGCGCACTTCTCGGCGTCGGTTGTACAGATGTGGTTCTCGGTCTTGAGATCCGGGCGGTCATAATCCTGGAACCGAACGCCCTTGGACTCCATGTCCTGGACCGTCCGCTCGATGTCGGTGACCTCGAAACTCAATGTGGTGTGATCGGAATGCTTGCCATCCCTCACCGGCATCAGCTGCAGCATGGGGCCGCCTTCACTGCCGAACAATTCGCTTCCGTCGTCTGCCACGCCACGATGAGGGAGTCCAAGTGTTTCCGCGTAAAAACGACGGGCGCGCTCTTTGTCATCCACGGGCAGGACAGTTGTGGCTCTATTTAGTACTAGGGTCATTTTGCCACCTCCTACGGAGGATATTTTATGCCCGGGCGCCGCCGAAAGATCCTGCAATTTGCTGCGCCTGCGGCAACCTGACGGAGCGCCGGGTTACTTCTCCACGAGGGTGAGGACGTCGTAGGTTGCCACGATCTCGTCGTTCTGGTTGGTCAGGACGGCGTCCCAGGCCACCTCGCCGTACTCGTCCGTCTCGCGGGGCGTGATCCTCTTTGCCGTGAGCGTGACCCGGATCGAGTCCCCGGCGGCCACCGGGGTGATGAAGCGCAGGTTCTCGAGGCCGTAGTTGGCCAGCACCGGACCCGGAGCGGCCTCCACGAACAGTCCTGCGGCCCAGCTGAGCAGCAGGTACCCGTGCGCCACGATGCCCGGGAAGAACGGGTTGGCTTCGGCCGCTTCCTGATTGGTGTGGGCGTAGAAGGTGTCCCCGGTGGAGTTGGCGAAGGCCGTGATGTCCTCCAGCGAAACCTGGCGCAGCCCGGACCGGACGGCGTCGCCGATCCGCAGCGTCTCGAGCGACTTGCGGAACGGGTGCGTGCCCTCGGTCTCCACCGTGAAGTTGCGGTCCGCACCCGTGTGCCAGACCCCTGTCACGGCGGTCAGCATGTTGGGCGAGCCCTGGATGGCGGTGCGCTGCATGTGGTGCATCACCGAGCGGATGCCGCCCAGCTCCTCGCCCCCGCCGGCACGGCCGGGTCCGCCATGGACCAGGTGCGGAACCGGTGAGCCGTGGCCGGTGGAGCTGCGGGCATCCTCGCGGTTGAGCATCAGCACGCGGCCGTGGTGAGCGGCGATGCCCGTGACCAGTTCCTGGGCAACGGCCGGATCGTTGGTGCAGACCGAGGCAACGAGCGAGCCGCCGCCACGGGCGGCGAGGCGGACGGCGTCGGGAAGATCCTTGTACCCGATCACCGACGAAACGGGACCGAAGGCCTCCACCGAGTGGACCTGCTCCGCCTCGGCGTCGGCCCAGCTGAGCAGCACCGGCGACATGAAAGCGCCGCCCTCGACCACACCTGTGGCGCCGTCAGCGCTCGTGACCGAGGGCGAATCGAGCGTTCCGTACGCGAGCTCACCGCCGGCGTCGAGCATGGCCTGCACGGCCGCACGGACGTCGGCGAGCTGCTCAACGGAGGCGAGCGCGCCCATGGTGACACCCTCGGCGCGGGGATCGCCCAGGACAACACGCTGCTCCACGCGGGCGCGGACGGCGGAAACAACGGCGGGCACCAGCTCCTGGGGAACGATGGCCCGGCGGATGGAGGTGCACTTCTGCCCGGCCTTGACGGTCATCTCGGTGACCAGGGACTTGATGAAGGCGTCGAACTCGGGCGTGCCCTCGACGGCGTCCGGGCCGAGGATGGCGGCGTTGAGGGAGTCGGTCTCGGACGTGAAGCGGACGCCGCCCTGCACCACGTTCGGGTGCGACTTCAGGGACTGCGCGGTGGACGCGGAGCCGGTGAAGGCCACGAGGTCACGGTAGTCCAGCACGTCCAGCAGCCCGCGGACGGACCCGGAAATGAGCTGCAGCGAGCCCTTGGGCAGGATGTTGGATTCGATGATCGCCTTTACGACGGCGGCGGCAACATAGCCGGTTGGGGTGGCGGGCTTGACGATCGTGGGGACGCCGGCGATGAAGGCGGGCGCAAGCTTCTCGAGCATTCCCCACACCGGGAAGTTGAAGGCGTTGATCTGCACAGCCACGCCAGGAATACGCGTGTAGATGTGCTCCCCCACGAACGAGCCGTCCTTGGACAGCACCTCCATGGGTCCGTCCACCACCACCTGCGAGTTGGGGAGTTCGCGCCGGCCCTTGGAGCCAAACGTGAACAGCACGCCTATGCCGCCGTCGATATCGATCATCGAGTCGATCTTCGTGGCGCCGGTCTGCGCGGAAAACGTGTAGAAGTGCTCGCGGCGGGCGTTCAGGTACTGCGCCAGCTCCTTGAGCTTGAGGGCCCGCTGGTGAAATGTCAGCTTGCCAAGTTCCGTCTGGCCGGTAGTGCGTCCGTAATCCACGACGGCGGCCAGGTCGAGTCCTTCGGTGCTGACCTTTGCCAGGATTTCCCCCGTGCTCGCATCGCGCACGGGGACACCGGAGGCTGCCGAGCCGGCGTCGGGCGTCCACCAGGAATCCTGCACAAAACTGGGGACGGTTTCGACTGTGTCCAGGCTGGCCTGAGGAGCGGTAGCGGTTGTGGTCATCGTTGACGGGTCCTTCCAACGCGGAACAAAGAATCCGGGCAATCCGGCAATCCGGCCAGCACATTACTGACCGTCCGTTCGGTAATATGTCTACAGTACATGAATGTGCCGAGCTGCACACTAGAAGCATTGCGCTCCGGCCGGACCTCCCGGCGGGATCCGCCACCGTTCTGAGGAGAGCATATGACGCCCGAGCCCCGCGACGCAGACCTGCAGACCGCCCAACCCAAAACGCAGGACCTCTGGAAAATCACCCTTGGCGAACTCGACGAAAAGATGGGCGTGAGGATCCTGGAGGAATCCGTGGACCGCGTGGTGGCCACGATGCCCGTGGAGGGAAACCGCCAGTCATTCGGGCTGCTGCACGGGGGCGCTTCACTTGCCGTCGGCGAGGCTGTGGGATCCTGGGCCGCAGTGATCCACGCAAGCACCCTGGGCAAGACGGCGGTCGGCGTGGACGTCTCGGCCACGCACCACAGGTCAGCCCGCAGCGGCCAGATCACCATTACGGCGACGCCCATCCACCTCGGCGGGACACTCACCACCCATGAGGTGCTGATCACCAACGACGCCGGCCAGCGGCTCTGCACCTTGCGGATCACCAACCTGCTGCTGGCGCCCAGGAACTGACCCTTCACGGCTCCGTCCTTCCCGTGCCCCGTCCTTCCCCGTAGCATTGGCCCCCCTGCGTTCACCCGCGGCTAGGCTGATCAGGTGACTGAACTGGCCGGCCTGATCCCGACGCTGTTGGCCGTTGGCCTCCTGATGGCTGTCTCGGCCGGCGTCCTCGCGGGCTTCCGCGTTCCGCAGGCATTTGCGCCGGCGCTTGCCATTCTGCTCGGCGCCGCACAGCTTGCCGCGGTGAGCCTGATCCTGGGGGCCGTGATCACCAGCGGCGCCTGGGTGGCGGTGGCTCTGGGCGTCATGTTCCTCGTGGCCACCGCGACCGCCACCCGCCGGCTCGGCTGGAGCTGGGCCCACCTGGCAATGGTCTCCTCCTCGATGGCGGCCGGCATCCTCGTGTCGCTGGTGGTCGTCTTCGCCACGGGGTCCATTGAACTCACCAGCCGCTACGCGCTCGCCATCGGCGGCATTGTCATCGGCAACACGATGACCATAGCCGCCCTCGCCGGCCGGCGGTTCAACGAGGCAGTAATTGACCGGTGGGACCTCGTCGAGGGCTGGCTCGCACTGGGCGCCACCCCGCGGCAGGCCACCCGTGACATGGCGCGCAGGGCGGCCCACTCGGCCCTCATACCCTCAATTGACCAAACCAAGACGACCGGCCTGGTCACCCTGCCCGGGGCTTTTGTGGGGGCCATCTTTGGCGGACTGTCGCCGCTGGAGGCAGGGCGTTTCCAGATTGTGGTGCTTGCCTCAATCATCGCGGCCGGCTCGGTGACGGCGGTGGTGCTGGTGCACATGCTGGCTCCCGTCCGCCGCCGGCCTGCCCCACTGACCTAGGCTCGGTCTTCCCTAACGCTTGGCGCGGCGTATGGCGGCCACCAGCAGCCAACAGCCAAGAATGAGGGCCGCCCCGGCAATGCCGGCGGCCGGCAGCAGCCCCGAAGCCCCCGTGGCCGCCAGCCCGACGGCAGCCGACGGCCTTTCCCAAGAGGTGATGCCCCCGGCCGGTTTCACGGCCACGACCGACGGTTCGGGCGCCGGTGTAAGGAGTGCCGGTGTCACCGGCCGGGCAGGTGCCGGCTTCGGCACGGTTGGCTTGAAGCCATCCGGCCCGGCCGTGGCGGCAGGGCTGGATGGCCCAGGCGCAGGTTCCGCCGGTTTCGCCGCGGTGCGGAACGTGCTGATGCCCGAGCGGCTGAAGCCGTTGAGCGTCTGCGCCGAAAACTGGGTCATGGGGACGGGCACGGTGAAGGACCAGTTGCCGGCGGGGTCAACGGGCACGTCCACCGGTTCCTGACCTGGGACGGTGATCCGCACGCCGGAGCCGGCGGGAACGTGTGCCGCGGGAGCCGCGGGAATCCGGCCGGAGATGCGCTGTCCGGCAGCGATCGGCCCGGCAGGCAGGGAGCCTGACAGCACGGGCTGGTTGAGGAACAGCCTGAGCTGGATGCCGGGAACCGCTGTGAGCGAATCCTGCAGTGTGGCGGCCACGGCGAAGTTCTGGGCCGACGTCCGGGGGTTGCCGGCCGAATGCGTCCCCACCGCATAGTTTCCGCTGATCCAGGGACCACCGGAATCACCTCCCCGGGACTGCACCGACGTCGACAGGAAGCCGTTGAAGGACCGAAGATCGTCAGGTTCGCCGGAGGGGCCGCGGACAACATAGATCCCCACCTCGTCAACAGTGCCGCAGGACCAGCCTTCCGTCCGTCCGGAGCGGCAGACCGCCTGCCCCACCATCGGCGCCGCGGTGCCGATGACCGGTACTGAGGCAGCGACCAGGTTTGCGGGATCTTCCCACTTGGTCGCGGCCGGGAGGAGGTTCAGGTCGGCGCGGATTGATTCGATGACGGCGATGTCCTTCCCAGGCTCCCCCGGGTTTTCGACACCGCCCGTGATCCGGGAGTTCCCCGGGCCGCCGAACTGGCTGAAGCCGAACGTCCCCAGCACTCCCGTGACGCCGCTGTCCGCCACGGACCCGCCAGCAGGTTCACCCGCCGGAAGCGTCACCTCGGCAAGCCTCGCGGCGCCGTCATCCGCGCAGTGCCCGGCCGTGAGCACCAGCGGCTCTCCCGCCGGGCTGAACGCGCTGAACCCCGCGGAGCAGACCACCCCGCCGCCGTCGATCCTGTATCCCTGGCCGCCGAGGAAGTCCTCCTCGCTGACCAGCGGTGCGCCCTTCTCCAGCACGACGTTGGCGTAGCGGGCCACGAATTCAGACGGCGACATGCTTGCCTCGCCGGGCACTGCCGCCTCTCCCGCGGGCTGCCCACCGGTCTGCCCTGCATTCTCGGGCGAGTTATCCCCGCCCGTGCGGATGATAAACGTCCCGCCGGCCACGGCCACGGACTGAAGACCCGTTGGCCCGACATGGCGCAGGTAGGCCTGGTAAAGCTGTTCGACACTGGAAGCCTTGAGGTCCTTCTCCGAAGCGCCCTCAGCTGGCCTTGCCTCCGCTGGCGGTGCAGGTTCCGTCGCCACCGGTTTAGGCGCTTGCCGTGTCGGGGGCGGTTTGATGCCAGGTGCGACGAGCACGAATTCGTTCCTGCCCGCTTCATCAGCGGCATTGATTCCCGCGACGGCCTTCGGCAGCTCAGCGCCGGAGCCTTCGACCAGAATACGGCCGGCGTGCAGCCTGACCGTCAGGAAGCCCGGCAGCTTCCTGAGAGAGGACAGGGCGTCGGCCGCGCGCTTTCCCTGCGCACCCGCGGCGTTAAACTCCGCCAGGGTCATACCCAGGTCCCGTGCCACCGCCTCCGCAAGACCACCCTCTGCGGGACCCGCGCTGCCGGGACCCGCGCCGCCGGGTCCGTCGCTTCCGGGACCAACAACGCCGGGCTTGCTGACCCCGCTGGTGACCGCCGGCGTCGGGCTTTCCACTGCGGCGAAAGCCGGCATTGAAACGGCGGTGGACCCAAAGACCGCCATCACCGCCACACCCAGCGCAACAGCCTGCCGGCCGAACCCACGGCCGGCCGCGGCGCCGGCGCCGGACCATGTCACAGGCTGACCTTGGCGCCGAGGACGGACAGAATGGCTTCCAGCTCGGCCACCGTGACGCCGTGCCGCAGGAGGTACTCGCGGGTATCGAGCGACCGGACGAACTCCAGGACGCCGGCCCCGCGGCTTTCCAGGAGCGGCATAAGTGCCTCTTCGTCCAAGTACCGCTCGTGCGGATGCGGCGTGGAAAGCGTGCGGTGGCGCTCGTTAATTCCGCGCATGGCTGCCTGGTAGGACGTCACGATGTCGTCGTCGGTGGCGCCCGCCAGGTCCTGGAGCATCGCCGCAACCATGCCGCTGCGGTCCCGCCCAGCCGAGCAGTGGATCACGACGCCGTTGGGCGACGCTGCCGCCACGGCCTTGAACACGGCCGTCAGCCTCTCCGGAAAGAACCGTGCATTGGCCGCGTAGTAGGCCGGATCGTTGAGGTAGGGAACGCAGAGTGCCTTGAACTCGAGATGGTCCGGGTCCTCTGTGGGCGCATGCACTACGTCGAAGGCCGCGAGGGCTTCGCCGACTTCGGGGTCGGTGGCCCGGGGCAGGCGTTCGGCGGCATTCCGGAGGTCGATGACAGTGCGGACGCCGTCGTCGTACGCCTCCTGCCAGCCGGCAGACGTGAGCCATTCGCGGCGGCCCATCCGGTAGACCGAACCGGCCACGCGCCAGGCGTTTACTGCACCGTCCCAGCTGACCGGCGCCTGCTTGCTCGCGTTCACGGAGACAGCTAACCACATCTTCCGCAGCTGCTGCAGGGGGTCAAGAGCAAGTAGTACCCCACGACGCGGGAAAAAACGGGTACCGCGAGGTCGGGCAGATACGTCCCGCCCGGGCTTACCCTAGGGCAATGAGCGCCGCACCGCGCCGAAACTTTCAATGCCCCACGCGGCGGGCATTCGTCATCGCTTGCCGATTTCCCGCAGCATTCGCTGCGCCTGTGCCTGGTTTCCCTGAATGAGGGGCTTCATCGTGATAACCAAACAACTGATCCGACGCCGTACCGCCCGCCTCAGCGGCCTCCTCGCCGCATTGGCCTAGCGGCGGGCCTGACCGCTGCTCCGGTATCCGCCGACGCGTCTGACACCTATGTGGCACTCGGCGACTCCTTCGCCGCAGGCCAAGGCGCCAGCCCGTATGTCGATGCCTGCTTACGAAGCCACCAGGGATACCCGGCCATTTTGGACACCGAACGGTCCATTTCGTTACTGGCAAGTCAGGCATGTACCGGCGCCACCACGCGCGTCGTCCGGGATAGCCAATTGGCTTCCTTGAACAAGAAAGTCGACCTGGTGACGGTCACTGCGGGCGGCAACGACCTGGACGCCATCGGGGCATTGGTGACGTGTACGCAGGGAACGGCTGAGGCATGCACGAATGCATTGGGTCAAAAGGCCTACATCCTCCAGCAGGCCATGAACGACCCTGCTGGGAGCCCATTCTTCCAAGGCCTCCTGGCAATGCTGCGCGAAATCCAGGCGAAAGCGCCCCACGCGGACATCTATGTGACCGGATACCCGCTGCTCTTCGAATCCGGCGGCTATCAGATGCTGGAGACCGTCAACGGACTGACGCGCCAACTTAACCTGGTCATTGCCAGTGCAGTCACAACGGCCGCGTCGGAAACGGCCCGCGGCCGCTCCAGCGCCCGTGTTCACTACGTGGATGTGTCGCAGGCATTTGCCGGCCACGGGATCGGATCAGCGCAGCCATGGATTGTCGGCCCACCGCCCGGCTGTGTGTCATCGGCTACCTGCGGCACGGAAATGGACCTCTTCCACCCGACGGCAATTGGCTATTCCCGGGGCTACGCAGCGTCCCTCAAGGCGGCGCTGGACCGGTAACTGCCAGACTGGCCCGCTTTTGGGACCTTCTCCCACGCTGCTCGTTCGGGTTTCCGCCTCCCGGGACGGAAAACCGGGCCAGTTCGCCGAGCAGCACCGAATGGGCCGAAGCCCCGTGCCCGCAGGCCGGTGTGCTGTTCCTGTTGTCTCGCTAGGCTGATGCCATGATCAAGGTCGCGGGTACAGTCAGCGCTCCCCTGCCGGCAAGAACGGCCTTCGCCTATCTGTCGGCGTTTGAGCACACGGCCGAATGGGACCCCGGTACCGCGGTAATGGACAAGCTCACGGAAGGGCCGGTCGCTGTCGGGCACCGCTATCACGCGGAGACGCTCTTCCGCGGCAAGCGCCAGTCCCTTGAGTACGAAGTCATCGAACTGTTCGACAACCACATCAAGCTGCGCGGCGAAAACGACAACGTGGTGTCCTTTGATTCCATCGACGTCAAATCCACCGGTCCCGGCTGTGACGTCCTCTACACCGCTGAGTTCAGCATCAAGGGGCCTTTCAAGCTGCTTCAGCCCTTCCTGAAACCGGCATTCATGTCATTGCGCGATCCCGCTTTGGAAGGGCTGAGGCAAAAGCTCAACTCCCTCTGACCGCAGCCCTTCTCAGTCGGCCCAGTCGAAGAATCCCTTGCCCGTCTTCCGTCCCAGCTCGCCGCGGGCCACCTTGTCCTTCAGGATCTGCGGTGGCGCGAAGCGCTCCCCCAGCGTGGACTGCAGGTATTCGGCGATGCCCAGCCGCACGTCCAGTCCCACGATGTCCGTTGTCCGCAGCGGTCCCGTCGGGTGCTTGTAGCCGAGCACCATCGCATTGTCGATGTCCTCCGCAGACGCGACGCCTTCCTCCACCATGCGCATCGCTTCGAGCGCGATCGCCACGCCCAGCCGCGAGGAAGCGAACCCGGGAGCGTCATTGACGACGACGGCGGTCTTGCCCAGTGCCCGGACCCACCTTTTTGCTGCTTCGGCCAGGTCCTGGGACGTCTGTTCGCCGAGCACCACCTCAATGAGCGTGGAGGCGGGCACAGGGTTGAAGAAGTGCAGGCCCAGGAAGTTCTGCGGGCGCTTCAGCTCGCGGGCCAGTCCATTGACCGACAGGGACGAGGTGTTGGAGGCGAGGTAGGAGGTCTCCGTGAGGCGCTCCTCGATCCCCCGCAGGGAGGTGACCTTGAGGTCCCAGTCCTCCGGAACGGCCTCAACGACCAGCTGCCGGTCTGCGAAGTCGTTGTAGTCCGCCGTTACGGAGAGCCGGGACTTCATGTCCTCCAGGCTGCCGTCCGCGGCGCCGCGTTCGATGCTCTTGGCGGCGGCGGCCTCCACCCGGCCGCGGGCGGCTGCCGCGGATTCTTCATCACGCTCCACCACCAGGACATTTGCGCCGTTGATGAGGAAGGCGTGGGCGATGCCCGCGCCCATCCGGCCGCCGCCGAGAACTCCGACGAGGTCGGGAAGACTCGTGGCAGGAAGGTTGGCGGGCGGTGTCGGGTTGCTCATGACTATGCCTTCTTCTCTGTTTCCTTGGCTGTCTTCTTGTCCAGTTTTTTGTCCAAGAATGCCTGCATCCTGTCGAACTTCGCCTGCGATTCGAAGAGGATGCCCTGGGCAAGCTGGTCGATTATCGGGTGGGCCTCGGCCGGTGTGTGGAACACGGACTTCGTGATCCGGACGGCCAGCGGGTCCTGGCGGGCGATGCGGTCGGCGAGACTGTGGGCTCCGTCCATCAGCACCGGAGCCTCATGGATTTCGGTAATCAGGTTGACCCCCAGCGCCTCTTCGGCGCGCAGGACGCGGCCCGCCAGGAGAATCTCCTTGGCCACCGGCTCCCCGACCAGCTCCTTGAGCCGCCAGCTGGCTCCCGCCGCAGCGAGAATTCCGAGGCCGGTTTCGGGATTGCCGATCCGGACACTCGGCGTGCCAATCCTGAAGTCGGCAGCGTACGCGAGTTCTGCGCCACCGCCCAGGCAGTATCCGTCCAGCGCCGCTATGACGGGCATGGGGAGCTTGGCAATCCGGACGAAAATGGTTGAGTTAATGCCCTGCAGGGCGTCGTCACGGCGCCGCTCACGGAGCTGGGCAATGTCCGCGCCGGAGGCAAACACTCCCTCTGTGCCCGCGATGATGAGAACCTTGGGGTCTTCTTCCAATGCGGAACAGACAGCATGCAGTTCATCCACCATCTGCTGGTCGATCGCGTTGCGGACTTCGGGGCGGTTGAGCAGCACCACCACCCGGTCCTCGCGCTCTTCGACCAGCAGGGTGCTGAACTCCAGAGTGCCTAAGTGTCCCTTCGCGCCGTCCGGGGCGACCACTACACGCGCTCCAGCAGCATGGCCGTGCCCTGGCCGACGCCGATGCACATGGTGGCCAGGCCGATCCTCGCATCCTCGCGTTCCATCCGGCCCAGCAGGGTAATGGCGATCCGCGACCCGCTGGAACCCAGCGGGTGCCCCAGCGCAATGGCACCGCCGTCGTTGTTGACGATGTCCGGGTCCAGGCCCAGGCGCCGCATGCTTGCCAGCGACTGGGTGGCAAACGCTTCGTTAAGCTCGACGGCGCCAATGTCACCGACGCTGAGCCCGCTCCGCTTGAGCACCTTCTGGGTTGCCGGAACCGGGCCGATGCCCATGATTTCAGGCTCACAGCCGGCCGAAGCGCCGTCGATGATGCGGGCGCGGGGCGTCAGGCCTAGCCTCTCGATGGCGGCTTCCGAGGCCACGATGATCGCCGAGGCGCCGTCGTTGAGGCTGGACGAGTTGCCGGCCGTCACCACGGAGCCACCCGGGATCACCGGGCGGAGGCCGGCCAGGACCTCCAACGTGGTGCCGGGCCGGGGGCCTTCGTCCGTGTCCACGACGGTTTCGGACTTCCGCGTCTTCACGGTGACCGGGACGATCTCGTCCTTGAACCGGCCGGCCTCGATGGCCGCCAAAGACTTCTCGTGCGAACGGACGGCGAAGGCGTCGGCGTCCTCGCGGGAGATGCCGTCCACGCGGCCCACTTCCTCGGCGGTTTCCGGCATCGAGAAGGTCATCTTGCCGTCGCGCGAGAGCTCGCCCTTCTTGAACGCCGGGTTGACGAAGCGCCAGCCGATGGAGGTGTCGAAAATTTCGCCGGGCTTGGCGAACGCTGTCTGTGGTTTCTCCTGCACCCACGGGGCGCGGCTCATGGACTCGACGCCGCCGGCGACCACGATGTCCGCTGCTCCCGACTTGATCATCTGGCTGGCCATGATGATGGCGCTGAGGCCGGAGGAGCACAGCCGGTTCACAGTGATGCCCGGGATATGGAGGGGAAGTCCGGCCAGGAGGGTGGCCATGCGGGCAACGTTGCGGTTTTCCTCGCCGGCTCCGTTGGCGTTCCCGAGGATGACTTCGTCGATGGCGTCCGGATCCACCCCCGCCCGGGCCACGGCTTCGCGGACCACGAGCGCTGCAAGGTCGTCGGGGCGGACGCCCGAGAGTGCACCGCCGTATCGCCCTACCGGGGTACGTGCGCCACCAACCAGAAAAGCCTCGACCATGAGAACATCCTTTACGCAGGGGGTTGGGCCGGAAAACGAATAAATTACCGACCGTTCGTTCTATAAAGATTACACGGCAGGCTCCGGCGGTCAACCGGCGGGGCAAGGCTTACGCCACTACGAGGCCAAGATGCGCCGCCAGCAGGGGTGCCAGAAGACCCAGCCGGCGCGGAAGTCAGGGTCATCGTCTTCCCGCAGGCCCTCGAGCCGGACGGGAGTCAGGCGCGGCCGCCTGACCTTCAGGGGCTCCTTCCCGGGAGAGGCTTTGCGTTCCGCCCCTCCCGCCACTACAACGACTCCGCTTTCGCGGCGATCTCGGCCAAATCCCTTGCCAGCGCTTTCCGCGTGACGTTCATGCCGATCTTGCCGAACAGCGCCATCATGACCCTGCTGACAACGGTGGGCCGGAGGACCTCGGCGCCGAAGGTCAGCGTCAGGTCCGTTCCCCCTTCGCGCTCAGCCAGCGTAAAGCGGGAGGTAAAGTCCGCGCCGCCCTGAAGGGCCTTGACAGTGGTGCTTCGGGGCGGATCCGCCTGGGCTACCCACATTTCCACCGTCTCGCGGCGGCCCAGCATTGACCGCGTCTCCTTCCAGCGCGTCCCTTCGCCGTATGGCCCCTCACTGACCATCTGGATGGACTCCACAGCCGAAAGGGTTCCGGGCGAACCGGGAATGTCGGAGATCACCGCCCAGACTTTGTCCGGATTGGCGTTCACGTGCTGCGTCAGGCTTGTGCTGTGATCCATGCTCCGAGCCTAGTGCCGGGGACGGACATCGGCATTCAGCCGGCTTACCCCTTGAATTAGTAAGCATGCTTTGTGTTAGGCTGAAATGGCTTTGTCAGATAGACCGGCGACGGAAGGTGGTAGACACCATGGGTATCGGAGACAAGATTTCGAACGCAGCAGAAGACTTCGGTGGCAAGGCCAAGGAAGCCGCGGGCAACGCAACGGACAACGACCGCCTGAAGGCCGAGGGCCAGAAGGATCAGGTTGTGGCCGACGCCAAGAAGGTCGGCGAAGGCGTCAAGGACGAACTCAAGCGCGACTAGGTCCTCGAAAACATACATAGAACCACGACGGCGGCGGACACTCTTTGGGGGGTGTCCGCCGCCGTCGTCTGTGCTTCCAGGCAGAAGGGAACTAGCTGTACAGCTCGCTCTTGGGTTCGTTGTTCTTGACCTTCTGCCAGCCAAGCCACAGCAGGACCGCGAAGAAGGGGATGGTGCCAAGGGTCCAGAGTCCGAGGTAGAAGACCTCGCCGCTCTTGCTGGTCATGGTGTCGAACCCGATCAACACAGTGATGGCCAGGAGACCCAGCAACCCGGCCCAGCTGGTCCACGGCGAACCGGGCATCGGCAGGCTGGACGTGACGCCCTTGCGGTGGCGGAGTGCGATCTGGCTGGCGAAGATGGCGCCCCACGTGAAGATCACGCCGATGGACGCGGTGTTGAGGGCCAGGTCAAACGCGTGCGAACCGCCCAGCCAGATGTTGAGCAGGATGCCCACGAGGTAGAAGGCGGCAATGGCAAGAATCGCCGCGTACGGCACGTGGCGCGAGGACATCCTGGTGAGCCACTGAGGGGCGTGCCCGTTGTTCGCCATGGTGCGGAAAACGCGGCCGATCGAGTACAGGCCCGAATTGCACGAGGACAGCGCCGCGGTGATGACGATCATGTTCATAACATCGCCCACCCAGCCGAGGCCCATCTGGCCGAAGACGGTGACGAACGGGGACACGCCGGCCTTGTACTGGTCGGACGGCAGGAGCATCGCGAGCAGCGTCACGGAACCGACGTAGAAGACCACGATGCGGAGCACGACGGCGCGGATCGCCTTGGGCACTTCGCGTTCCGGATTCTGCATCTCGCCGGCGGTGATGCCGACGAGTTCGATGCCGTTGTAGGCGAAGATCACGGCATTGAGGACCAGGACCATGACGAGGGCACCCTTGGGGAACATCCCGCCCTCGGCAGCGAAGAGGTTGGCCACGGAGGCGTTGCCGTCGCCCACCTGTGCGTTGGTGAGCACCATGAAGGTGCCGACCGCCAGGAAGATCAGGATGGCGCCGACCTTGAGGCAGGACGCCCAGAATTCGAACTCGCCGAACGCCTTGACACTGAGCAGGTTCACCGCAACCAGCAGGGCCAGCGCAGCGATGGCGGACGCCTCGACCGGGACGTTGGGAAAGAAGAACTGGAAGTACAGGCCGATCGCGATCAATTCCGCGATGCCCGTCATGCCCCAGTTGATGAAGTACATCCAGCCGGACAGGAAAGCGCCCTTCTTGCCGAACATTTCGCCGGCGTAGCTGACGAAGGAGCCCGACGTCTGGCGGTACATGATGAGTTCGCCAAGTGCCCGCATGAGGAGGTAGGCGATGACGCCGGCAATGGCGTAGGAGAAGATCAGCGCCGGGCCCGTGGAGGCGAGTCGCCCGCCGGCTCCCATGAAGAGGCCGACACCAATGGCGCCGCCCATGGCGATCATTGTGACGTGGCGCCTGCCCAGGGTCTTTTTGTAGCCCTCGGCGCTGAGGGTCGAGTCGACGGCGACGGATGGGGCCGTCCGGCTCTCAAGTTCTGTGGGGGTAATTTGAGGCACAGCTGTTCCTTGTAGGTTGTGGTGTTGCCGCGGGTCGGTATGTTGCCGGTTGGGGAACCTGGAGTTCTTGCACAGATAATTCGCGTTCAGACCCCTTATGAGGGCCATATGTGTGCAAAAACTCATGAAGCATCGAAGGTTCGCGCGACGCATCCATCGTACAAGATCCCGGCGGCACTCCGTGACGCGGGCAACATTTCCCACCTCCGGCCCCCGTTCCGGCGGTTCCGGCACCCGAAGTATTTCGAATGGATAAAAACGCTCCTGATTGGAGGCAATTCCGGATACCCTGAGCACCATGGGGGTGACGTGCGTCTCCTTCTTGCGACCACGCCGCCTGCGTGGGCATGTGGCACTCGTGCCATTCCTCAGGGGGGACTATGAGAAAAAGAGCACTACTGCCTGCAGCTTTGCTGCTTGCAGTTGCCGGGTGTTCAGGCGGCGGCTCCGGTCCTGCGGGGCCGGGTGCCAGCGAATCGGCGCCCGTACCATCGGCGACACCGGGTTCCACGGCGGCATCGGAGACGCCGCTGATACCCCCACCGCCAACCGACCCACCATCCTTGCCCACCGACGTATCGACCACGCTGAACGCCATCAAGGACCTCCGGGACCACACATGCACCGCAGGCGCCGGCGGATCGTGGAGCTTCAAGGGGAACCTGGTCAATACCTCGGACAAGGCCAAGACCTACACCGTGGCGGTAGCCGTGACGATAGGCGCTGCGGTTCAGGGCCACGCCCTGATCACGGAAACTGTCCCGGCAGGGAAATCGGCTGAAGTGTCAGCCGAGAACTTCGCGAAAACCACTGGCTCAGCAGGCCAGTGCGAACCGGTTGTCTCGGCAAAGGATGCTTCATGAGAAATCCAATACTTGCGGCTGCCCTGCTCCTGAGCTTCGCGGCCGGGTCCCTTGCTGCCTCGCCCGCCCTCGCCGAGGATTCCGCCACCGCCACGCCGTCGTCCCAGTCGACAGAAGCGGCAGGCGCCGCCACGGCCACGCCTTCACCGACTCCCACCGGGACGGCCTCGGAAGCGCCGGTGCCGGCTGAGTCGCTGTCGCCGTCGCCGTCGGCCTCGCCCACTCCCTCTGCCACGCCGGCCGAGCCCGCCCCGGTGACCGCGTCGCCATCTGTGGCACCCGCGGCCTCGGCTACGCCGTCGCCGTCGGCCTCAACTCCCCCGAAGACAACAACACAGGAGGAGCCGCCTGCCGAGCCTGCACCCGTCGTCGTCAAGGGCGCCATCGCGGTGAAATGGCAGGCCATGAACGGCGCTGCCGGCGTTCTCGGCACACCCGTCGCGAACGAAATCTGCATCGGAAGCCTGTGCGGGCAGACGTTCAAGGGCGGAACCATGTACTGGACCTCGGCCACGGGTGCGCATCCTGTGCTGCTGGCCGCGGGCCGGACGGGCCCTTCCTGGTATGCAAACGGCCGCACCGCCGTATTCGGCTATCCCGTCACAGATGAAGTTGCTGTCACTGGTGGAACAGCTCAGAAGTTCTCCAGCGGCAAGCTGCTGGTATCGACCAGCACAGGCGTTTTCCAAATCTGGCTCAAGGGAGCGATCGGCAGCCGCTGGGACTCGCTGGGAGCGGTGAGTGTGCTCGGCCTTCCGATCACCAGGGAACTCTGCGGCCTCCGCGACGGCGGTTGTGCCCAGGGATTCGCCAAGGGATACATCTACTGGAGCCCGGCCACCGGGGCGCGAGTGGTCAGCGGGCTCTATTACACCCGGTGGGCGGGCCTGGGCGGCCTGTACGGACCGATGGGCTACCCGGTCAGCGAACTGGCCTGCGGCAAGCCGGCCGGGGGCTGCATCCAGACCTTCCAGGGCGCCACCGTGTTCTGGTCACCTGCAAGCGGCGCCTGGGTCACCAAGGGCGGCATCGGGGCCAGATACATGGGCGTCGGCGCGATGCGGAGCGGCCTGGGATATCCCACGGCGAACGAGAAGTGCATCCCCGGACAGTGCATCCAGTCGTTCCAGGGCGGCTACATCGGCTGGACACCGGCGGCAGGCACGCGGATCTACGCGATGACCACGTGCGCCAAGCTCAACAATGGGCAGACCAAGTACTCCGCGTACGGTGCCAACCGGGTCCTGCTGACGTACACCGGCGGCTACAAGCAGTCATACGCCACCAACGTCTACTGCGTCCGGGTGGCCGGTCTGTACGTTGCAGACTGGAGGACCGATGGCTACGTGGGCGCCTCCGGGTTCAAGCCGCCGGGAGTTCCCTCCGGCCCGACCCGCTACCTCTACTCGCCCACAGGCTCCTACTCGGTGACGGAGGCATTCGGGCTGGGCAACCCCGGCACGAAGCTCGCCTACCGGACCCTGAACCCCAATTCCCGCTGGGGCGGAAACCCCTGGACGCCGACGTACAACAAGTACTTCGAGTCCTCCTCATGGGTGGGCTGGGACGAGAACATGTGGTACTTCGCCACGCGCGCCTCGCACGACTACCGCCAGGGTGTAGTGGTCAACTACAACCGCCCGAACATCGTGCAGGACGCCGGCTTCGCCATTTTCCTGCACATGAACAAAGTCCCGACGGCGGGCTGCATCTCCCTCGATGACTGGGCAGTTGTCGACTACATCCGGAAGTCGACCCCTGGCGACCGGATCATCATGGGAACCTACAACGACATCTTCCGGTAAAACCGGACGGAGTCACGTTCTAGTTCACCTTTCACGCTGGCGCCAGTGCCGGCGGCCCCAGGCCGCCAGCACTGGCGCTGGCGTTTCCGGGCCAGGTGCCTGGCTGTGCAGTCGGCGGGCGGGCTATGCAGCCGGGGGGCCCTGTGAAGTCGGGGGCCTAGGCAGTCGGCGGGGCCGGCGCGATCGCTCCGCCGTCCATCGTGTATTGCAGCCAGGTGCCGGTGACGGCTGACCCCGAAGAATCGCGAACTCTGCCCGCGGGGCGGTGGGCACAGCCACGGAACCACTGCCGCAGGGCGCGGTCGTGACTCACCATGACCACCGTCCCGCCGAACCCGGCGAGCGCGGTTTCGAGTTCCTCCACGAGAACGGGAGCCAGGTGGTTGGTCGGTTCGTCGAGCAGCAGGATGTCGTGGTCCCCCAGAAGCAGCCTCGCCAATGCAAGCCGCCGCTGCTGGCCGGCCGACAATCCGCCCAGCGGCACATGGAACTCGGTGGCGCGGAACAGGCCAAGCCGGAGCAGCGCCTCTGCGTGATCGTCGATGTTGCCGCCCAGGCCGGCAGCGAAGGCGGGAAGCAGCCGCAGCGACGGCTGTCTGGGCAGCTCAAGTTCCTGCTGCAGATACCCCACCTTGTCCGGGCGTTCCACCACGCCCTGGGTCGGCACCAGCGTCCCCGCCAGCACGGACAGCAGCGTGGATTTTCCCGCTCCATTGGGCCCGGTGATCAGGATTTTCTGCCCCGCATCCACCCGGAAGGCGGGCACGTCCAAGCGGCCTGGTACGCGCACGCCGTGAACGCGAAACACGGCCCCATATCGTTCAGCACCACGCAGATCCGTGGCGCTGGCGCCGGCACCGCCACCCTCCCGGCCGGCCCTTTCCCGGCCGGCCTTTTCCCGACCGCCGCCGTCCCGGTCGGCCCCGTCAGAGCCAACGCCGTCGTCGCCGGGCCTGCCGTCCACATCCGCGGCCAGTCGCGCATCCAGCTTCAGCCGCTCCGGAGGCTTCTGGACAGGGCTCGCTTCGAGACGACGGAGCCGCTCGCGGGCATTGCGGATCTTGCTCGTGGCGGCACTTTCCCAGGTGCCGGCCTTGTAGTCGAAGCTCATTTTGTCGCCGTCGCGCCGGCGGGCGTAGCCCATGGTGGTTGCGACGGTGTCCGCCTGCTTCCGCTCGGCAGCCATGGCGTCGATCCAGCCGTGGTACTGCTGTATCCAGCGCTGCCGCTCGGCCCGCTTCTCCTTGAGGTAGCCGTCGTAACCGTTGCCGTACCGGTTCACTGCGCCGCGTTCGGCATCCACTTCAATCACCGTGGATGCGATCTTCCGGAGCAGGACCCGGTCGTTGGAAACGACCACCACCGTGCCGCGGTGCGCGGCAAGTCGTGTTTCCAGCCAGGCCACGCCGTTCGCATCCAAGTGGTTGGTGGGCTCGTCAAGAAGCAGGATTTCGGCGGGGTCGGCCAGCAGGCAGGCAAGGGCGACACGTTCCTGCTCCCCGCCGGACAGTGACCCCATGGTCCGTTTGCGGTCCACACCGCCAAGGCCCAGCCGGTCCAACGCCGCTTCCACGCGTGATTCCGCGGCGTAGCCTTCACGCATCTGGTACTGGGTCTGCAGGCTGCCGTAAGCCTCCAGCCCGGAGTCTTCGGCAGTGGCCAGGGCCCTCTCCAGACGCTCGAGTTCGGCTTCCATGTCGCGCAGCGGGCGCAGTGCCTCGTCGATGGCGTCGGCCACGGTCAGCCCTTCCGGCAGCCCGGATGTCTGCGCCAGATAGCCCACCCGTCCGTGGTGGACAGCCGTGCCGGCTTGCGGTTTCTCGAGCCCTGCCAGGATTTTCAGCAGGGTGGATTTGCCGGCGCCGTTCTCCCCGACGATCGCCACGTGCTCCCCCGGCGAGATCACCAAGTCGACGTCGTCAAACAGTTCGCGGTCCCCGAAGCTGTGCCGGACGCCGGAAAGACGCATCTGCTCGGCCCGGAAAACCTGCTCAGCGGAGAAAGTCTGCGTTACGCGGGAAGTGCGTTCAGTCATGGGAAGTCCTTGCAGTCCGAAGGGTGGCCCGGATCGGTCCCGTCCAGGGGACGTGATCTACGGAGCCCGGTGACGGGATGCGACCCGGCCATATGCCATCGCCGCTGATTAGGACTTCATGCCTTCCAGAGTGCCCGGCAGCGCCAGTGCCGTCAAGGTTCACCTTCAAGGCGAGCCTCCTCCGTCGGCCGCTGTTTAGGCAGCGAGCACGGCAGCCTTCCTGCGGCGGGCCTTCGCCAGCCGGGTGCCGATGAGCCCCTGGCGGGGGCTGAACAGATAGACGACGGCGAAAACCGCGCCCTGGGTGAGCACCACCATGGCGCCCGACGCCGTGTCCAGGTAGTAACTGAAGTAGATGCCGGCAATCGAGCACGCCGCCGAAATGGACGGGGCAATCACCAGCATGCGCGAGAACCGCTCGGTCAGCAGGTACGCCGTGGCCCCGGGAATGATGAGCATGGCCACCACCAGCACCACGCCGACGGTCTGCAGCGCCACCACCGACGTCAATGCCAGCAGCCCCAGGAGCAGGGCGCCGAGGCGCTTCGGTGACAGGCCGATGGCGTGCGCGTGCGTGGGGTCGAATGCGTAGAGGGTGAGGTCGCGGCGCTTCAGGATGAGAATGGCGAATGCCACCACGCCCAGCACCAGAACCTGGATGAGGTCCGGGACGCTGACGCCCAGCAGGTTTCCGAAAATGATGTGGTTCAGGTCCGTCTGGCTCGGGGTCACGGAGATCAGCACGAGTCCCAGGGCGAACAGGGAACTGAACACGATTCCGATCGCGGCGTCCTCCTTCACCCTGCTCGTGCTGCGGACCACCCCGATCAGGGCCACCGCAATCAGCGCGAACACCAGCGCACCGAGGGCGAACGGCGCCCCAACGATGTAGGCAAGCACGACGCCGGGAAGTACGGCATGGGAGACGGCGTCGCCCATTAGCGACCAGCCGATCAGGACGAGCCAGCAGCTCAGGACCGCGCACACGACGGCGGCGAGCGCCGTGGTGACGATGGCCCGGACCATGAAGTCATAGCCAAGGGGTTCGGTGAGGAGAGTGACGAGGTCCATGCTCAGATCCCCCACTCGTGGGCAACGGCCCGGCCGTCCCGGTTGCCTGCGGCCTCCCGGTTGCCTGCGGTCTCCGGGGTGCCTGCCGTCTGCGGGGTGCCTGCGCCGTCCCGGTTCAGGACGTCCAGTCCGAAGGCCATGGCCAGGTTCTCTGGCTGCAGCACTACGTCCGGAGTTCCGTGCATCAGCACCTTGCGCATCAGGAGGACTGCTTCATCGCACAGCTGCGGAAGGGCGTGAAGGTCATGGGTGGAGATGAGGATGGTGCAGCCGTCGGCGGCCAGCTCGCGCAGCAACCGCGTGATGGTGGCTTCCGATCGCTTGTCCACCCCTGCGAAAGGCTCGTCAAGGAGCATGATGGTGGCACCCTGGGCAATTCCCCGCGCCACAAAGGCACGCTTCTTCTGCCCGCCCGAGAGCTGCCCGATCTGCCGGCCCGCAAACTCTGAGAGTTCCACCCGCTCCAGTGCCTCGTCAACGGCGGCCCGGTCAGCCTTGGAGGGGCGACGGGTAAAGCCCTGGTGGCCGTAGCGGCCCATCATCACCACGTCCCGCACGGACAGCGGGAACTGCCAGTCCACGTCCTCGCTCTGCGGGACGTAGCCGATCCCGCCCTCCTTGCGTGCCTTGGCCGGTGGTGCGCCGTTGATCAGCACGCGCCCGGCGTCGGGCTTGATCATGCCCATGATGGCTTTGAACAGCGTGGACTTTCCCGAGCCGTTCATGCCGATAAGGCCGCAGATCCTGGCATGCTCGAGGCTCAGCGAAGCGGAATCCAGCGCGAGCACTTCGCCGTAGTGCACAATCACCCCCGCCACCTGGATGGCGGGTGGGGGCGCGGACTGCTCCGGGGGTGCGTGCCGGCGGGCTACGTGCATGCTCATGACGAGCCCCCATTCAGTGCGGCAGTGATGACCTTGGAGTCGTGCCTGATGAGGTCCAGGTAGGTGGGAACGGGGCCGTCGGCTTCGGACAGCGAGTCCACGTAGAGCACGCCGCCGAACTTAGCGCCGGTGGCTTCCACCACCTGCTGCATCGGGGCGTCCGACACCGTCGATTCGCAGAAGACGGCCGGCACCTTGTTCTTCCGCACGAAGCCGATGGCCTCGGTGATCTGCTGCGGCGTGGCCTGCTGTTCGGCGTTGACCGCCCAGATGTACACCTCTTGGAGACCGGCATCGCGGGCGAGGTAGGAGAAGGCACCCTCGCACGTCACGAGCGCCCGCTGGTTCTTGGGGACAGCGGCCAGCTTGGCCTTCATCTCGTCCTGCACAGCCTGCAGCTTTGCCTTGTACGCCTTGCCGTTGGCCTCGAACACGGCCGCGTTGCCCGGGTCCAGCTCGGAGAAGGCCTTGACCATGTTGTCAACGTAGATCTGGACGTTGAGCGGCGACATCCATGCATGGGGGTTCGGTTTGCCCTGGTACGCGTCCTCCCTGATGGACATGGGTTCCACGCCCTCGCTCACCACCGCGTGGGGCACGTCGATGCCCTCCACGAACTGTGCGAACCAGGCTTCCAGGTTGAGTCCGTTGTCCAAAATGAGGTCCGCCTGCGATGCCTTGCGGATGTCCCCCGGCGTCGGCTCGTAGCCATGGATCTCCGCCCCGGCCTTGGTGATGGACTCCACCCGGAGCTTGTCACCGGCAACGTTCTTCGCCACATCAGCCAGCACCGTGAACGTGGTCAGCACCACCGGCCGGCCGTCGTCACCATTGCCGGCGGCATTGCCGCCGCACGCCGTAAGTGACAGGGCAAGAAGCGCGACGGCGGCTGCGGACTTCAGCCGGCCGTCCCGCTTTACGCGGGATTTTGCGGAGCTGGTGCGGTCAGTAGGACGGAACATGGACGTGCCCGAACCGGAGCGGGTGGAAGCGCTCCGGAGGGCAACGGTTCGGCGGACTACTTTGGCGCACCGAAACAGAAAGTTAGGCATACCGAATATTCTAACGGGAGCCTATTGGCCTCTGCAACGCGGGGCTTGCAGCCGGGCGCCGGGGGCGCGCCACCGATCGGCGACCAGTTTGGGCGGAAGGCGTGCACGCCGTTCGGGCCGACGGGTCCTAAGCGCGGGCCGCGGGACTAGGCTGGAGGCATGGTGACAACCCGACGCACCCTGCCCGCTCCGCGCCCGGAACTTTACCGGTTTTCGCCGCTCGACTACACCACCGTGGGGCTCTATGTGGCCATTGCCCTCTTCTTCGCAGTAGCCGGGGAATTGCTCCTGCCGCTGCTCCGGCTGCTCGCCCCGACGCCCGCCGTCGCCTCGTACGCGGTGAACCTCGTGTTCTACGGGTGCGTCGGCATCTTGGCCGTCTTCGCCGCCCGGCAGGTGGTGGCGCGCGACCTCAAGGTGCTGGCCACCAGGCCGTGGTTTACGGCCGCGATGGTGCCGCTGGCTGTCACCGCCATGATGATTTTCACCGCAATCCTCGTGGTTCTTGGCGGCACCACGGAGACGTCCGTGAACCAGGCCGGGCTCCAGGAGCTCATGCAGCAGGTTCCGGCGTGGCTCATGGTGCCGCTTATCGTCGTCGTGGGCCCGTTTGTGGAGGAGTACATCTTCCGGCACCTGCTCATCGGCAAGCTCAGCCGCCGCATCAACATCTGGATCTGCTGCGCCCTGTCGGTCGTGCTGTTCGCCGCCCTCCACATCGTGGGTCAGGAGGCACTCACGTTGACGGCCCTGATGCCGTATCTGGCCATGGGCGCCACGCTGGTGTTCGTCTATGTGTGGACAGGGCGGAACCTGATGTTCTCCTACTTTGTCCACGCCGCCAAGAACCTGCTGGCCGCCATCTTCCTGTACAGCATTCCGCCGGAACTGCTTGACCAGATGCAGCAGCTGCAGGGCTAGCCTCCGGCCGGACGGCAAAACGCACATTGCCCCCTATCGGGCGGTCCGGCCGCCGTCGTAGTTTTGTCCCATGGGACTCAACATTCAGATCGCCGTCGACTGCAAGAATCCGCATGACCTCGCCGACTGGTGGGCTGAGACGCTTGAGTGGGCGGTGGAGCCGCAGGACGAGGGCTTCATCCGCTCGATGATCGAGCAGGGCTTCGCCACCGACGCGGACACGGTGACCCACAACGGCAGGCTGGTCTGGAAGGACGGGGCGGCGATCCGGCCCGTCGAGGAACTCGAGGCCAAGGCGCCCGAGCGGCGCATCCTCTTCCAGACCGTTCCGGAACAGAAGACGCTCAAGAACCGCATTCATTGGGATGTGAGGATCGGGGACCGGGACAAGGACGAGGTCCGCCGGGAGCTTGAGGCCCGTGGCGCCACCTTCCTGTGGACCGCCAGCCAGGGGCCGCATTCCTGGCACACCATGGCGGACCCCGAGGGCAACGAGTTCTGCATCAGCTGACACGATTACTAGACTTGGACGGTGAGCAACGAAATCCCCGCCAAGGTATCCGATGTGTTCGACCCGTCGCGCTGGCGCACCGTCTCAGGTTTCGACGACTTCCAGGACATGACGTACCACCGGCAGGTGGAGCGGGATGCCTCCGGCAGCGTGGTGCGGGATCTGCCCACCGTGCGCATCGCGTTCAACCGCCCCGAAGTCCGCAACGCGTTCCGCCCGGCCACGGTTGACGAGCTCTACCGCGCCATGGACCACGCCCGGATGACCCCGGACGTGGCCACCGTACTGCTCACGGGCAACGGCCCCTCCCCCAGGGACGGCGGGCACTCGTTCTGCTCCGGCGGGGACCAGCGGATCCGGGGCAGGGACGGGTACCGCTATGCGGTTGGCGACACCAAGGAAACCATCGACCCGGCCCGCGCCGGGCGCCTCCACATCCTGGAAGTCCAGCGGCTGATGCGGACCATGCCCAAGGTGGTCGTCGCCGTCGTCAACGGCTGGGCAGCCGGCGGGGGCCACTCACTGCATGTGGTCGCGGACCTCACCATCGCCTCGCGCCAGTACGGCAAGTTCAAACAGACCGATGCCACGGTGGGCAGTTTCGACGCCGGCTACGGCTCCGCGCTGCTGGCCCGCCAGATCGGGCAGAAGGCAGCCCGCGAGATCTTCTTCCTGGCCCGGGAGTACTCCGCCGACGACATGGTCCGCATGGGGGCCGTGAACGAGGCGGTGGACCACGAAAGGCTCGAGGACGTGGCGCTCGAATACGCCGCAGACATCGCCAGGCAGTCGCCGCAGGCCATCCGCATGCTCAAGTTCGCATTCAACCTTGCCGACGACGGCCTGGCCGGCCAGCAGGTGTTCGCGGGTGAAGCCACCCGCCTGGCCTACATGACCGACGAAGCGGTGGAAGGCAAAGAGGCGTTCCTCGAGAAGCGTGATCCGGAGTGGTCCAGGTTCCCGTACTACTTCTGAGCCCGCAGGGCTGCTGAGCCCGGCACGCTCGGCACGACGCAAAGACTACCCCCATGACCCCAGCCCCACAGCACACTTCACCAAGGCGGACCCCGTGAACATCGAACCAGCCCTGAAGGCTCTTGCTGCCGCCCTCCACGGTGAGGGCCCCGCCGTCGAGCTTTCCGCGGGACCCGACGGTGATCCGGTGGTTTCCCTGGTGGAGAACACCGGCGTCGAGGGGGCAGCCGTGGTGGTCCGCACCTCCGGTTCCACGGGCACGCCCAAAGCCACGGTCCTGACGGTGGACGCCCTCGCCGCTTCGTCGATGGCCACGGCCTTCGCGCTCAAGGGCGAAGGCCAATGGCTCCTGGCCCTGCCCGTGCAGTACGTCGCGGGCGTGCAGGTGCTGGTGCGTTCGCTGTTTGCCGGGACGAGGCCGTGGGCCATGGACCTGTCCAACGGGTTCACCGTGGACGGCTTCACGGCCGCGGCACAGGAACTGACGGACAACATCCGCTTCACGTCCCTGGTGCCCACGCAGCTGCAGCGGCTGCTGGCC
This sequence comes from Arthrobacter sp. NPDC093139, assembly GCF_044754165.1. Taxonomy (NCBI): domain Bacteria; kingdom Bacillati; phylum Actinomycetota; class Actinomycetes; order Micrococcales; family Micrococcaceae; genus Arthrobacter; species Arthrobacter sp. NPDC093139. The sequence goes on from NZ_JBIVOO010000005.1 coordinate 233,366, forward strand.
AACCCGACGGCGGCCACACTCACGGTCCTGCGCCGCTTCAACGGCATCTTGCTCGGCGGCGGCCCGGCTCCGGCGGCCCTCCTGGACGCAGCCCGCGACGCCGGCATCAGGGTGATCGCCACCTATGGCGCCGCGGAAACCTGCGGCGGCTGCGTGTATGACGGCTTTCCGCTCGAAGGTGCCGCGGTCCGGCTGGCGGAAGACGGGCGCATCCACCTCGGCGGGGCCACCCTGGCGGCCGGCTACCTAAATGCTCCCGGGCTGACGGCGGAGGCCTTCACCGACGAGGAGGGCGTCCGCTGGTACCGGACCAACGATCTCGGAACGCTGGACGCGGACGGCCGGCTCACGGTTCTGGGCCGCGCCGACGACGTCATCATTACCGGAGGCATCAAGGTCTCCGCCGCCCACGTGCAGGAAGAGCTGGAGAAGTTCGACGGCGTGAAGGCGGCCTTCGTGGCCGGGGTCCAGTCCGCGAAATGGGGGCAGGCCGTGGCCGCCTATGTTGCGGTGTCCGGCTCCTCATCCGGGGCCGCGGATGGCGCTCACGGCGCCGCGCTGGCTGAGGAATGGCACCGGACGCTGGGCCTGCTGGCTCCCAAGACCGTCCTTCCGGCCAGCGACCTGATCATGCTGCCCAACGGCAAACCCGACCGGCTCGCCATGATTGAACGGCTGCACGCCCTGCATCAGGGAAAATAGACTAGTTCCGCTCCGCGGCGGGCTCATGCGCGCCGCGGCGGTTTCCGCACGACTCCTGCCGCGCAACCTGCAAGGCAACGTTCCACCCGACCAACACGAGGTACTCACTGTGGCCACAGCCGCACAATGGATCCAAGGCGCCCGGCTCCGCACCCTGCCCGCGGCGATCGCCCCTGTCCTGATCGGCACGGCTGCGGCATTTGAGATGGGCGCTTTCCGCCCGCTCAACGCCATTCTGGCGGCCCTGGTGGCGCTGCTGCTGCAGGTCGGCGTCAACTATGCCAACGACTACTCTGACGGGATCCGCGGCACGGATGAAAACCGTGTGGGACCGCTGCGGCTGGTCGGATCCGGCGCGGCGTCCCCGGAGCACGTCAAGTACGCTGCCTTCGGGGCCTTCGGCGTGGCCATGCTTTTTGGCCTGATCCTGATCATCCTCACCCAGACATGGTGGCTGCTGCTCGTCGGCGCCGGCTGTGTGATGGCGGCCTGGGGCTACACCGGGGGCAAGAACCCGTACGGCTACATGGGCCTGGGCGACGTCTTCGTGTTCGTCTTCTTCGGACTCGTGGCAACCCTCGGCACTACATACACCCAGGCCGGGCAGCTGAGCCTCCCCGCCGTCATCGGCGCGATCGGCACGGGCCTCATTGCGTGTGCCCTGCTGATGGCCAACAATGTCCGCGACATCCCGTCAGACATCCAGGCCGGAAAACGCACCCTGGCCGTGCGGCTGGGCGATAAGCATGCCCGCGAAAGCTACGTGCTGATGCTCGCCGTAGCCATCCTGCTCGTGGTGATCCTGGCGCCCACGCGGCCCTGGATGCTCATTGTCCTGCTGCTCATCCCGGCCAGCCTCATGCCCGCCTGGCTGATGATCAATGGCCGGAAGCGCAAGGCCCTCATTCCGGTCCTGAAGCAGACCGGCCTCATCAACCTGGGCTACGCTGCGCTGTTCTCGCTGGGGCTGATCCTGAGCCACGGGACGTAGGCAGCCCGGCGGGTACTACGCTTCCTGGTTCCGGGGGTTGCCGTTCCGGGTTTCGCTGTTGGGGGTGTCGCTCTTGGGGATCTCGTTTCGGACGGTGACGTCCGGGTGGGCGTCGGTCAGGCGGTCCTCGGCCTCCGCGTCGGCTACTTCACCGGCGGTGCGCAGGGGCTTGGCCCGGCCGGAGAACCGCGCATGCAACGAGGCCGTCGCCGCATCCCGCTGCTTCTGGAAGAAAAGGTAGCTGATGGCAAAGGAAATGAGTCCGGCACAGATCACGGCCAGGAGCCAGCCCAACTGCAGGAACACGAAGAGTGCAAACAGCGGCACAAAGAGGGCAAGACGGATCAGGGAGTATTTCACAAAAGCCACTATCCAAGTTTAGCCGCCAACCCTGAACGAAACCTTCGCCCCTCCGCACGCCTCAAAACCACGGGGTCCGATTGCCGGAAATCTCTGGTACTGGCCGTGCACATACTGTAATCTCCGCCGGGGCATGTGACAGCTAGACTGAATGCATGCTCCGTGTTGCCATAGCAGTCGCCGTTCTTGCCATTTACGTCTACGGACTGGTGGACGTGATCCGGACTGATGCGAGCCTTACCCGAGGCTTCTCCAAAACAACATGGATCCTCATCGTTGTCCTTCTTCCCATCGTCGGCGCAGCCCTGTGGTTCCTGATCGGGCGGCCGCGCTATGAGGCGCCGATCCGGCGGGCCTACGCCCATCCCACGGCCCCTGACGACGACCCCGATTTCCTCCGCAACCTGGAACAGCGCCGCCGCAAGCAGGCCGAAGCGGAGCGGCTGCGCAAGCTGAAGGACGACCTCGAAGCCAAAAAGGCCAAGAACGACGACGGGTCCCGCGGCACAGGTGAGTCCGGGGCGTCTGGTGCCGGAGATGCCAGCGCCGAGGGAAACCCCGAAGCCAAGTAAAACCTCGAAGCCGGGTAGAACAGGGCGACTTCCGCTGCCCTGCCACGTTTTGACTCCGCCCTGCCACGCTTCGACTCCTCCCCGTTTGCCAAAAAGGGCCGCTTAGAACGCTGCTGAGCGGCCCTTTCTGGCAAACGGCGTCGGAGCACCCTTCCTCCACACGGCAACTGTTGTGTGGATAACGCCTTGCCGGTCTCCCCGGGCTACGAGAATGCAGTCATGCCCCGCCCCGTGCCGCTCCCCCAAGCCCTGTCCGGCCAGCCGTTCACCGTGAAACAGGCACAGGCCGCCGGCCTGACACGGCGGCGCTGCCGGGCCCAGACCTGGCCAGCCCGTGCCACGGCGTCCGCGTTCCGGCTGCGACCGACATGACGCTCAAGGTCCGGGCCCGGGCGCTCGTATTGGCCACCACGGGCGCCGTCGTCAGCCATCTCACCGCCGCGGTGCTGTGGGGCTTTCCGTTGCCACGTGGCCTCGTCTCCCCCGCTCACAGAAAGCCTGCCATCCATCTGACGTGCCAGCCCGGAACCCGGGCCGTGCGGCGCAAGGACGTGGTGGGGCACCAATCCGTGCTTGCGCCCGATGAAATTACGTCGGGCCGGCAATTCGCCTGCACGTCTCCGCTGCGCACCTGGTTCGAGCTTGCCGGCGTCCTGAGCCTGGATGAACTGGTCATTGCCGGCGATTTCCTGTTCCGGCGCAGAGGAGCCCTGTCCACTCCGGCCGCACTGGACGCGTACCTCGCCACGAAGGCGGGCCGGCCGGATACCGGAAGGCGACGCAGGCCAGGGCACTGATGCGTGCGGACACCGATTCGCCCAAGGAGACGGAGCTCCGCCTCCTGTTGGTGCGCTCCGGCCTGCCCGAGCCTGCCATCAACGTGCCCATGTTCGATGAAACCGGCGGCTGGATTCAGGATCCGGACATGTCCTACGAGGAATTCAGGATCGCCATTCAGTACGACGGCGGCCACCACGCAACTCCCGCACAGCGGCGCAGCGACATCTTCCGGGACGAGAATGCCCGCGGACTCGGCTGGCTCGTCGTCGTCCTGACCCAGTGGGATCTGGACCCGTTCTCCCCAGGGATGGAGCCCAACGCTGTGACCCGGGTGCGGGCTGCACTGACGGAACGGGGGTGGAAGCCCGGCCGGACCAAGCCGCCCCCGCGGTAGACCCGCCCGTTTGCCGGAAAGGGCCGCCCAGCAGCAAGCTGAGCGGCCCTTTATGGCAAACGGCGAACGACGGCGAAGGCGGCCGCCCTACAGCCCCGAGTAGGAGTGCAGTCCGTTGAAGAACTGGTTCACGATGGTGAAGTTGAAAACCACGCACAGGTAGCCCACGATCGACAGCCAGGCCGCGCGGGTTCCCGTCCACCCGCGGGTTGCGCGGGCGTGCAGGTAGCCGGCGTAGACCACCCAGATCACGAAGGTCCACACTTCCTTGGTGTCCCAGCCCCAGAAGCGCCCCCAGGCCTTCTCAGCCCAGATGGCCCCGAACATGAGTGTGAAGGTCCACCCGATGAAGGCGATCGCGTTGATGCGGTAGGAGAGGTTCTCCAGGCTCAGCGCGGACGGCACCAGGCGCATGAAGCCCAGCTTGTCCGCCCCGCCTGCCGCGATGGTCCTTTGCCGGTGTGACTGCACGAGCTGCAGTGCGGACATCGCGAACGTCAGGGTGAACAGCGCCGAGGAAAGCACGGCAATCGAGACGTGGATGATCAGCCAGTAGCTCTGCAGAGCCGGCACGAGGTGGCCCACGGGTGTCCAGTAGGCCACGGAGGCAGCCACCAGCATGATGATCACCAGGCCCACCACAAAGGTGCCCAGGAACCGCAGGTCGCGCCGGATCAGCACCACGAGGAACACAGCCACCGCCACGAACGCGCCGGTGGTCAGGAACTCGTACATATTGCCCCACGGCACGCGCCCGGAGCCGATGGCACGGGTCACCACGCCCGCTGCGTGAATGGCGGCGCCCAGGATGGTCAGGGCGACAGCCACGCGTGCGGGGGCACGGCGCTCGCCGCCGTAGCTCATGCTGGCGTCCGCCGTCTGCCCTGCCGCGCCGCCGCCGGCCTGCGCCTTGGCGGAAACGGACGACGACGGCCGCTCGGCACGGCCGGCCGGTCCGGCAAGGTGCCCCTCGGTACGGCCGGCATCGACAGTTCCGGCGGCGCCGCCCGCGCCCCCGGCGCCTGCTGCCACGGGCGCCTTCACGTCGGCGTCGGACGAGCCCTCAGGGGACGCCGCGGCGGCCGCCTTCAGGTCGACGGCACGGAGGGCCCTGCTGCTCTTGGCCAGGTCCCACGCGAAGGCGATGAACGCCACCGTGTAGGTGCCCGCCGCGAGGAGCATGAACAGCTCGCTGTACTGGCCCATGGTTTCGTTGATGGGGAACATTACCGGTCCTTCTTCGGCTCAGCCGAGCCTGCTGGTGAGGAATTGGAGGATGGTGTGCCGGGCCCGTCCGGGTCGAGGCCCCACTCGCGCTGCAGCAGCCCGCGGATCGCCGCGGCCTCGCCGGCCAGCCGGTGGTCCTCACCGCGGGCCAGCAGGCCGTATTCCACCATGGTGCGCCCGTCCTCGTGCCTGCCCGTCCGCACCCAAACGCGGCGCCGGTTGACGTAGAGGGAGATCACCAGGCCGGCAACTGCCAGCAGCGCGAAAATCAGTGCCGACAGCTGGCCCGGATTGTGGTGGATATCGACGCCGACATAGCGCTTCACGCCGTCGAAGCTGATGGAGCCCTTGCCGTCCGGAAGGGTGTACGTGCTGCCGGGCGCGAGTGTGATGCCCTTGGTCGCCAGGTTGCGGGCATTCAGTGGCGTCAGGTCCTTGACGTCGAGTTCAAACACGTTCTGCGGGGCGCCCTTGTCGAGCCCGAGGTCGCCGTAGTACGAGTTCAGGCTCAGCTGCGGGTTGATCAGTTCGGGATCGCCGCTGAAGGAAATACCCTCATCGGTGACGAAGGCCGTGGGCAGGAAGAACCCGGCAAAGCCCAGCTGGTCCGGCTTCGCGTCCGGAACCTTGATCACCACGGAGGAGTAGTAGTTGTCGCCCTGCAGTTTGGCGACAACGGGCCCCTGCATGGCGACATTGCCCTTGCCGTCGCGCACTGTGACCACAGGGGCGTAGCCGTTGCCCGTCAGGTAAATACTGGTGCCGCCAAGCGTCACCGGTTCGTTGACCTTGAGGACTTCCTTCTTGGCTGGCGCCCCGGGGTTTTCCTTTGTGGTGACGTCTGCGGTGAAGTCGATGGGCTGGCCGAACTTGCCCCGGGACTCCCGGTCGAACTTGATCTGGAACTTGTCGAGCTGGATGGAGTACGGCTGGAGCTGGCTACTCTGGAAGTTGGTGCCCGGATTGAACTGGTCGTAGCCCACCAGGGTGTTGACGAACGTGTCGCCCTCCACGAGGATCCGCTGGCCGCTGTAGCCGAACAGTCCGCCGACCGCCACGGAGACCAGCACGCCGATCAGTGAGGTGTGGAAGACAAGGTTCCCCACTTCCTTCAGGAAGCCGCGCTCCGCCCCCAAAGACGGCCGCTCGCCGTCGTGCCTCACCGCAACGCGGTATCCGCGTTTCTTGAGCAGCGCCGCTGCGTTTTCAACAGCGTCCGACGCCGGGATGCCGGCTTCCGCGGGCACCACCAGTGTGCCGTACTCCGGCAGGCGGGACAGCCGCTTCGGGGTCCGCGGCGGCTCCGAGCGCATGGCCCGGTAGTGGGCTATGGCGCGCGGCACCACGCAGCCGATCAGCGAGATGAAGAGCAGGATGTAAATGCCCGAGAACCAGGCCGAGGAATACACGTCGTACAGCTGCAGCGAATCGAGGATCTTGCCGTAGTCCGGGTTGTCCTTGATGTACTGCGTGACCACCGACGGGTTGGCCGGACGCTGCGGGAACAGCGAACCAGGCACCGCAGCCACGGCCAGCAGCAGCAGCAGGAACAGCGCCGTTCGCATGCTGGTCAGCTGCGTCCAGGCCCAGCGGAGCATGCCGCCGGCGCCCAAGGCAGGCAGCGCCGCATTGGCTTTGGCCTCCCCCAGGGCGTCCTTCGGGGCGGCGTCCTTGGGTGCGTGATCCTTAGGGGATTCCTCGGCCGGACGGTTCTTGGTGGACTTCACACGCTCGCTCATCAGATCGGCAACTTAACGTCGGTTTGGAACCAGTACTGCAATTGGGTGACCCAGGCGCCCCACAGTCCTGTGGCCATCAGGATCCCCAGGACGATCAGGACTCCCCCGCCGGTCCGCTGGATGGCGAGCCGGTGCTTGCGGAAGAAGGACATCACGCCGGCGCCGCGGCGCACTGCCAGCGCTATCAGCAGGAACGGAATGCCCAGGCCGAGGCTGTAGACAAACGCCAGGAAGGCCCCCTTCGCCGCGGACGAACCGCCGGAGAGGCTCAGCAGCTGGACGGCGGAGTAGGTGGGGCCGATGCACGGCGCCCAGCCGAGGCCGAACGTGATCCCCAGCAGCGGGGCGCCCCAAAGCCCTGCGGGCGGTTTCGCATGGATTTTGGCGTCGCGCTGGAGCCAGCTGAATCCGCCCATGAAGACTACGCCCATGATGATCACCAGGATTCCGAGCAGCTGGGTGATCCAGGCGTTCTGGCCGGCGGCGAGCAGCGTACCCAGCTGGCCGAACGCGCCGCCGAGCAGCACGAAGATCACCGAGAACCCGAGCACGAAGAGGCCGATGCCGGCCAGCATGCGCCCGCGCTTCTGTTTCTGGAGGTCCACGCCGGTCAGTCCCGTGACGTAGCCCAGATATCCGGGCACCAGCGGCAGGACACAGGGCGAGAGGAAGGACACCAGTCCGGCCAGGAGGGCCACCGGGATGGCAAGGAGCAGCGAGCCGCTCAGGATGGCTTCGGCGAAGGGGCTGTTCACGGTATGGTCCGCCCGTTACTCTGCCACGGCGGAATCAATGAGGGCCTTGAGGGTGCCCTTCTGGATCTCCCCCAGCACGCGCGATGCCACACGGCCCTGCTTGTCCAGGACGAGTGTTGTGGGGACGGCCCCCGGCGGCACCAGGCCGGACACGGACAGCAGCACGCCGCCGTCCTTGTCGTTGAAGCTGGGGTAGGTGAGGCCGAACGTCTTGTCGAAGGCTTCCGCAGTGGGTTTCTCATCCCGCAGGTTCACGCCGAAGAACTGCACGCCCTTTGGCTTGAACTCCTGGTGGAGCGCTTCAAGCAGCGGGGCTTCCACCCGGCACGGCGCACACGCGGCGAACCAGAAGTTCAGGACAGTCACCTTGCCCAGGAAGTCCTTGGGCGTGACTGCGGTGCCGTTGAAGAGCGTGCCCTGGATATCGACGGCGGCCTTGCGGTCCGCGGCCGCGAATTCCGTCACCGAGCCGTCCCCGGCGACGTAGTTCTTGTTGTCGCCCGCCTTCGCCTGTTTGGCCAACGCATCTTCCTGGGCGCAGCCGGACAGACCCAGCGTGAGCGCCGTCAACGCCAGGCCTCCGGCAGCGAGGACGCTGCGGCGGGAGCTTACAGGGGGGGTGGTCATGGTTAGGCTCCGGGGGTGCTGGAGGCACCGGGAAGAAGGGCGGCGGCCGGCTCGGTGTACACAACGCGCACGAGCGTGCCGTCGTCGTCGAACACGAGGGACGTCAGGGAGGTAAGGGTGCACTCGCGCTTGCGGGGATCGTGCCACAGCGGCTTTCCCTCAGCGCTGAGGCGCGTGGCCCAGATGGGAAGCTGGTGGCTGACCATGATGGCCTCGGCGCCGTCGCCGCCGAGTTCGATCGCCTTGGTGCGGGCATCTTCAACGGCTGCCTGCACACGGGCTGCCTGATCCTTGTACGGCTCGCCCCACGAGGGCCTCATCGGGTTCACGAGCTTCGGCCAGTGCTTAGGCTTCCTCAGCTCGGCCTTGGTGACCCTCAGGCCTTCAAAATGGTTCTCTGCCTCGATGATGCGCTTGTCCGTATGGATCTCCAGCCCCAGCGCCTGGGACGTGGGAACTGCGGTCTCTTGGGCGCGGGTCAGCGGGGAGGCCACGAGGTAGACGATCTTTGCGCCTTGGGCGGCGCGGTCGCGGAAGTGTTCCGCCAGCGTCTGCGCCATCTGCTGGCCAAGCTCGGAAAGGTGGAATTCCGGCAGTCTGCCGTACAGGACGCCCGCAGGATTGTGGACTTCGCCGTGGCGGAGCAAATGAACAGTGGCTTGGGGCATGTCTACCAGTTTCTCAAAGATGCCGGGCGATCTGAAATCTTCTACATCTAGTAGAACTCAAGAAAATTACGAAATGTTCCCGAGGGCTGGAATAAAAGATGCATTTGCATGTTTATACTGGGTGCAGCAGTTAGTTGATACTTCAACCAATGAAGCTTCAACCCCACGATTCATCCGACGCACCACCGAACCAAGGAGAACCATCATGGCACTTCCCGCTAACGTCACCACCGGCACCTGGACCCTCGACACCTCGCACAGTGAAATCGGATTCACCGTCCGCCACGCGGGCATCAGCAAGGTCCGCGGCCAGTTCAAGGAAGCCACCGCAACCCTGGACCTCGCCGAGAACGTGGCCGACTCCAAGGTCAGCGCCACCATCCAGACCGCCAGCTTCGACTCGGGCGACGTGAACCGCGACGGCCACGTCCGCGGTGAAGACTTCTTCGACGTCGAGAAGTTCCCGGAGATCTCCTTCGTTTCCAACGGCCTCGTGGCCAAGGGCGACAGCTACGAGCTCCAAGGCGACCTCACCATCAAGGGCGTCACCCGTCCGGTGGCCCTCGAGACCGAGCTCAACGGCGTGGCCGTGGACCCGTTCGGCAACACCCGCGCCGGCGTTTCCGCTGAAACCACCATCAGCCGCAAGGACTTCGGCCTGACCTGGAACGCTGTCTTGGAAGCCGGCGGCGTGCTGGTCAGCGACAAGGTTGCCATCAACCTCGAACTGGCCTTCATCGCCCCTGCCGCGTAACCGCACACCAGGGCCCGCATGACGGGCCGTGCACCGCAAACGCCCCGCCCATGGTCCGGCTCAAGCCGGCTCCACGAAGCGGGGTTTTTGTGTCGCCGGCAGCTACTGCCGACCGTGGCCGTCCGGACCCGGGCGCTTTCTATAATTGGCCACACCGCCCTTCTATAAGTGAGAGCCATGAGCAACCCCAACGATCCATCGCAGGAACCAGGCAGCGAACCCCCTTCCGGTGACCGTCCACAACAGCGGCGTGGAGGACGCCTCCCGTTCCACCTGCCGGCGGACCGCCCCCGCAGTTTCTATGAGGCCATGCCGCCAGGCGGATTCGCCGGGCTGTTCAGCGTGATCGGGCTGCCTACGGAGCTGAAGATCTCGTACTGGATCTGGGTGCTCAGTGGGCTGCTCGGGCTGCTCGGCGGAGTGATCGTGCTGTTCGGCGCGCTGGTTCTCTTTGCGTTTTCGCCTGGCATCGCGATCCTCGTGCTGCTGCTCGCGGTCTGTGGCGCGGCGCTGTCCGCGGCGCAGATTGTCCTGGCCATGAACATGAAGGAAGGCCGGGAGTGGGGACGGCTCGCACTGACGGCTGTTGCCGGCGCCTCACTGCTTCTCGCTGTCATAAGCCTCGCCTGCACTGACGGCCGCGGCGGCAACGGGCTGGGCTTCCTGGCAGCCCTGGCCGCAACCGTGCTGATGTGGGTTCCCAATTCGCAGGCTTGGTTTGCCGCGAATACCCCTCGGGGATGAGCCTCGACGCGCCCGGTGAGGGGTACGGTGGAGTTAAGCCATGCTGGGGGCAGGGCAATGCGTCTGAACCCGGCGGCCGGTCCCTACGTCACAACGCAAAGGAACGCTCATGAGCACTCCTCCAGTCCCGCCTCGCAACCCTAACGATCCGGATTCCGGCCGCCATGATTCCGATGAGCCTGGACGGGACAGCAACGGGCAGCCGCAGTACGGCCAGAACGCTCCGCAATACGGCCAAAATGCCCCCCAGTATGGTCAGAATGTCCCGCCGGCGCCGCAGTATGGCCAAAACGCTCCCCAGCAGCCGCAGTACGGCCAGAACCCGCCGCAATATGGACAGCCACAGTACGGGCAACAGCCGTACGGCCAGCCGCCTCAGGGCCCGTCACCATATGGCCAGTCCCCCTACGGGCAGTACCCTTCGCAGCAGCCCGGGGGCCGGGGTCCGGCCGGCGTTCCGAAGCTCGTGGACAGAGCGTTCTGGATGATTATTGCCGCGGGCGTCCTCTCGATCCTGTCCCTGATGGTGAGCATTCCCACCCTCGACGACCCCATCATGCGTCAGACGTTCGAAGACCAACTTCGGGGCAGCGGCCAGAACATCCCCTTCGAAGACATTAAGCCCATCATCATCGGCACGATGGTGGTCGCGACCCTGATCGGCGCCGGCCTCTACGCCTTGGTCGCTTTCAACGTGCGCAAGGGTAAGAACTGGGCCCGCATCCTGGGCACGGTTTTTGCGGCGCTGTCAATCTTCTCCATTGCGCCGCTGGGCATCAACACGGTGGTGGTCGTCCTTGGGATCGCCGCGATCGTAATGCTCTACATGCCTGCGGCTTCACCGTACTTCCAGAAGCAGCAGCCCTTCGCCAACCCGTACGCGGGTCCCTACGGCCGTTAACCACGCCAACTGCCTGTTGTTCACCTAGCTTGTGGCCTCTCACTCCCCGCGGAGTCAGGGGCCACAAGCGTACGTTCGCGCTTTCCGGAGCCGGAGGTTAGTGCGGTTGCCCCGGTGTCTGCGCCCGTTGCGCGTGATAGGCCAGAATCTGCAGTTCGGTGGCCATGTCCACCTTGCGGAGGTTCACGTCGTCGGGAACCTGCAGCATCACCGGCGCAAAGCTGAGGATGCTGCGTACCCCCGCGGCCACCACGCGGTCGCAAACGCTCTGGGCCACGGCCGCGGGCAAGGCGAGAACCACCATGTTCGTGCCCGTCCGCTCCAGCACCGTTTCAAGGTCCGCCACGTCGCTCACGCGCAGCCAGCCCACCTCGTTGCCAACCACCATCTGGTCTGCGTCGAAAATGGCCACCACGTCGAAGCCGCGGGATTCGAACCCGCCGTACCTGGCCAGCGCTTTACCCAGGTTACCGGCGCCGACGATGGCAACCTTCCAGTCGTGCGTAAGTCCGAGCGTGGCGGCAATGTGGCGGCTGAGGTACTGGACCTCGTAGCCCACACCGCGCGTGCCATACGATCCCACATGGGAAAGGTCCTTGCGGAGGGTGGAGGAGCTGACCCCCGAGGCCTCAGCCAGGGACTCGGATGAGACGCGTTCAATTCCTTCGGCGAGGAGGGAGTTCAGGGCGCGCAGGTAGATGGTCAGCCGGGCCACGGCGGCCGGCGGGATCTGCTTGCCGGCAGCACCGGTGTGCCCTGGCACGGCCTGGGGTGGTGAATCGAGCGAAGTCACTAATTGCTCCATTGCGTCGCGTTGTGAGTCCACTCTAAATCCCCATCACTTATGTCAACAAAGCCGGTGCCTCTGTGCGGGATACGCGGCTAGCGCGCCATCGCCTGGCGCAGGATGCGCTCGAGCCTTGCCTCGTCGATCTTCCAGAAGTCGCGCTGGATCCCGTCCACCAGCACCACCGGGATTTCTTCGGCATAGCGGTCCCGGAGGGCTTCATTGCCGTCCACCGACTGTTCCGTCCACCCAAGTCCCAGCCCCGCGGCAACCCGTCCGACGGCGTCGCGCGCGGCAGCGCACAGGTGACAGTCAGCTTTGGTGAGGAGAACGACGTCGGGATTTGCCATGGCTCAACCGTAGCGCCGTTCACGGCGCTGAGCGATGCCGGCGTCGGCCGAACGCCGGCGCGTGGCCCGGGTTCGGCTCCACGGAGGATGGGCTTCCCCGCGTTGACTAGACTCAGAGGCATGCCTGAGGAGAAGTATGTCGCTGTGGCAAGGCAGCCCGTTGCAAAGCGGCAACAAGGCGAGGCCGCGTTTTTCGACGTCGATAACACGCTGATGAGGGGTGCCAGTCTTTTTCACGTTGCCCGAAAAATGCATCAGCGGGGAGCCTTTACCCTCCCCCAGGCGGCGGGCATGGCGTGGAAACAGTTCAAGTTCGTGCTCCGTGGCGAAAACATTGACGACGTCCACGCGGTGCGGGACTCCGCCCTGACCCTGGCCTCCGGCATCACCGTGGAAGACATCAAGGTGCTCGGCGAAGAGGTCTACGACGAGATGATCGCTTCCCGGATCTGGCCCGGTACCAAAGCCCTGGCCCAGCAGCACCTGCGCGTGGGGCGCCAGGTCTGGCTCGTGACTGCCACGCCGATTGAAGTGGCCACGGTCATCTCCACCCGGCTGGCGCTCACGGGGGCGCTGGGCACCGTGGGAGAAATCAGCGAGGGGCTGTACACCGGGCGGCTGGTCGGGGACATCCTGCACGGTTCGGCGAAGGCGGTGGCCGTCCAGGGCCTCGCCGACGCGGAAGGCCTCGACCTCAAGCGCTGCTGGGCGTATAGCGACTCCTACAACGACATCCCGCTGCTGACCCTAGTGGGCCATCCGGTCGCCATCAACCCGGACGCCCGGTTGCGCAAGCACGCCCGGGAGCACAACTGGCCGGTCTATGACTTCCGCTCCGGCCGGCGCGCAGCGACCCTGGGGCTCAAGGCCGCAACCGCCGGAGGGGCCGTCTACGGCCTCTGGAGGGGCTACTCCCGCTTCCGCGGCCCCCGGGTTTGAGGCGCTTCCGGACGCGCTAATGCCCCCAGGACACGCAAACGGTCTGGCGACACCCAAATTTCCGCGTCCTCAGACCGTATCCGCGTCCTCAGACCGTATCCGCGTCCTGAGACCAAAGAAAATGCCCGCCACCTCGAAAGGCGGCGGGCATCCACGCACTGAAAGTATCTCTACTTCTTGTTGCGGCGCTGGTGGCGGGTCTTACGAAGCAACTTGCGGTGCTTCTTCTTGGCCATACGCTTGCGACGCTTCTTAATAACTGAACCCACGAAAGTTCCTTACAAACTAGATGCAGTACCTGTCTGATGGAGAAGGTCCGTGGACTAAGCAACAGACTGAACAACTGACAGATTCTTACAATGACGTAAAACGTTCCTTAACAGGGTACCGCTTATCCGGGCGCCTCCTGACCGCCGGCCTTCCCATGACCTCCAGCCGCCCCCAAGGAAGCTGCAGCCGTCACGGGAATCCGAACGGTCAGTTGAGCGCCAAGAATCACGCGGTGTCCGACTGTCCGTCCACAACAGCACCCTTAAGGTACTGCTCGACGGCGGTCTCCGGAACCCGGTACGAGCGGCCGAACCGAACGGCCGGCATCTCCCCGGAATGGACCAGCCGGTACACGGTCATTTTGGAGACGCGCATGACCTCAGCCACTTCGGCCACGGTCAAGAACTTGGCGTTCGAGAAGTTCGACTCTGCGGACATTTCCCATATTCCTTTGCTCTCAGCAACATTGCGGCATCCCATTTTTGTCTGCGGTGCGCCGATGCTGAGCCATCGAACAACCGTGTCCTAGTTACTCTAGATGCTCACGTGGCCATTGTGAAAGCCCGGCGTTTCCGCGACGACGCCGCCAGCTGCTCCAGGACTGAGGCCGTCACGTCCCACTCCATGCACGCGTCGGTGACGCTCTGGCCGTAGACGAGCTCGTCCTTTCCGGCGGCGTGCTCGGCCACGTCCAGGTTCTGGGCGCCGCCCACGAGGAAGCTCTCGAGCATGACCCCGGCCACGGCGTTTGCGGCGGCGCCTGCATCTTCCAGCTGCGCACCGATTTCAAGGGCAACCTCAGCCTGGCGGTGATGGCTCTTGCCGCTGTTGGCATGGCTGGCGTCCACGATGAGCCGCGGGTTGAGGTTCTTTGCGGCGAGCCTCGATGACGCAGCTTCAACGTCGGCGGCGGAGTAATTGGGGCCCTTCCGGCCGCCGCGCAGAATAACGTGTGTGTCCGGGTTGCCGGCGGTGGAGACAAGCGCAGCCCGGCCGTCGTCGTCGATCCCCAGGAAAGCCTGGGCCGCCGCGGCGGCGCTGCAGGCATCAACCGCGACCTGAAGGTCGCCGTCGGTCCCGTTCTTGAAGCCGATGGGCATGGAGAGCCCGGAGGCGAGCTGGCGGTGGATCTGGCTTTCAGTGGTACGTGCACCGATGGCGCCCCAGGAGACGAGGTCCGCCATGTACTGGGGGCTGATCGGCTCAAGGAACTCCGTGGCGGCGGGCAGTCCGAGTGCTGTCACCTGCTGCAGGAAGCGGCGCGCCTCGCGCAGGCCCGTGGCGATGTCGTGCGTGCCGTCAAGCCGGGGATCGTTGATCAGGCCCTTCCAGCCGACCGTGGTGCGCGGCTTTTCGAAGTATGCCCGCATGACGATGAGCAGGTCTTCCTTGTGCTTCTCGGCCTGGCTGACGAGGCGGCGGGCGTATTCGAGGCCGGCCTTGGGATCGTGAATGGAGCACGGCCCGACGATTACGAGCAGGCGGTCGTCCACACCGTCCATGACGGCCCGGACTTCGTCCCGGCCGCGTTCGACGACGTCTGCCGTCCGGGCGTCCAGCGGCAGTTCGGCGATCATCTCCTGGGGCGTGGGCAGGGCGGTGATCCCGCTGACGCGCAAATTCGAGGTGGACTGCTTCGAGGCGGCGTGCGTCGTGCTGCGGTTCGACGCCGTCTGCTGGGTTTCGGTTGCTGCTGCGGTACTCATGGGGGTCCTGTTCCGGGTGCGGAGCGGGCCCAAATCAGAACCCGCCGGAGAAATGGCGAAGGGCAGAGAATGATCTCTGCCCTGTTGGCTCTGAAGGTAGTTGGATGCGTGTCAGTTAGACGCGGGCCCCTCCAGAGCCAACGAAAAATACGCATACCAACGGTTAGTCATAGGCACACCATAGCCTCGCCGTTCTGCGATCCGCAAATTCGAGCCGTGCGCAAACGGACAGGCTGGGTCTGTTTTTGATGCTCCCGCGCAGGCAAAACTGCATCGCGTTGGCGCTCACGCTGGAGCTGTTAGGAAAATTTTTTGCACCGAATCCGCCTGACCGGCCCAGAATTTCTAATGTGACTTGATAAATCACATCTCTTTCGCCCGCTGGTCCATGACTCTTAGCCCGACGTCCCGCGCCCGCCACGGTGCCCCCGGATTCTTGGGGGTGGGGCTGGGATTTCGGCATTACGGCAACCCGCCGGGACCTTTGCCAACGACCGGCCCGGAACCGCCAAAGGACGAAAATCAAGGCCTGTGTTAAGCGGATTTTACGGCTGCCCGCAGGTGTTGTTTCTCACGACCGACACCCTTGCAGCCGTGCTGGCGGCGTCAATAGCGTGGGCAAGGACCCGCCAAACGAGCCAAGGACTGAAAATGCCCTCACCAGCCGCTACGGATCCAATCTCTCCACCCGGCACAGCAAACCGGATACCTTTCCCGGCCGCCCTGACGTCCGGGCTTCGCTGGGACGTGCCCGCATCCCTTGTCGTGTTTCTCGTGGCGGTGCCCCTCTCTCTGGGGATCGCGGCTGCCTCCGGAGCACCAGTCATGGCAGGCCTTATCGCTGCAGCAGTCGGCGGCATCGTGGCCGGCGCCCTTGGCGGCGCACCTCTGCAGGTCAGCGGCCCCGCCGCAGGCCTGACCGTCATCGTTGCCGGCCTGATCGAGCAGTTCGGCTGGCCGGCGACCTGCGCCATCACGGCCGCGGCGGGTGTCCTCCAGACGCTGCTGGGCTTCGCACGGGTTGGCCGCGTGGCCCTGGCCATCGCGCCTGTGGTGGTCCACGCCATGCTCGCCGGAATCGGCGTCATCATTGTCCTGCAGCAGACCCACGTGATGCTCGGCGCCGAGGCCGGCGAATCGGCCTGGCACAACGTCAAGGCCCTCCCTGCCACCATCACTTCCGTGGACCACCAGGCAGCTGCTCTGGGCGTCTTGGTGATACTGACGCTGCTCGGCTGGAAGTACATGCCGGCCGCGGTCCGCCGAATCCCGGCTCCGCTGGCGGCAGTGGTCGCCGCCACCGCGCTTTCGCTCCCGTTCAAGTCCGACGTCGACCGGATCACCTTCGACGGGTCCCTCCTCGACGCGCTGTCCCTCCCTCAACTGCCGCAGGGGCACTGGAGCGCCGTTGCGATCGGCATCATCACCGTCGCGCTGGTGGCCAGCGTTGAATCCCTGCTCTCCGCCGTGGCCGTGGACAGGATGCACCACGGCGAACGGACGGACTTCAACCGGGAACTCCTGGGCCAGGGAGCAGCCAACATGACCTCCGGCATGCTGGGCGGCCTTCCCGTCACTGGCGTGATCGTGCGCAGCGCGACCAATCTGGAGGCAGGGGCGCGAACGCGAAAGTCAGCCATCCTGCACGGCGTCTGGGTGCTGGTCTTTTCACTTCTGCTTGCGGCGGTGATTGAACTGGTTCCTGTTGCCGTCCTCGCCGGGCTGCTGATCATCATCGGCGTCCGCCTCGTGAAAGTGGCCGATTTCCACACTGCCCGCGTTACCGGGGACCTGGCGGTTTATGCCGTCACACTGCTGACCGTGGTGTTCGTGAACCTGCTGGCAGGAGTGCTCACGGGCCTGGCCCTGGCCGTGGTGCTGGTGCTGTGGCGCGTGGTCCGCGCCGGCATCCATGCGGAACCCCTCGGCGACCCGGACGAACAGCGCTGGCGGGTAGTGATCGACGGATCCTGCAGCTTCCTGTCACTCCCCCGCCTCAGCCACGTCCTCGCCTCCGTCCCGTCCGGCTCGCACGTCACCGTCGAGCTTGAGGTGGACTTCCTGGATCATCCCGTACACGACACGCTGGACGCGTGGCGCCGCCGGCACATCAGCAACGGCGGCACCGTGCACATAGAAGAAAGCGGCACCGCCACCCTCCACGGTGCAAAGGCCGGCCCGCCGACACGCGGCAGCTCGCGTTCCGCCCTGCGGGGCGGCTTTGCCCCGTGGCGCAGCTGGCAGCGAGATCTCCGCCGCGGGGCGGACGCCGGGACCAACGTACCTGCTCCGCTGCAGACGGTGCTCGCCGGGGTCGAGAACTATCACCGCCGCCACGCCCACCTGCTTCGACCCCATGTGCAGGAACTGTCCGCCGCCCAGAACCCGGACACACTGTTCCTCACCTGCTCGGATTCACGGCTGGTGCCGAACCTGATCACGAGCAGCGGCCCCGGCGACCTGTTCACCGTCCGGAACGTAGGCAACGTGGTGGGGAACGGCCGGCTCGACCCCTCGGTTGAAGCAGCGCTGGACTTCGCGCTCAATAAGCTTTCGATCAGGTCGGTGGTCATCTGCGGCCACTCCGGCTGCGGTGCCATGATTGCGTTGACTGCAGAGCCGGCGAAGGACTCGCCCCAGAAAGCAGCAGCCGGGCGCAATGCGGTCGAGGCCTGGCTGGACCACGCCCGGCCCAGCCTGGCCTCGTTCCGCTCAGGGCACCGAGTGCGGTCCGCTGCAGCAGAGGAGGGATACGGGGAAGTGGACCAGCTGGCGATGGTCAACGTCGCCGTCCAGCTGGAGCGGCTGCAGCGTCATCCCGGTGTCCGCGAGGCCCTCAAGTCCGGCCGGCTGCACCTGACCGGCCTGTTCTACGACATTGCCACGGCTCAGGTCCTGCAGGTCACGCCGGACGGCATCAGCCACCTGGATCCGCTGACGCGGGCCGCGGCCGATGCCGGTTCTGTCGCCGCTGCCGTGTAGGCAGACTCCGGTCCCGTCGCCGCTGTGCGGCGGGACCGGGGCCCGCCGGGCAGGCCCGGTAAGGGGATGCGGCGTTATTCCGCCCCGGTTCCCGGAGGTGCCAGCAGGACCTCGACCAGTTCCCCGAGGCCTGCCGCGATGTCCACGTTTTTGTCATACAGCCATTGCAGCTGAAGGCCGTCAAACGCCGCAATGACAAGCCTCGCCAGCGACTCCGCAGAGGCATCGGTCCGGACTTCGTTCGCGCCCTGGCGGCGCCGAATGTCCTGCCCCAGCTCTTCGACGAGTTCGGAATACCGGGACTGGAAGTAGGTGTGCGAAGCATGTCCGGGGTCGTTTGCTGTTGCTGACGCCACCGCATACAGCGTGGTCAGCCCAGGCTCCTGCATGTTGCGCTCAGCCACCGGGACCAGCCCCGGGAGGCCAGGTTCCGCTGCTCCCTCCAGCTCCCTGCCGCGGCGGTCCCGCTCGGCGAGAACAGCTGTCAGCAGCTCCTGCTTGCCACTGAAGTAGTGAAACAGGGTGGCTTCCTTCACGCCCACCTGCTCGGCCACACGCTTCAGGGCCGTTCCCTCGAAGCCCTCCGTGGCAAACACATCAGTGGCCGTTTGGATGATCTGCTCACGGCGTTCGGCGCCCTTGGCGTAGCGTCCGCGAGGCTTCACAGTAGACATTCCGCCAGTGTATTTCAGGTCCGGAACCAGGGAGGGTCACTTTTCCGTCAGAGGCAACGTGCCCGCCGGGTCCTGCCGGCTGCCACCGGCGTGGCCCAGGCCGGCCTCCCTGTAGTAGCCCTCGATATGGGCCGCGACCAGCCGAGCCGCGCGTGCGCCGTCGTCATTCCGGATGGCCTCCAGAATCTGCCGGTGCTCCGAACGCAGCCGGGCTGCCGTGGCCTCCCAGTCCGGAAGGTTGGCCGTCAGCTTTTCAGCGTAGCCCTGGATGGCCTCGCGCAGGGATCCCATCATCGCGCTGACCACGGCGTTCCCGGCAGCATCGGCCAGGGCGAGGTGGAACCGCACGTCCAGGGCCAGGAAATCATCAACCTCGGGACGGGCGTCCATATCGTCCAGCAGTTCGGACGCACGCGTCAGTTCGGGGGCGTCCGGCTTGGCCCGGGCCGCGGCCCAGGATTCCAGCAGCACCCGCGTTTCAACGATGTCCGCCACGGGCAGGTGCTGGGTGGCAACATGCAGCCGCAGTGCCGAGCCCAGAGCAGCCGTCGGATCGGAAATCACCACCGTCCCGGCCTCCGGGCCCGACCCGACGCCGGCACGCACGATGCCCATGGCCTCGAGGATGCGGATGGCTTCGCGGACCGAGGTGCGCGAGACGGAGAGCTGCTCCGCCAGGCTGCGCTCGGCAGGCAGCCGGCCGCCCACCGAGAGCTGGCCGCCTGCAAGCTGGTCCTCGATCCACTGCAGGACAAGTTGGTGCGTACGCATGTGGCCATCTTAGTTGATGTGGTTGGACCACATGCACTACAGTGTGGTCCAACCACACCGTTGCATTCGGAGGCAGCAATGACGCAGACAGTCGAATCAGAGAACCCGGAAGTCCCCACCACACCCCGCGACACCGCCCCGGCGGACCGGGCGCGCGGCATTTCTGCCCCCTCACGCATCCCCGCTGCCCTGAAGCGCCGGATCCCGAAGTATTCGGACCTGGCTCCGCTGATCCAGTTCAAGAAACCCGAATTCAGCAGGGCCGCGAGGCTGCAGCAGGCCAGCACCCTCTGGGAACTGCGGGACATGGCCAAGCGGCGCACGCCCCAGGCACCCTTCGACTACACCGACGGCGCCGCTGAAGCCGAGATCACCCTGCGCCGCGCCCGTGAGGCCTTCGTCGACATCGAGTTCCGCCCCGGCATCCTCCGCGACGTTTCCAGCGTCGACCTGGGCACCAACATCCTGGGCAGGACGTCCCGGCTGCCGGTCGGCATCGCCCCCACCGGTTTCACCCGGATGATGCAGTCCGAAGGCGAGTACGCCGGGTCACAGGCCGCCGAGGCCGCCGGCATCCCGTACACGCTCTCCACCATGGGCACTGCGTCCATCGAGGACGTCGCCGAGGCGGCACCCCGTGGCCGCAACTGGTTCCAGCTGTATCTCTGGACGGACCGGGACCGTTCCCTGGAGCTGATCGAACGGGCCGCCAAGGCAGGAAACGATACCCTCATGGTTACGGTGGACACGCCGGTGGCCGGCGCCCGCCTCCGCGATGTCCGCAACGGCATGACCATCCCGCCGGGACTGACCCTGAAGACCGTGCTGGATGCGTCCTACCGGCCGGCCTGGTGGTTCAACTTCCTCACGCACGAGCCGCTGACGTTCGCCTCACTCTCGCGCTACACCGGTACCGTGGCGGACCTGATCAACTCCATGTTCGACCCCACACTGACCTTCGATGACCTGGACTGGCTGCGCGAAACCTGGAAGGGCAACCTGGTGGTCAAGGGCATCCAGACTGTGGACGACGCCCGCAAGGTGGTGGACCATGGCGCGGACGGTGTGGTGCTCTCCAATCACGGCGGACGCCAGCTGGACCGCGCGCCCATCCCGCTCCACCTGCTCCCGGAGGTCGCGCAGGCGTTCAAAGCGGACAACTCGGACGCCGCCATCATCCTGGACACGGGCATCATGAGCGGGGCGGATATCATCGCGGCACTGGCCCTGGGTGCGGACTTCACGCTCATCGGCCGCGCCTACCTGTACGGGCTGATGGCCGGCGGACGTGCCGGTGTGGACCGCGCCCTCCAGATCCTCGAAAAGGACATGACCCGCACCATGGCACTCCTGGGCGCCAGCAAGCTCTCCGAGCTGACACCTGACCACGTGCGGATCCTCGGCAGGTAGGACCTGGCCGGCGGGCCACCGGCTTATTTCTTGCGGCCGAACTTCGGCAGGTTCGCCAGCAGGTCCGCGGCCTTCTTCGCGCCGCGGCCAACCGTGCGTCCGATTTGCTGCGGGACGGTGTCGTCCTGCACGCCTCCGGGAACGACGACGGCGGGGCTCAGCGGCGCGCCGACCGGACGCCCGGACGCGCCTAACGCAGCAGCAGCGCCGGCGGCGGCGAACGCCTCGGGAACCTCTGTATCCGGGGCGGCCGGCGTCGCTGCGCCGCCAAGAGCTGCACGCGTGGAAGCCCCGTCACGGGGAACGGGACCTGCCCCCTGTGCCCGTGCGTTCGGACGCTGCTGGTCTGCGGCGGCCTCAGCGGGGCCCGCGGCTTCCGGTGACCCGACACCGGCAGCCTCCGGGCCGACGTCGAACGTCCCCAACCAGCTGGCGACGCCCGCCAGCGGCTTGGGATTAAGGGCGTAATAGCGCTTCTGTCCCTGCGCGCGCATGCTCACGAGGTCGGCTTCACGGAGCACCTTCAGATGCTTGGAGATGGTGGGCTGGCTCGCGGCGAGCTCCTCGACCAGCTCCCCCACTGCCTTGTCCCCTTTTTGGAGGGAAACGAGAATGTCGCGCCGCGTTGCCTCAGCAATGACGGCAAATACGTCGTCTGTCACCATGGGACCAACCCTAGCGACATATACGCCGAATGGCATCTACTATTTCGCTGGTGCGAAACCGACACCGCCGGAGTCCTCTGTCGGAGCGCTTCAGTCGAACCAGGGATCCAGTCCGTGCAGGGGGAAAACTTCCTTGCGGGTGGCCATCACCGTGCGGTCGACGTCGTCATTGGGGTCGAACCCGACCTCCCAGGAGCGCCACCAGACGTCCGCGTCGTCGCCCATAAGCGTGGGTGCCGCGATGCCGTAGCGCTCATGAACATAGCTCCGCCACGCTTCCGGCACCGGCGTGCGCAGCGGCACGGGCCGGCCCGCCACGATCCCGATCAGGTGGCTCCATGCCCGTGGCACGACTCCGGTGATGTGGTAACCGCCGCCGCCAGTGGCGATCCATCGGTTGTCGCAGTGCCGGGCCGCAAGATTCGCGACGGCGGTGGCCGCCTCGCGCTGGCCGTCCACGCTGACATTGAGGTGTGTCAGCGGATCCAGCCGATGCGAGTCGCAGCCGTGCTGGCTGACGATCACGTCTGGTTCAAAGGCACCAATTAGCTGCGGAACAACAGCGTGGAAAGCGCGCAGCCAGCCGGCGTCCCCGGTGCCCACCGGCAGGGCCACGTTGACGGCACTGCCCGGGGCGTCCGCCCCGCCGGTCTCGTTGGCGAAACCGGTGCCCGGGAACAGTGCGAGGCCGGTCTCGTGCAGGGAGATGGTGAGCACGCGGGGATCGTCCCAGAAGATGCTCTGGGTCCCGTCCCCGTGATGCGCATCGACGTCAATGTAGGCGACGCGCTGTACTCCCCCGTCCAGCAGCGTCCGGATGGCCAGCGCGGCGTCGTTGTAAATGCAGAATCCGCTGGCACGGTCGCGGGCGGCATGGTGCAGCCCGCCGCCGAAGTTCACGGCACGCACCGCCGAACCGTCCAGGATGGCGCGGGCAGCAAGCAGGGATCCTCCGGCGATGCGGGCGGCGGCCGCGTGCATGCCGGCGAATGCCGGATCGTCCTCGGTTCCGAGCCCGTGGGCCTCGTCGGCGGATGTGGGGTCGTCGCTGATGCGACGGACGGCAGCCACGAATTCGGGGCTGTGGACGGTGGTCAGTTCGATATCTTCCGCCACTGTCGGCGCCACCAGGCTGACGTGCCCGAGGTCCAGCAGCCCCAGGCTCCGGGCCAGCCGTGCGGTGAGGTCGAGACGCTCCGGTGCCATCGGGTGGCCCGGGCCGAAGTTGTACGCCGTCATGGCGGCGTCCCACACCACCGTCGTTGGCAGTGCGGGAAGGCTGAGTCCGGGCAGGAATGTCATTAGTGACAGGCTACCTGAGCGTGGTCCTGATGCCTGCGTAGCATGACTCCCCCGGCCATACGGCGGACTTTAGTGGTTTACTACTGAAGGAAGCAGATTCAACCAAGGAACAGCCACCCATGACGCAAAGCCAGTCGAGGTCCAAGAACCCGACGAGCTGGCAGCCAAACGTCCCCGAGCGTGAAGGCCTCTGGATATTCACGCGGCTTCGGGACTTCATCGACGATATCGCCAACACGTCTCCGGCCCGACTGGCCCTCAGCGCGTTCGTCGTGGTGATCGTCGTCTTCACTGCGCTGCTGTCCCTGCCGGCGTCCTCCGCCACCGGAGACTTCACGCCGTTGCACCAGGCCTTGTTCACGGCAGTCTCGGCAGTGTGCGTCACCGGCCTGACCGTGGTGTCCACGGCAGTCCACTGGTCCTTCTTCGGCCAGCTGATCATTCTTATCGGCATCTTCGTGGGCGGCCTCGGCACGCTGACCCTGGCATCCCTGCTGGCACTGATGGTAAGCAAGAAGCTGGGTGTGCGCGGCAAGCTCATCGCCCAGGAGGCGATGAGCAACGCAGGGCGACTGGGCGAAGTAGGTACCCTGCTGCGGATCGTCATCACCACCTCCGTGATCATCGAGAGTGTGCTGGCGCTTGCCCTCATTCCCAGATTCCTGACCCTCGGCGAACCCTTCTGGCAGTCGGTGTGGCACGGCATTTTCTACGCCATCTCGTCATTCAACAATGCCGGCTTCACACCCCACTCCGACGGCATCGTCCCCTACGAAACCGACCTGTGGATCCTCATTCCGCTGATGCTGGGCGTGTTCCTGGGAAGCCTCGGGTTCCCGGTGGTTATGGTTCTGCAGCAGAACGGCCTCAACTGGCAGAAATGGAACCTGCACACCAAGCTGACCATCCAGGTATCGTTCATCCTGCTCGTAGCCGGAACGGTGCTGTGGGGGCTCATGGAGTGGGAAAACCCGCGGACCCTTGGCGGCATTGGTCTGGGTGACAAATTCACGCATGCGCTCTTTGCCTCTGTCATGACACGCTCCGGCGGCTTCAACCTCGTGGACCAGAACCAGATGGAGTCCACCACGATGCTGCTCACGGACGCGCTCATGTTCGCCGGCGGCGGTTCCGCCTCGACGGCCGGAGGCATCAAAGTGACCACGATCGCCGTGATGTTCCTGGCCATCGTCGCCGAAGCCCGCGGCGACGCGGACGTCAAGGTCTACGGCCGGACCATCCCGGAGGGCACCATGCGCGTGGCCATCTCGGTCATCGTCGCCGGCGCGACGCTCGTGTCCGTCTCATCCTTCATGCTGCTGCACATCAGCGGCGCTTCGCTGGACCGGGTGCTGTTCGAAACGATATCCGCCTTCGCCACCGTGGGCCTCAGCACGAACCTCAGCGCCGAACTGCCGCCGTCGGGCGTGTACGTGCTCTCCGCGCTGATGTTCGCCGGCCGCGTCGGCACCGTCACGCTTGCCGCTGCCCTGGCCCTGCGCCAGCGCAGCCAGTTGTACCACTACCCGGAAGAGAGGCCGATCATTGGCTAGTACGTCTGGGGCCGTCAACCGCCCCGCCCATAATGCTCCCGTCCTGGTGATCGGGCTCGGCCGCTTCGGCTCCTCTACCGCCGAACAGCTCGTCAAGCAGGGCCGCGAGGTGCTGGCAATCGAGCGCGACCGGACCCTCGTGCAAAAGTGGGCGCCGGTGCTCACGCACGTCGTGGAGGCGGACGCCACCAATATCGATGCGCTCCGCCAGCTCGGCGCACAGGAGTTCAGCTCCGCGGTCGTGGGCGTGGGCACGTCCATTGAATCTTCGGTGCTGATCACCGTGAACCTCGTGGACCTGGGCATCGAACACCTATGGGTCAAGGCCATCACGCCCTCGCACGGCAAGATCCTCACCCGGATCGGCGCCAACCACGTCATCTACCCAGAGGCCGACGCCGGGGTCCGCGCCGCGCACCTGGTGTCCGGCCGCATGCTGGACTTCATCGAATTCGACGACGATTTTGCGATCGTCAAGATGTACCCGCCGCGTGAAACCGTGGGCTTCACCCTGGACGAATCCAAAGTGCGCTCCAAGTACGGCGTGACCATCGTGGGAGTGAAGTCCCCGGGCGAGGACTTCACCTATGCCCGCCCGGAGACCAAGGTGTCCTCCCGCGACATGCTGATCGTTTCAGGGCACGTGGACCTGCTGGAACGCTTCGCCGCCAGGCCCTAATCGGTGGTGGGTGGGCCCACGCCCGCAGGGTTCCCTGGCCGAGCTTGCGAGGTAAGGGCGCGGGTGGGTGGGCCCACGCCCGCAGGGTTCCCTGGCCGAGCTTGCGAGGTAAGGGCGCGGGTGGGGACTAGCCGAGCTGTTTGGTGATCTCGGCGGCGCGGTCCGCGGCGGCACGCGCCCCTGCCGCGATGATCGCCGGCATGCCGCGCTCATCGAAGGTGGCGATGGCGCGTTCGGTGGTGCCGTTGGGGCTGGTCACCGCCTTGCGCAAGGCGGCCGGCTCGGCACCGGGCTCTGCCAGCATCAGACCGGCGCCTGCCACGGTCTCCCGTGCCAGCAGCAAGGCCAGCTCCCCATCAAGTCCCAGCTCGACTCCGGCAGCCGCCATGGCTTCCGCGAGGTAGAACGCGTATGCAGGCCCGGAACCGCTGATGGCACCGAGGGCGTCCACCTGCTCTTCCGGAATTTCGACGACGGTCCCCACCGCGGAGAGGATGTCTTTGGCCTGCTGGAGCTGCTCGGGCGTGCAGTGGGTGCCTGCGGAGACGGACACGACGCCGCGCCCCAGCTTCGACGGTGTGTTGGGCATGGTTCGGATCACCGGCTGCCCCTGCGGCAGGGCGGCTTCCAGCTGGGCGATTGAGACGGCAGCAGCAACGCTTATGACGATGGTGTCCGGAGAAAGAGAGCCGCTGATTTCGCGGGCCAGGTCGGCAATCCCTATCGGCTTGACCCCGAGGATGACCACGTTGGATCCCTTAGCCGCCTGCTTGTTGTTGTCCGGCTCTTCGGAACCGGCAATGGCGGTAATCCCGTGATGGCGCTCCGCCAGTTCGGCAGCGCGTTCGGCACGCCGCACGGTGGCCACCACGTCCATGGGGCTGGTACCCGCTTCGAGGAGACCGCCCAGGATGGCCTCGTTCATTGATCCACAGCCAAGGAATGCGATTCGGTTGCTCATTGCTCCATCATTGCAGTTCACCGCCGAGGATGCAGGCCGGCCTCCGTCATAACGGCACTCACAGGAAGCTCACATGGTTGTCCGAGCTTGCACACAACCTGGGGCCATAGCGTTGGTGTTACCTCATTGAGGGTGCGAGTGATAGGCAAGCATGGGGATGCTTGCCGGGCACCGACGGCCTGCGGCGGTTTACCTGTTTTCCGCAGCAGACCGTCGGTGCTTTTATTTAAGAGGCTTGCGGCGCCCTTTCCCAGCTGTCTTTCAGGGAAAATCCGCCAAACACCCATATTGGCTCGCTAGTGTTTCTAGTGCCTCACAAGGTGCGAGTGATGGAGCCGGTCCTTCGGGATCGGCGCGGCGCCGGTCGGTTGCAGGAGTGTTCCCCCAACTCCTTCTGCGAAACCGTCCGGCGCTTCACATTTAGGCAGTTCTCAAGCAGGCACGGTGGTGGAACGCTTCGTCCGGCGCATGGGCTCCTGGCTCATCCGGCGGCCAAGGACTCCGTAGGCTGGGCGGTTTCACGCTGGACGGAGTCACGCTGAACCCCGCCCACATGCGGGGCCGGCTCCAGCGGGCCGTCAAAGACCAGCTGGTCGAGGCGCCGCAGGATGAGGCCTTCACGCAGGGCCCAGGGGCAGATCTTGACCTTTTTGAACGCGAACAGTTCAAGGGCGGCCTCCGCCACCAGGGCGCCCGCAAGGAGCTGGTTGGCGCGCGCCTCCGAGACGCCCGGCAGATGCAGCCTGTCCTCGCTCTTCATGGCAGAGATGCGCTGCGCCCAGATGCCCAGGTCGGCGGCGTTCAGCTCGCGCTTCACGTAGGGTCCGGCACCACTCGGTGCCGCGCCTGCGATGCGGGCCAGCGAGCGGAAGGTCTTGGATGTACCGGCCACGAGGTTGGCCCTGCCGATCGGGTCGAAGCTTCGGACTGCCGGCTTGAGCGTTTCGCGGATGTACCGCCGCAGCTCCTTGACGCTTTTGGCGGAGGGGGGATCCTCGTGCAGCCAGTCCCGGGTGAGGCGGCTGGCACCGAGGGGCACGGACGTGGCCAGCTCCGGAAGCTCGTCCTGCCCGGATGCCATCTCAAAGGAGCCGCCGCCGATGTCCAGGTTCAGGATGGGGCCGGCACCCCAGCCGTACCAGCGGCGGACCGCAAAGAACGTCATGGACGCCTCTTCGCTGCCCGTCAGTTCCTGCAGCGTCACCGTCGTCTCGTGCTTGATCCGGGCCAGCACCGCCGGTCCATTCGTGGCCTCGCGGATAGCTGACGTACAGAAAGCCAGCAGGTCATCAGCCTTGTGCCTCGCCGCAAATTCCCACGCCTCAAGGACGAACTCTGCCAGCTCATGCTGGCCGGCGTCGGTGATGTTGCCGTCGCCGTCGAGATACTGCACAAGGGACAGTGGCCGCTTGTGGGAGGCGAAAGGCACGGGGCGCGCGCCAGGGTGTGCATCCACCAGCAGGAGATGGACAGTATTGGACCCGATATCGAGGACGCCTAGCCGCATCCTGCCATTATTCCCCGAGGAACGTTGGCAGGAGCAATCCGAAGGGCCACATTTCGGTCAGGCCGAAGGCCGGGGCGCTATTCTCCTTCGAGTCCCGCGGGGTTGGCGTCGACGTCGTCAGCGCGCTTGAAATCGCGCTTGATGTTGGCGATGCCCTCCGGGTTGATTTCAAATCCGTAGGCGGCACCAGGGTTGATGACCATGCCCAGCTCGTCCCCGATGTTCGCGATGATGGCTGCGCCTTGGGTCCCCAGAACGTTCGGGGCCGCGTCGAGGTATTCCTGGTCCACACGGCTGGGGTGCGAGAACACGGCAAGTACCGGCTGCCCCTCTGCATTGCCCAGCACCAGCGGTTCAACCTGGGAGTCCTCGCCCTCAAGGGTGTCCGAACTGATGATGTAGACCTCGTTGTTGAGGAACGACAGGATGACGTCCACCGGGTTGGCGTCCGGCCGGTCCCCTTGGGCCAGCTTCTCCTCGAGGTCGTTCAGCGGCGTGGTGTCTGCGGGTCCGGGCTGTTCAGTCATGTCTCTACTCGACCACGATGCGGGTCCCGGCGCAATTCCGCAGCCCAGTTTCGACGCTTTGACTCCGCTGGTCGAACTCGCCGAGACCCCTGGTTTCGACGAGCTCAACCAGCGGCCCCACCTACTTCTTTGCCGCGGCCTTCTTGGCCGGGGCCTTGCGGGTGGCGGTCCGCTTGACCGGCCCCTTGGCCCGCTTCTCGGCCAGCAGTTCGACGGCGCGTTCCCTGGTCAGTTCCTCCAGTGAGGTGCTGCGCGGCACGGTGATATTGGTGATGCCGTCGGTGATGTAGGGCCCGAAGCGGCCTTCCTTCACCACGATGTTCTTCTCCGAGACGGGGTCCGGACCGAACTCCGCCAGCGGGGGCACCGCCGCTCGGGCTCCGCGCTGCTTGGGCTGGGAGTAGATCTCCAGGGCCTGTTCCAGCGTGATGGTGAAGATTTCCTCTTCCGAACCGATGGACCGCGAGTCCGTACCCTTTTTCAGGTACGGGCCGAACCGGCCGTTCTGGACCGTGATCACGTTGCCCTCAGCGTCTTCGCCGAGGACCCGCGGGAGGCTCATAAGCTGCAGTGCCTCATCCAGGGTGACGGATTCGACCGTCATGGACTTGAACAGGGAACCCGTGCGCGGCTTGGCCTTGACAGGCTTCTTCGGCGGCTTGGGCTTGCCGTTCTTGTAATACTCCACGGGCAGGTTGGCCAGCTGTTCCTCGGTCATCTCGGGGATGATCTCGGTAACGTACGCGCCGTACCGCCCGTTCTTGGCGACAACCGTGTGCCCGGTGTGGGGATCCTTACCGAGGACCCGCTCCTCCGGGGCCGCTGTCTCCATCAGCTCCACGGCCTTGGCGGCAGTGAGCTCATCCGGGGCCAGGTCCTCGGGGACGTTGGCACGGGCGGCCTCCACGACCTCACCCGTTTTCGGATCCACTGTGGGGACGGAGCTCTCCAGGTACGGGCCAAACTTGCCGACGCGCAGCGTGATTCCGTCCGCGATGGGCACGGAGTTGATCTCCCGCGCGTCGATTTCGCCCAGGTTGTTGACGATGCTCAGCAGGCCGGGGTCCGCGTCCTCGCCGTAGTAGAAGTGCTTGAGCCAGGCTGCGCCCACCGCCTGTCCGTTGGCGATCTTGTCCAGGTCGCCTTCCATGTCGGCCGTGAACTCGTAGTCCACGTAATCCGTAAAGTGCTGCTCGAGGAGCCGCACGACGGAGAAGGCAATCCAGCTGGGTACCAGCGCCGAGCCCTGCTTACGCACGTAGCCGCGGTCCTGGATGGTGGAAATCGTAGAGGCATAGGTGGACGGGCGCCCGATGCCCTTCTTTTCCAGTTCGGCGGTGAGGGACGCTTCCGTGTAGCGAGGCGGCGGGGACGTCTCGTGGCCCACGGCGATGATGTCGGAGGCGGTGAGGGAGTCGTCCTTTGCCACGTTCGGCAGGCGGCGGGCCTCCTCAGAGTCCTCGTCCCCCCGGGTTTCGTCTTTCCCTTCCTCATAGGCAGCCAGGAAGCCGGGGAAGGTGATGACCGTGCCGGAGGCCGAGAACTCGGCGTCGCGGCCATCGGCTGCCACTGCGCCGAGGCGGATGGTGGCGGTGGAACCCTTGGCGTCACCCATCTGGGAGGCGACGGTGCGCTTCCAGATCAGCTCGTAAAGACGGAATTCGTCGCCGCTGAGCTGCTGCGCCACCTGGGCGGGGGTGCGGAAGGAGTCGCCGGCGGGGCGGATGGCCTCGTGGGCCTCCTGCGCGTTGGCTGCCTTGCTGGAGTAGACGCGGGGCGACTGCGGAATGTACTCGGGACCATACAGTTCAGAGGCCTGGCGGCGGGCCGCAGTGACGGCTTCGTCGCTCAGCGCCGAGGAGTCCGTACGCATATAGGTGATGTAGCCGTTTTCGTACAGCCGCTGGGCGATCTGCATGGTGCTCTTGGACGAGAAGCGCAGCTTGCGGCCGGCTTCCTGCTGGAGCGTGGACGTGGTGAACGGGGCCGCCGGCCGGCGGGTGTACGGCTTCGTATCGACGGAACGGACCCGGAAGTCGGCGTTTTCCAGACCGGCCGCCAACGACGTGGCGAGTTCCTCGTTAAGGTGGACCGCGTTGCGGGCGGTGAGCACGCCGTCGTCGTTGAAGTCCCTGCCGCTGGCAACCTTGGCTCCGTCAACCGCGGCGAGCTTGGCTTTGAAGGAGCCGGACTCGGCGCCGAACTGGCCGGTCAGGTCCCAGTAGGAGGCAGCCTTGAAGGCCATGCGTTCCCGTTCACGGTCGACTACCATGCGGGTCACCACAGACTGCACGCGGCCGGCGGACAGGCCGCGGGCCACCTTGCGCCACAGCACCGGGGAAATCTCGTAGCCGTAGAGCCGGTCCAGGATGCGGCGGGTCTCCTGGGCGTCCACCAGGGCGGCGTCCACGTCGCGCAGATTGTCCATGGCACGGTGGATGGCTTCCTTGGTGATTTCGCCGAAGGTCATCCGGTACACCGGAACCTTGGGCTTGAGCACTTCCAGCAGGTGCCACGCGATAGCCTCGCCCTCGCGGTCCCCATCGGTTGCGAGATAGAGCGCGTCGGCGTCTTTGAGCTGGGCCTTGAGTTCGGCGACCTTTTTCTTCTTGTCCGGCGAGACGACGTAGTAGGGCTTGAAGTCATTTTCGACATCGACGGCGAACTTGCCCAAGGAGGTTTTCTTCAGGTCCGCGGGCAGCTCGGACGGCTGCGGCAGGTCGCGGATATGACCAATGGAGGCCTCAACGATGAAGCCCTCGCCCAGGTACTTGGCGATGGTCTTGCTCTTGGCCGGAGACTCCACAATCACGAGTTTCTTGCCTGTTTTGGCCTTGCTTGGCACTGTGCTCCTACAGAAAAAGATTGCTCGGGCAGATCAGCCCATATTGGCCTAGTTCACCATATTTTGCAGAATCCTGCGCAGTCATGTGGAAAACACGTGGGCACCGTCACTGCCAGGCAACGTATTTAGCCGCCGTCGGCGGGGTCCTTCCGCCCCGGACCTTCCGGCGACCGGTCGTCCGGAATCATGGACCACATGGTGGCGATCCGCTCGGCCTCGGGCGGTATGTTCCCGGGGTCCTCGAGCTCGTAGTTCCGCAGCAGTCCAAAGACCTTGTCGGTGAGTTCCCGCTGCTGCGCCGGGGTCAGATATAAGAGGTCAGTGGCGAGCACGACCGCTGCCGGCGGCTCGGGAGACTCGCCGCGCTTCCGCTGCTTATCCCTGGTCCTCGCGTAGGCGTTGGCGCGGCGGCGGAAAGCCTGCAGTTCGAGATCGACAACGGCGAAGTCGGGGCCGGCCACCCCGCCGCCGGAATTGATGGTGAAGTCAGTGCCGGCCGCCTTCCAGCGGCGTTCGCGCGCATCTCCGGCAGTCTCCGCGGGCGCCACGATCCCCCATTTCTGCAGCGCCCTCAGGTGGTAGCTCATGGCGCTCGGCGTGAGGCCGGTCTGCTGGGCAAGCTCGGTGGCCGTTCGGCTCGACTGGGTGGAGTACAGCTCGGAAATGACTTCCAGCCGCGCGGCGTGGGCGAGCGCCCGGATTGCCTTGGGGTCGGTGATCTCCACTTTCTTTTCCGGCCGGCGCCTGCGCTTTGCCTGCATGTCCCCCTTGGAGGATGCCGTGCCGGCGGCAGGTTGCGCGCGGGGCGTGTCTGTACTCACCCCTTAAGTTTAGTCAGCCGCCGGCAGTTGTGAAAGAAATGCTTGACATTCACTGTTCCTTGGCCGGCAGCAGGAACCCGTCCCGGACAAGGTTGCCGGCTTCCGCGAGCATGCCGGTGCGGAAGGCTTCGCTGTCGAAACCCTCGTATCCGCCCAGCAGGGCTTCCAGGGCGCCGATGATCTGCCCGGCCGAAAGGTCTCCGTCGCACGCCGAGACGAACCCGGCAAGCTCCGTGCTCAGCAGGTTCGTGCGCCGCAGCCCGGCACCCTGGCGCAGCAGGATTACCCCGGGGTGTTCGGCGCCCGGGCGTTGGTGGCGTTCTTCGGTGACGTCGTCAGCAACAAGCAGGTGCGCGGCGGACAGGTCGTTCGCGGCCAGCCAGTCGATGCGGTCAACTGCGGCGCCGAGATGGGGACCGACAGGCTGCTCGATCGGGTACGTGATTTCCTCGAACCGGTGGATCCTGCGGGCTCCTGCCGCGGGCCGCCGCAGCCAAATCATGCCGAAGCCGATTCCACCCACGTTCCGTGAGGCGAAGTCATCCAGATAGGCGGCGTATGCGTCCTGGTAGTGGGCCCGGTCCCTGGTTTCCGAGGCATCCTGCAGCCAGGTCTCGGCGTACTGCTCCGGCCCGACCTGCTCCCGCTGAATAAACCACGCATCGATGTCCGGACTGGCCCAGCTTTGCGGCCGCTCCTCCCACGACTCCCCCGCGGTGATCTCCCAGTTGCCCAAAAGCTGGGCTGTGCCGCCAGGCGCCAGTACCTCCGGCAGTGATTTGACCAGCGAAGCCACGATCTCATCCCCGGGCAGGCCGCCGTCGCGGTAGGTGAACTGGTCTTTGGCCGCCTGCCCGGCGCTGCGGGGTGTGATGACGAAGGGCGGGTTGGAGACCACGAGGTCGAATTCCTGTCCGGCCACGGGTTCCAGCAGCGAGCCGAGCAGGAGGGTCACCCGCTCCTCGGGCCTCGACGGGTCCACATGGAGCGCCTCAGCATTGAGCAGGATGTTGAAGCGCGTGAAGGCCAAGGCCCGCTCCGAGATGTCCGTGGCGGTGACGTGCTCGCTGTGGTGCAGCAGGTGGAAGGTCTGGATGCCGCAGCCTGTGCCCAGGTCCAGGGCGCGGCGGGCGTGCCGCCGGATGGCGGTCTGCACCAGAGTTGTAGAGGCCTGCCCGATGCCGAGGACGTGGTCGTGCCGGAGCACACCGGGGCGCTGATGGGCGGCGAGGTCACTGGCCACCCAGAGTTCCGCGCCGCCGTTGCCGGACGCACCCTCCCCTGCGGCGGCGTCCCAGCCGTAGGGCCTGAGGTCCGCGATTGCCGTCACCCCGGCCGCCCCGACCTCCGCAAGCCGGAGTGAGACCAGGCCCTCTGTCCGGGTCCGCGGCAGGGCGGCATCGAGGGCTGCGGCCTCCTGCGGGACGGCCAGTAGCCAGAAACGCACGACGGCGGCCAGGGCCGCGGTGGTCGCCCCGCCATGGGAGGCCTCCTCGGTAACGATCAGCGCGGGGATGATCTGGTCACGGTCCAGCGCCGAGTATGCCGGGGGTCCCAACAGTCCGGCGACGCCGTCCACGGTGTAGTCCAGCTCCCGCAGGTCAGTGGCCAATGCCTGCAGGAGGTCCGGAAGGTCGCTGCGGGGTGCGTCGGGGGTATTGCCGGCAGTGAAGAGCATCGATTGGGTCACCGGGCCAGTCTATTTGTCGGAAGGGAAGACTACAGTGGGGCCATGCTCGGCACCCAAGCAGCTGTGATTGCTCCGGAAGCCACAGGCCCGGAGTGGCTGGCCTATGTCGTGGCATTCGCTCCCCTCAGCACGCTGGCGGCGGCTGTGATCGCCGGCTGGATCGCCTGGCGCACGCTCGCCCAACGGCGCGAAGCGGACCGCCGGGACCAGTGGTGGCAGCGCACCCAGTGGGCCATCGATCTGGCGATGGACCCCGATTTCAGCCGGGCAGTGGTGGGCCTCATTACGCTCAGGCATCTGGCCGGGAGCGACCTTTGCACCGCCGAGGACTACGAGATGCTGGACAAGATCGGCGGCGCCAAGATCGATGCCCTCACGCTGTCCGAAGAGAGCGCAGAACGCGAAATGCAGCAGTCGCCGGCACCGCAGAAGCAGCCGTCCTCGGCCCGGGCCGACCTTATCCCTGTGGATCTCGGCTCCCGCGGTGAGCAGGTCTTTGCTGCCTCGCCCGGCATGGCGCAGGCGCTCGTGGAGGCAGACAGGCTTGTCGTTTTCGCGGCGGCCCGGCACCGCGGCACCTGACGGCTCCGCGCCGCCGGCCCCTTCCGCCGACGGTCCGCACCCCTTGCAACGGGTAAGTTGTAGGTATGGCTGAACGTTTCCCGGCGGTGCTCCGCGCCCTCTCAGGGGCAGCGGCCGTTGCCTGCATCCTGCTCGTCCTTCCGGCCTGTTCTCCTGTGGTGTCCATCGAAAATGCCGACGTTCCCGCGTGGAAAGCCACGGCATTCCCCTCGGCCAGGGGATCGGTCCTGGAGGATGCGGGGAAGATCCTCAACCGCGACAGGATCATCCGGGAAGCAGCCAGCGTGCCGGCCGGCCGCTACACCTTGACCGCAACGTGCGAAGGCGGCGGCAAGGCCTTCTTTGAAGTGTCACTCGACGGGCGGCAGCTTGCCGATGCCGGGGCCGCCTGCAACGGTAGCCGGGAGACAACGAAGATCACCGTCGCCACACCCGGGGCCCTGGAAATCAGCACCTCCAGCGTCGATGCACCGCTCATTTATGCCTACCAGCTGGTTCCGGCCAGGTAGCCCGTCCACGAGGAACAGAGGTCCCTCGAAAGGCGCTCAACGGGACTAATGCCGGAACCGGCCGGGGTGTTTTAGAGCGCTTGCGCGGCGCGCCCCGGTTACCTTGCACTGGCTCTGGCCCCCTGCGTCCGCCGGGCTTAAAGTCGGTGTATGCCCACAGTGCGGATGACCTCCGTGCGCCATCTCTCCAGGCGGGCACCGCGGGTTCCGCCGCTGCGGACCCCGGCAGCCGGCGTCGTGCTTTTCCTTGCGCTCACTGCCGGCGCCGTCCTGACCGGCTGCGAGTACGACTATGACGACGGCCGCGGCGCACTTCCCGCCGACACCTCACCTCCCGTGACCGATGCGGCGCTGCCCCGGGACCCACTGCAGGACCTCCCCGTATCGGGCCCAGAGCTCGACGAATGGGCGCGCGAGGTACTGCCCGACTCCGCCGGTGAGGTCGTTTACACCGACTACGGCACGGTCGAAGGGGACGAAGAAGAGAAAACGTCCACGGGGAAGCTGGGCAGCGGCACCTACGCCCTGACCCTTGCCTGCCGCAGTGAACGGCGGGTCTCGTTCACGGTCCGCGATTCCGAGTTCGCCCTGGTGGATCTGAGCCTGCGCTGCGGCACCTCCAGGGTGAATGTCGTGCACCTCTCAAAGGCCTCGGCACTGCGGATAACCGTGGAGGCGAGAAGGGATGCCAACTTCGCCCTCAAGATAAGCCGGCTCTGAACGGCCCGCTTACACGGCGGACAGGCCTGCCCACTTGACCCGTGCCGTCAGGCGGCACAGCCCTGCGGGCAGCGCAGGGTTTCGGGGCTGGCGGCACACCCGGCGCAGTACAGCGTCAGGGTGCGACAGCTTAGGTTTGAGCAGTTCTCGAATTTGCTTGTCGGCGACGCGCAGCGGACGCATTCGCCGATGGTTTTAGCGTCTTCGCTGAACTCAAGATGCATGCGCTTGTCGAAGACGTACAGCGAACCTTCCCAGAGTCCCTGGTCCTTGAAGGTTTCGCCGTAGCGCACGATCCCGCCGTCGAGCTGGTACACCTCTTTAAAGCCCCGGTTCACCATGAGGCTGGAGAGCACCTCACAGCGGATGCCGCCCGTGCAGTACGTGACCACCGGCTTGTCCTTCAGTTCATCGTATTTGCCGGACTCGAGTTCCTTGATGAAGTCGTGGGTGGTGGCAACATCCGGAACAACCGCGTCCTTGAACTTGCCGATCTGCGCCTCGAAGGCGTTGCGCCCGTCAAAGAACACGACTTCCTCGCCGCTCTCCTTCTTGGCGTCCACCAGCTGGTGGAGTTCCTCAGGCCTCAGGTGTTTGCCGCCGCCAACGACGCCGTTCTCGTCCACCTTCAGCTCGCCCGGGGCGCCGAAGGAGACGATCTCGTCCCGGACCTTGACGCTGAGACGGGGGAAGTCCTCGGCGCCGCCCTCCGACCACTTCACGTCAATGCCGTGAAAGCCCCTGTATTCGCGGGTGGTCTTGACGTACTGCTTGACGGCATTGAGCTCACCGCCGACCGTGGCGTTGATGCCGTCCTTGGAGATCAGGATGCGCCCGGTCAGGCCCAGCTTCTCGCACAGGGCGCGCTGCCAGAGCCTGACGGCGTCAGGGTCTGCGATGGGGGTAAAGCCATAAAAAAGGACGATTCGGTTCAAAGCCACGTATTTAAGGGTACTGGCTGTAGGGAAGGCACCGGATCCCGCAGACGCGGGCGCGAAGCCTTCGGAGGCGCTCAAAGGGGCGCGTGGAGGTGTGGCTGAACCCCATCACAATTGAATAAGCAAGTGCCAAAGCTCTGTTGCTTGTGACAGTGCTGGAATAGTCTCATCACATGACGCCAGAAGCCATGGTTGGAGACATCACGCATCTGCTGGAAGTCTGGGTAGCCGGCTGGGCCGGCTGCCGGGGCTATGAGACGCGCACTGAGGGACGGTTCCCTGCCGCCCTCCGCGCCGACACAACCGGGGAATGGGAGTATTTTGCTTCCGATCCTTCCGACGCTGAGTTTGCCGACCTTGCAGAGAAGACGGCCGAGGCGCCGTCGCGCGTGCTGACCATCCTGACCAACGATGTTGACCGGTACAAGGTCCTCGCGCAGCAGCACGGGCTCAATGTCACATCAGCGTCCCAAACCATGATGGTCGTGGACATGGAGACACAGGACGCCGAGGACCCGTGGCTTTCCGACGACGAACTGACGCTCGAACTGTCCGAATCCAACGGCGTGCACCATGCTGTCGTGCGGTCCGGAGACGCCCTGGCTGCCAGCGGACAGGTGCTCGTGATCAACGGGACGGCCGTGTTCGACAAGATCGTGACCGAACCTGATTTCCAGCGCCGCGGGCTGGGCAGCTTCATCATGAAGGCCCTGGCCGCCCAGGCGTTTGAACACGACGTGGAGGACGGCCTGCTGCTTGCCTCGCTCGACGGACAAAAACTCTATTCGCATCTGGGCTGGACCTCGGTGTGCCATGTCCTGATGCTCTCCGCGTCGAACGAAGGCTCGGACCTCTCTGTCGCCTGACGCGCCTTCCTCAGGCTGAGTGCTTCGACCGCCGCAGTGTCCCCCGGCGCCTGGGCAGGTGAAAGAATGTTGGGGTGAACCCCCATGACTCGCTGATTTCCTTGTTGGGCCGCGGCCCGAACCCGGAGCAGCTGCGCCATGTGCGGACCATCCCGGCGCGCGAGGCGGTGCACGACCCGTGGCCTGCATGGGCCCATCCCGACCTCGTGGCCGCGTACGGCAAGCTGGGCATTCAGCAGCCATACCGGCACCAGGTTCAGGCGGCCAACATCGCCCACTCCGGCGGGCACGTTGTGGTCGCTACCGGCACGGCGTCCGGAAAGTCGCTGGCCTACCAGCTTCCTGCCTTAGACGCGATCCACCGCTCAGAGCTGCGGATACTCTCCGAGCCGGGCAAGATACACGAAGACGGTGCAGTGGCGCTGTATCTGTCTCCGACCAAGGCGCTCGCAGCGGACCAGCTCGCCGCGATCC
This sequence comes from Arthrobacter sp. NPDC093139, assembly GCF_044754165.1. Lineage (NCBI taxonomy): Bacteria > Bacillati > Actinomycetota > Actinomycetes > Micrococcales > Micrococcaceae > Arthrobacter > Arthrobacter sp. NPDC093139. The sequence goes on from NZ_JBIVOO010000005.1 coordinate 271,108, forward strand.
GCTCGCTGAGGCTGCCCACGGTCCGGGCAGAAACGTACGACGGCGACACCGACCAAGCGTCCCGGCGCTGGATCAGAGACCACGCCAACGTCATCTTGGCCAACCCCGACATGTTGCACTTCGGGATCCTGCCCAACCATGCCTGGTGGGCTGGATTCTTCCGGCGCCTGCGGTACGTGGTTGTGGACGAGGCACACAGCTACCGCGGCGTCTTCGGCTCCCACGTGGCCAACCTGATGCGCAGGCTCCGTCGGATCTGCGCCTACTATGCGGGTCCCTCCTCCCCCGGCCCGGTCTTTGTTGCAGCCTCCGCCACCGCCTCGGACCCGGAAAAGTCCTTCGGGCGGCTCATCGGGGCCCCCGTCCAGTCCGTCGCAGAAGATTCCTCGCCGCACGGCTCCACCACGGTGGCTTTCTGGGAACCTGCGCTGACCGAGGTGCGCGGCGAGAACGGCGCCAAGGAGCGCCGGACGGCGGTGGCCGAAACAGCCGACCTGCTGGCCAACCTCGTCTCGTCACGGACCCGGACGATCGCTTTCATTAAGTCCCGGCGGGGTGCGGAAACCATTTCGTCCATCACGAAGCGCCTGCTCGATGAGGTTGACCCCAGCCTGCCCCAGCGGGTTGCCGCCTACCGCTCCGGATACCTCCCCGAAGAGCGGCGCGCCTTGGAAAAAGCTCTGCGGACAGGCCAGCTGCTGGGTATTTCGAGCACCTCGGCCCTGGAACTGGGCATCGACATCTCCGGCCTCGATGCGGTGCTGGTTGCCGGCTGGCCCGGCACGAGGGCTTCCCTCTTCCAGCAAATAGGCAGGGCCGGGCGTGCCGGGCAGGATGCCATTGCGGCCTTCGTAGCCAGCGATGACCCTTTGGATACGTATCTGGTGAACCACCCTGAGGCCATCTTCGATGTATCGGTGGAGGCAACTGTCTTCGATCCCTCGAATCCCTACGTTCTCGGCCCGCACCTGTGCGCCGCAGCCGCCGAACTTCCCCTGGGTCCTGCCGAGCTTCCACTGTTTGGCGGCACGGCGGAGAAACTGCTCGGCCAGCTTGTAAAGCGGGGGTATTTGCGGCGGCGCCCCGCCGGCTGGTTCTGGACCCATCCCCAGAGCGCGGCAGCCATGGTGAACCTCCGAGCCGATGGGGGCGGTCCGGTGAGCATCGTGGATGCAGACACCGGGTCCCTCCTGGGAACCATGGGCTCCCCGCAAACCCACTACCAGGCGCACACCGGCGCGGTCTACGTCCACCAAGGTGACAGCTACGTGGTTGAGGACCTGAACGAAGACGAGCACTGCGTGGTGGTTCGCCGCGCTAATCCGGACTACTACACCACCGCCCGGGACATAACGCAGATCGATGTACTGGAGACCGACCGCACGGCGCAGTGGGGTGACGTTGCCGTCCATTTCGGTGATGTGAAGGTGACGACTCAAGTGGTTTCCTTTCAGCGCAAGGCCCTCATTTCAAACGAGGTCCTGGGCGAAGAGCCCCTGGACCTGGGGGCGCGGGACCTGTTCACGAAGGCTGTCTGGTTCGTCATGGATAACCGGTCCCTTACGGGTGCCGGCCTGGTCGAAGCCCAGTTCCCCGGTGCCCTTCACGCAGCCGAGCACGCGGCCATCGGGCTGCTGCCGCTCGTGGCGTCCAGTGACCGCTGGGACATCGGCGGCGTCTCGACGGCGATCCACGCCGACACGGGAGTGCCCACCATATTCGTCTACGATGGGCACCCCGGCGGTGCGGGCTTTGCCGAACGCGGCTTCGAAAAGGCCAAGGTATGGCTGACGGCCACACGTGATGCCATCCGGGCCTGTGAGTGCGACTCCGGGTGCCCGTCCTGCGTCCAGTCGCCCAAGTGCGGCAACAAGAACAACCCATTGGACAAGGACGCAGCCGTGACGTTGATCGACGTGCTGTTGAAGGATGCCACCGACACCGCCCGACCGTCCGCGGAGCTTGCGGCGAGCGCCGTTGTCCCCGATGCTGGCTAGGTCCGGCACCGGCTAGCTCTGGCACTGGCTAGGTCCGACACTGGCTAGGAACGACACCGGCTCGGCCCGCAGACTAGGGAGGAGGTCCCGCCCGCGCGCGGCCGACGGCGGCCCCCAAGAGCGTACGGGGCACCAGTTGAGTGCGCACTTCCACGGACTGATCACCTCCCTCCGTGCAGGTAAGGAGCCGCGCGTCGTGCCGCGCGGCGACCGCGGCGGCAACAGCGCACGGTTCACCCACTGAAACGCCGCGCAGCGCGTCCGCTGCGGCGAGGGCAGCAAGGTCAGCTGCCGCTGCGGCCTGGGAAGCCATTACGGCCGACTGCGCAAGCAGGAGGCTCATGGACATCGCCAGAATGACCACCATCCCGAGACCGGCCGCAAGGACTGTGCCAGATCCCCGCTCAGACTGCCGCCTCTGAGACCGCCTCCGCTGAGACTTACGCCGCTGAGACGGATGCCGACCGACCCAGTACCGGTTCCCGTTCACACCGGTGTCCTTGATCGAGGCTTGTTCTGCAGACTGGCGGCGCTGGCGCCGCCGGTGCCGGGAATCCACGACGCCGCCGCTTCCCCTCGGGCTTCGGCCTTCGCGGTCAGTGTCCACGGCACCACGGATCCCAGGGGACCGGCCGCGCGGTCCGTCACGGTGACGCTCAGCCATTCGCCGTCGCTTACCACCACGGATGTGGCCGACGCCCCGGCCAGCTTGCGGACGATGCCGTCAATGGTTGCCGGTTCTTCGCCACGGGCAAGGGCCCTGGCGCCGGCGCGGGCCGCTTCCTCCAGCCGGAGCTGGGTGATCCCTGCTGCAGACCCCGCCAGGAGCATGACCAACAGCATGAGGACTGCAGGCAGTGCGACCGCGAATTCAGCCGTCACGGCGCCGCGGCTGTCAGTTGTGCGGCCCCTTGGGGAGTTCGTCCGTCCGCGGGGCGTCGGGATCTGCAGCACGGGAGTCACGGCAGGGCCAGCGCCGTACGGATCAGGTTCAGCAGGAAACCACGGACTTCGTCGCTGCGCAGAATGAACACGAGAATCCCGGCAAAGCCCACGGCCGCCAGGGTGGCGATGGCATATTCCGCAGTTGCCATCCCTGCCTCGGATCCCGTCAGCCGCCTCCTCTGCCGCACCTTTATACGGGGAGCCGTGCTCGCCCCCGGATAGATTTCCCGCACTGCCGCATCGTCGCTTTCCTGCCGTGCAGGCAGGGCACCGCCGAGGCTGTTTTGATTCAGGGACATGGATTTCCTTTCTGGTTAGCCGGCGGTGTTACCGGCTAGTTCCGACTTTCCTGCCTGGCGCACCGGACGGTAAGTGATGCGTCGGCCTAAGTGGAAAAACCCGCGCCCGCTCCGCGATGTGGAGGAAAGGTGCCTTAGGGATCGTGAGTGCAGCGGCCCTTCGCGCTCACGATCCAGAGGGCACCAGGGCGAGGAGCACCGGGACGACGCCCAGACAGATAAACGCCGGGAGGGAGCAGAGGCCCAAGGGAATCACCAGCTTGACGCTGAGGGATGCGGCGCGCTTTTCGGCGGCACGGAACCGTTCACGACGCATCCTGGCAGCCTGGGCGTAAAGGATGGCGGACGACGGCGCACCGGTCAGGGCGGCGAACCCCAGTGCGTCCCGCAGTGCCAGTACTTCGGCGGAGTGCCCCTCGGAACTCCGCCAGGACGTTTCCCAATCAGCCCCGATGGCCAAGGCGGCCACCACCGGCCTCAACGAATTGCGGTACGAAGGTGAGGCGGCGGCCGCGACAAGCTCCAGGGAGCGGCCGATTCCGCATCCTGCATCCAGCATGGCCGCGACCAGCTCGAGCATCATTGCCGGATCTCGCAGACCGGCTTCCTGCCAGGCTGGACCCGACCTCCCCGCGACGTCAGTCATGGTGTCGTCCAGCAGCACGCCAACCTTGGCCAACAGGCGCCTTCGCATGCGTGAGCGTCCAGACAAAGCTAGTGACGCCGCCAAAGCCAATAACGACGCAATCAGCACAGCGGACAGTATCGGCTCCATCATGTCCGTGCCGCACCCCTGGGCCGGGTCAGGTCATGCCGCCCCGATTCATATCGCAGGCCAGTCACACCATCTCCAAGGACGCTCACGCCACTGCCGCGCCGGCGGCCGCCCGCACGAGCCTGGCGGACCAGATCCGGCCGACGATTGTCAGCAGGACGCCGGCGATCAGGGCCGCGACACCGACCGGCGTTCCGACCAGCATTGCCAATGGGTCCACGCCGAGGCATATTCCCAACCCGAGTCCGAGCAGGGGCAGCCACGTCAGCAGGGTGACCGTCGCCTTGGGGCCGGCGAGGGCGGTTTGTCGTGCTGCTTCGGCATCGTCCTCAACTTCCAGCTGCGTGGCGAATCGGGTCAGGACGTCCGCCAGAGGGCACCCGCTGGCTTCTGCGATATCGAAGCAGGCGGCAAGTTCCGCCCAGATCCGCGGTTCGTGGCCGTTCGTGCTGTGGCTTGAGGACCGCGCGGCCACACGTATCGCTTCAGCCACCGGGGAACCACGCAGGGCTGCCCCCCGTGCGGCCGCCAGAATCGCCGTCGAGGCCGTGCTGAGACGCTGGCCATCGGCCATATCCACGGACTGGCCGGATCCCGCATATACGAGCCACAGTTCGTCCCAGAGCCGGGACGGTGCCCGGCCGCCCTTCAACAGGGCCGCAAGCTGCTGGACCACCACGGTGAGCGGCACCACCCCGTCCTTGCCGCGCCGGGCGGCCCGGCGTCCACCCAGGAAGGGACGGCTCCGATACCGACCCACTCCGCCGTCGCCGGCCCTCTGGCCGCGCGTGCCGGACCCGTGGCCGCGCCCGGTGCGCGTGCCGCGCGTGCTCGCGTGAAAGGCCCTCCGCACCCTGCCGCTCACGCCGCGCGGCGGCCGCAGAATCAACCACAGAGCCAGGCCCAGCGCCACCACGAGAACGGCGGTCATGCCGCGGCCCCGGGGGAATGCTGCGGCAGGGACAGCGCCGGATCCAGGCCGAGCCTCCCGGCAAGCGTCTCCCAGGCCGGGCCGGTGACCAGCTGACCACCTGCGACCTCCAAAGCAGTGGAAACGCCAAGGGTCCCGGCAGTCTGCTGCATCATTCCTATGCAGGCCACATGCCGCCCTTCCCGGTGCCTGGCGACATGGACGACAACGTCCAGGGCACTGGCAACCTGGAGGCGCACCGCATCCGGTCCGAGCCCTGCCAGGGCACCCAAGGCCGTGAGGCGCGCCGGGACGGCACCGGCTGTGTTGGCGTGGATCGTCCCGCCGCCGCCGGTGTGACCGGTGTTCATGGCCGTCAGGAGTTCCCGCACCTCGGCGCCCCGGCATTCCCCCACGACCAGCCGGTCTGGCCTCATCCTCAAGGCCTGACGTACAAGTTCGCCCAGATCCACCGCGCCGCCTCCTTCCAGGTTGCCATGCCGCGATTCAAGGGCGACAACGTGCGGGTGCACCGGGTTCAGCTCCGAGGCATCCTCGATCAGGACGAGCCGCTCGCCGGCATGGCACAGCCCGAGCAGCGTGGACAGCAGGGTGGTCTTGCCCGATCCGGTGGCGCCGCTGATCAGGAAGCTCAGCCGACGGTCCACCATCTGCTCCAGAACGGACTGGATCAGCGGACCGAACATTCCGCCGTCCCTGAGTTCGTCCATGGAGAAGACCTGCTCACGGCGGATCCGGATGCTCAGCAGGGTTCCGGCCGTGGAGATGGGCGGCAGGACCGCGTGAACCCGGTAGCCGCCGTCGAGCCGCACGTCGACGCAGGGTGAACCGTCGTCCAGTCGGCGTCCGCCCGCGGCCACAAGCCGTGATGCCAGGGCACGGAGCTGCGTCTCTCCCGCAAAAGCCACGGGCGCCCGTTCAATTCCCCGTCCCCGGTCGAGCCATACAGCATCCGGCGCATTGACGAAGATGTCGGTGACCGAGGGATCCCTGACAAGTTGCTGCAGCGGCCCCAGACCATTCAGTTCAGCGCTGATGCGTTCAACAGCCGCAAGCGAGCCGGCCGTGCCGAGCAGTTTTCCGGTTGCCTGCACGGCTGCTGCCACGCGTGAGGGCGTCACCGGGCCGGCATCGGCCATGACCGATTCCCGCACAGTTTCGAGGAGCCCGGAATCCAACGCCCGGGGTGCGCGCCGCCGTCCGCTGCCCTCCATCGGAGCCGCCCTGCCAGCTGCCGGTCCGGAACCGGAAAACGCGGGACTGGAGAAGGGGCCTCGTCCCGGGACGCCTGAATGCCCGCTCACTGCGCATCCCTGGCCGGCAGCTCGCCGTCGAGCAGCTCGAGGACTGACGCGGCGAACCGGCGAACGCTCCTCCGTTTGCCCTGCTCCAGCAGGCGGCCCAGCTCGGCGGCCCCGGCTGTGCCGCGCACTTCGGGCATAACGCCATGCAGCGGAAGGCCCACGGACTCTGCGATCAGCGTCCCGTCCAAGGCAGCACCTGCCCTGCCCCGGATGACGAGCGCTGAATCCACGGGCGGAAGCTCCTGAAGCAGGCGGGCGGAGGCCACTGCCGCCTTCAACTGGGCGGGGACCACGACAAGCAGGCGATCGCAGTCCCATGCGAACGTCCGCAGTGGTTCGGCGTTTCGACCGATGTCTACGACAACGAGCTCATAGCCACGCCGGGCGGCATCGAGCACGCCGCCGACAGTGGCCGAATCCACGGCAGGCGGCCGTTCCCTGCTTCCCGGCCAGGACAGGAACGAGAAGCCGCCAGCCACGGGCAAGGCATCCGCGAGTCGGCCGGGATCGATGCTGCCGCTCGCGTCAGCGAGATCGGGCCAGCGTAGACCCGGCGATTCTTCCGCCGCCAGGGCGAGTTCAAGTCCTCCCCCCCACGGGTCGGCGTCCACAAGCAGGACCCGCACACCAAGGCTCGCGGCCGCCTGCGCAATCCAGATGCCGGCCGTAGTGGCGCCGGCACCCCCGCAGCCGCCAGTGATGCCCAGCACCGCGCCGCCCGCCTCCGGTGAGCGTGAACGGCTGAGGTATTCTGCCAGCCACGCCGCGGCGTCGGGAAGAACGGCGACCCGCTGCGCGCCAATCACCGCCCCCAAATGCCAGAGGCTGTCCCCTTCCCCGCTAAGACCCACCAAAACCGCCGGGGCCCGGCGGCGCGGGGGCAGCTCACGGATGTCGCTTCCGACCAGGACGGCAGCGGCGGAATCCCAGTACGGCGCGGCCTCTGAAATGTCGGCGGCAACGCGCAGCACTCCGCCGGCCGCGGCCACAATCCGTTCCACCTCCCCTTGGAGAAAATCAAAACCAGTTACCAGCAAAACATCGGCGGCTCCCGCCGGCAGCCACGGGCCCTGACCCGGTTCCGGGGTCCGCAACGGCGCGGCCCGCAGGGGAGTCTCTGGCAAGGGAAAGCCCGCCGACGCGGCCGCATCCGGTCCCGACGAAGCTCCTGGGTTACGTGCATGATGCCTGCTCATGGAGCAACTCTGGCGGGAACCCGGCCCGCCCGGCAGCCGCCCACGATGCTATGTGGACAACCTCCACAGGAGGCAATCATGTGGAGGGGAAGTCGGGCACGGCACGTGACACATGCGTCCCGCACGGGGCAGCGCCAAAATCAGGGCAGAATAAAGCCATGCTTCTGTTGCTGGCTGCCCACCCTGACGGAGCGGCCCTGCAGGAGCTGACGGCCGACGGCCTGCCGAGCCCGCGCAATCCCCACCCACGGATCATCAGCAGAAGCGCAACCGGGCTTCCCGCCGTCGTGCGCGAACTCGAACCGCAGCGTCCGCGCTGGATCTGGCACCGGACGCAGGACTGGTATCCGGCGCTGCTGGCGGCGGGCGTCGAGCTGGAGCGGTGCTACGACCTCTCGCTGTGCGGCGCGATCCTGGCTCATTCCGAGTTCACCGCGCACACACCCTATGCCCAGCGCGCGGAGAAGGTGACGCTGGACGACGACCTCCAGCAACCCCCGCGGTTGCTCCAGCCGCCCCCGCCGCCGGCCGATCAAGGAGCGCTCTTTGACGGTCCCGGATTGCGCGCAGAGCAGTTGCCCGCCATTGAAGACCTGCGCGCCGAATATGCCGCCCAGCAGGAGGCCTTGGCCGGTGCCGCCACGGACGGCAACCGCAGGCAGCGCCTCCAGCTGCTTCTCGCCGCAGAATCCGCCGGCGCCATGATCGCGGCCGAGATGCAGCACGCGGGCGTGCCTTGGCGTGAAGAGTTGCATGAACAGATCCTCGCCGATCATCTGGGTCCCCGCCCGCCGGCAGGTCACCGACCCGCCAAACTGGAGGCACTCAACACCGAACTCCGCAGGCTGTTGCACTCCCCGGCATTGAACCCCGATTCGCCGCAGGAGCTGATGCGTGCCCTCCACCGGAACGGCATAGAGGTGAAGTCGACACGGCAGTGGGAACTGAAGGAGTGCACCCACCCCGCCATAGAACCGCTGCTGGCGTATAAGAAACTGGCGCGGCTGCATGCGGCGAACGGCTGGGCATGGCTGGACGCCTGGGTCAGGAACGGGCGTTTCCAGCCGGAATACGTGGTGGGTGGGGTGGTCTCGGGCCGGTGGGCGTCCCGCGGAGGCGGCGCTCTGCAGATCCCACGCCAGGTCCGCGGCGCGGTCCACGCCGACCCGGGGCACAAGCTGATCGTCGCGGACGCCTCACAGCTGGAACCGCGGGTGCTTGTGGCGCTGGCACAGGATTCCACGATGGCCGAGGCCGCGAGGGACCAGGACCTTTATGCGGGCATCGCGGCCAGGGGATTCGGCGGCGACCGCGCCAAGGCCAAGATTGCCCTGCTCGGCGCCATGTATGGCGCCACCTCGGGTGAAGCAGGCCGGCTGATGCCGCAGCTGGCGCGCACCTATCCGCGCGCCGTCGGCTTTGTGGAACAGGCCGCCCGCGCGGGCGAGGCAGGGAAAACTGTCACCTCCCGGCTCGGCCGCAGCAGCCCGCCGCCGTCCGAGCGGTGGTTCCGCAGCCAGCAGTCCACTTCGGCTGAGGAGCAGCGCCGCGCCGACTCGATCGCCCGCTCACGTGGCCGCTTCACGCGCAACTTCGTGGTGCAGGGCTCTGCAGCGGACTGGGCGGCGTGCTGGCTTGCGGAATTACGACGCCGGCTGCGCGCCCTGCGTGCCGGCGGTTCAGCTTCCGGAGAGCTCGTCTTCTTCCTCCACGACGAAGTCATGGTGCACGCCCCGGAGGCGGCGGTAGAGAGCTGCGTCCGGGCAATCGAAGACGCCGCCAACACTGCAAAGGAATTGCTCTTCGGCCGGATTCCGGTGGAATTCCCGGTCAGTGTGGCGATAGTGGACTCGTACGACAACGCGAAGTAGGAGGGGCCCCAAGGCGGAGAACAGACAGTATACTGTCGGCGGCCGGAACTGAAGTCACATGCGCCGCGCGCCGCAACGCAGCGTTTCAGAAAGTAATGTACCCGCGGGTAGTTCGCGCAGGTGCGGCGCGTCACATTACTCTCTTGGGTAACCGGGCAGTGGCAGTGAGTTGGCCCGGCAAGTGCAAGGAAGCATATCAGGGGGGTCCGGCCGATGGCGGGCAGATTTGAAGTACACCAGGACAACGAGAAGTTCTACAAGTTCCGGCTCAAAGACGGGGACGGCAACGTGGTTGCCGAGTCGCCGCGGTACAAGAGCCTTTCCGGCGTAGTAGCGGGCATCAATGCCATGCGGGAGAACGCCGCAACAGGACTCGTGGTGGATCTGCGGCAGCCGCAGCACCAGAGCTAGCCCGCATAAGGGCCGACCTGATTACCTACACGTTCAGTGGGTGCAGCCGTGTCCGGTCCCACGGGACCGACCAGCCCAGCTGGTCAAAGAGTTCATTCAGGATCATCCCCGTGAAGCCCCAGACCACAACGTCCTTCACGGTGAACGCCGGACTCTGGAACGTCCGGTCCATCCTGGTGACAGTTGCCATGGCCCGGTTCTCGGGGTCCAGCAGGTCCCGGACCGGAACGCGGAAGACCTGGGCGGACTCACCGTAGTCAACCACGTGGACCGGGGACGGCGAGGCCCACCAGCCCAGTACGGGCGTCACGAGGTAATTGCCGCGCGGCAGCGCCAGCTCCGGCAGGGCGCCGAGCACTTCCACGCCCCTGGGGTCCACGCCTGTCTCTTCCTGCGCCTCGCGGAGGGCCGCGGCGACAGGTGATTCGTCGGGATCGATGCCGCCTCCGGGAAATGCCACCTGGCCGGGATGGTCATCCAGTGTGTGTGCCCGCTCAAGGAGCAGAACGTCCAGATCGGCGGGCGCCAGGGGTTTTCCCGATTCCGCCGGCACGTTGTCGAGCGTACCGAACAGGATCAGCACGGCGGCCCTGCGTGCCACCGACGCGTCGACTGTCAGCGTCTCCCAGTACGGATTACGGGCTGGTCCGTTTCCCGCCCTGATGGATTCCACCAGACCCACCAGGTCCCGGTGTGCGGTCACGGCGACCTCCGCTGGGAATCCATCCGGATCTCCGCGGCACGATGGGTCTCCGCGAGGAGCCTGCCCAGGAGCTCTTCGTTGCCCGGCGCGAGTTCGTACTTGAGGAGCTTCGCGGCCTTCGCCGGGTCTGTCTCCCCCATGCCGAAGGCGGGACACCAGTTGGCCACGGCGCAGGCGCCGCAGGCAGGCTTCCGGGAGTGGCAGACCCTCCGGCCGTGGAAGACCACGCGGTGTGACAGCATGGTCCAGTCCTTGGGCTCAAACAGTTCGGCCACGTCCGACTCGATGCGGACGGGATCGTCGGAGTCCGTCCAGCCGAAACGGCGCGCGAGCCGCCCGAAGTGTGTGTCCACCGTGATGCCCGGAATGCCAAAGGCGTTTCCCAGCACCACGTTGGCGGTCTTCCGTCCGACGCCCGGAAGAGTCACCAGATCCTCGATCCTGGCAGGCACCACGCCGTCGAACTCATCCACCAGCCGGGTGGCCAGGGCCATGAGGTTTTTCGTCTTGGCACGGAAGAACCCGGTCGGCTTGATAATCGCCTCAAGCTCCGCGGTGTCCGCCTCGGCCATGCTGCGCGCGTCCGGGTACCGGGCGAAGAGCAGCGGGGTGATGAGGTTGACCGTCACGTCAGTGGTCTGCGCCGAGAGCACAGTGGCCACGAGCAGCTCAAAAGGAGACCGGAAATCGAGCTCGGCATGGGCGTAGGGGTATTGCTCGGCCAGCGCCCGGTTGATTCGCCGCGCCCGCCGCTTCAGGGCCAGCGCCGACTCACCGGACAGCCGCTTTGCACCGGCGGACGCACCGGCGCCAGCACCGGCCGAAGCCGCCGCGGGCGGACCAGCAACACCCGGACCAGCACCAGCACCGGGTGCAGCATCCGCCGGCGGGCCTGCCTCGGCGGGCATGCTGTTCAGCGGTGTGGCGCGGCGGGGCGTGCGGGAGGTGGCCACGGCGGCCCGCTAGCCGCGCTCGATGTTGCTGAGATCGCGCAGAACGCCCACGCGGCCGTCCGTGTGCTGGACCAGGAATTCGTCGCCCCGGTCTTCCAGCGCAAGCACCCAGCCGCCGGGTTCGATGCCGAACAAAGGTGCACCGGTGCGCTCGTCCACGGCCGTGCGGTGCTGCGCCACAGCGAACCAGAAAGCCTCGTGGACGGGCTGCTCCGATTCCTCCGGACGGCTGGAGGGGTCCACGGTGGCGCCGATCGGTTCCTGGGACCGCACCGGCTCGTGGGCCTTCACCTGGGGGTGCACGGCCGTGGCTGGGGTGGCCGAGGCCGCACGTGCCTCCTCAGCAGGTACAGCCGCAGTTGCCTTGTCGGCAGGTGCAGCTGCACTGGCGACCGGGACTCCGTCCAGCTGGGTCTCTTCTGCCGGCGAGGCCGGCTCCGTAACTGCGCGCCGCTCTGCCGCGGTCTCCGCGGCAGAAGGCACGACGGCGGCCGCTTCAGTTGCCGGGGCCGCTGCCGCTGAGCTGGAGGCGGACCATGCCCCGGCAGACGCGGCGCCCACGACTCCGGCTGGGGCTCCGGCCCCGGGGGTTGCTGCCGACTGCGCGCCGGCAGCCCCTGCGGCGCCGGCGGTGCCCGGAGTGCCTGCAGCAGCCGCGCTGCCGGCGGTCCGGCCACCGGAAGTCTGGCCGGCAGCGTAGTGGCCGGCCGCCGTCGGGCTCTGCAGTGACGGCTTTGCGTCGGCGGCCTTGGCAGGCTTGGCAGCCTTGGGGGCCTTTGCCGGCCTCGGCTTCCGCACGGGAACCGTCGACTCCCGTGCCATGACGTGGGCGGGCACTTCGGCACGGTCCAGGAAGTCGCCGGCGAAGAAGGGGATGAGGCGCGCCAGCACCGTGGCGGCGAGCAGTACCAGCGAACCGATCAGGGCAACCAGCAGGAACGGCGTGAAGCCCTCGGCGCTGGCCAGGAAGAAGAAGGCCACGGAAAAGGAGGCCACCACGGAGCCGAACTGATCAATGGACAGTGAGCCGATCCGCACCTTCGTTTCCGGGGCAAGGCGGCGGGCCACGAACAGCGCCGACACAAGGAGCGGAAGGACAATTCCCAGTCCGAGGAAGAACAGACTGCCCAGGTTCCACAGGTTGTACCTGGGGGAGAACATCGGAACCAGCGATGCGACGAAGAGAACCAGCGTGGCGGCAAAGACGGTTACATCGCGGACAGTAAACGGACCGACGACGGCCTCGTTCCTGACCCCGGTGCTCTTGTCAGCCGGGACATCCGAGTTGCGGGAGGCGTTTTCAGCAGGCTCGCCGGCTTTCGGGGTCACCGCGTGGGCGCCGGCGCCGGCACCCTGGGCCGCGCCTTGAGCCGCATCCCCCGCTGCGTCCTTGAGTTCCGCTCCACCGCTCCGGGACGGACCTTCCGGAGTCGGATGACCCAGGTCGCGCTGGGCTGGACCCGGCTGGGCCAAGCCCGGCTGGTCGTGGCTTTGCTGATTCATACTGTTCTCCTTAGCGTGGCGGCACCCTAAACGGCTGTCCAATACAGGGCGGCACCTGATGGCCGGCGCCCCTGACCTCGGGGGTCAGGCTGCCTCCGGCCTCTGTCACGAGTCCCTCTCAGCCTAGCCAGTTGCTTGCATGATCACTAGCTGACCGGCCGCGGGAGGGTGTCCGCCAGGCGACGGCAGGATGCCTTTGGAGAGACCATTCGTCGCTTAATCCGCACCGCTCACTGTTCGCCGTGTGACGCGGGACACGCCGGAATGGCGGGAAGCGATAGGCTGTTTTCCGGAACAGCTCTTTGCGGTACGTCCGCGACCGGCCGCTCCCCGACGATGCGCTGTGCGGCGGGTGACGGCGGGGCCGCGGTCCGCCCGCGCAGCAAAGATCGATGAATGATGAGGTTCACCATGTCCCAAGACACTCCCGGCTCGACAGCCACCGCCGCCAGCCCCGCCCAGCAGGGCGACGCTCTTGAAAATCTGCTGCATGAGAACCGCAAGTTTGCCCCCTCCGAGGACTTCGCCGCCAACGCGGTGGTTGGCGCGGAAGTGTACGCCGAGGCGGACGCCGACCGCCCGGCGTTTTGGGCCAAGCAGGCGCGCGGGCTGCTGACGTGGGAGAAGGACTTCACGCAGGCTTTGGACTGGTCCGACCCGCCGTTCGCGAAGTGGTTCGTCGGCGGCGAGGTCAACGCCGCGTACAACGCCTTGGACCGCCACGTTGAGAACGGGCTCGGCGATCGGGTGGCCATCTACTTCGAGGGCGAGCCCGGGGACTCCCGCGCCTACACCTACGCGGAGCTGACAGAGGAGGTCAAGAAGGCCGCGAACGCCTTTGAATCCCTCGGCGTTGCCAAGGGCGACCGCGTGGCGGTGTACCTGCCCATGATCCCTGAGGCCGTGATCACCCTGCTGGCCTGTGCCCGCATCGGGGCGGTGCATTCGGTGGTATTCGGCGGCTTCTCCGCGGACGCACTCCGGTCCCGCATCGAGGATGCCGAGGCCAAGCTCGTCGTCACCGCCGACGGCACCTACCGCCGCGGCAAGCCCAGCGCCCTGAAGCCCGCGGTGGACGCAGCCCTGTCCCTTGAGGGAAGCGGGGGCGGCCACACCGTACAGAACGTCGTGGTGGTCAAACGCAACGGCCAGGACGTGGACTGGCACGAGGGCCGCGACCACTGGTGGGACGACACCGTCGGAGCCGCGTCCGCGGAACACACCGCCGTCGGGCACGACTCCGAGCACCCGCTGTTCATCCTTTACACCTCCGGCACCACCGGCAAGCCCAAGGGCATCCTGCACACCACCGGCGGCTACCTCACCCAGACCGCGTTCACGCACAAGGCGGTCTTTGACCTGCACCCGGAAACTGACGTGTACTGGTGCACGGCCGACGTCGGATGGGTCACCGGGCACTCCTACGTCGCCTACGCCCCGCTCATCAACGGCGCCACCCAGGTCATGTACGAAGGCACGCCCGACTCCCCGCACCAGGGCCGCTGGTGGGAGATCGTGGAGAAGTACAAGGTCTCCATCCTCTACACAGCCCCCACAGCGATCAGGACCTTCATGAAGTGGGGCCGGGACATCCCGGACAAGTACGACCTGTCCTCCATCCGGGTCCTGGGCTCCGTGGGCGAACCCATCAACCCCGAAGCCTGGATGTGGTACCGCGACGTCATCGGCGGCAACGCCGGCAAGCACGGCGAGAAGAAGGACAACCCTGCCCCCATCGTGGACACCTGGTGGCAGACCGAAACCGGCGCCCAGATGATCGCCCCGCTGCCCGGCGTCACCGCCGCCAAGCCCGGCTCCGCCCAGGTGCCGCTGCCCGGCATCGCCGTGGACGTCGTCGACGAAAACGGCAAATCGGTCCCCAACGGCCACGGCGGCTTCCTGGTGATCCGCGAGCCCTGGCCGGCAATGCTCCGCGGCATCTGGGGCGACCCCGAGCGGTTCAAAGACACTTACTGGTCCCGCTTCGAGACCATGTATTTCGCCGGCGACGGCGCCAAGAAGGACGAGGACGGCGACATCTGGCTCCTGGGCCGCGTGGACGACGTCATGAACGTCTCCGGGCACCGGCTCTCCACCACGGAAATCGAGTCCGCCCTCGTAAGCCACCCGGCCGTTGCTGAAGCTGCCGTCGTCGGCGCCGCCGACGAAACCACCGGCCAGGCCGTCGTGGCGTTCGTCATCCTCCGCGGTGACGCCGTGGACTCCGGGGACGAAATCGTCCAGGAACTCCGCAACCACGTGGGCAAGGAAATCGGGCCCATCGCCAAGCCGAAGAACATCCTGGTGGTTCCCGAACTGCCCAAGACCCGCTCGGGCAAGATCATGCGGCGGCTCCTCAAGGACGTCGCCGAGGGACGCGACGTCGGGGATGCCACCACGCTCGCCGACAACACGGTGATGCAGCAGATCGCGGCGTCGCTGAAGAAGTAGGCGCATCCGCTGTGAACTGGGCCCGTCCGGATGACCCGGGCGGGCCCGGTTCATTGCCCGCGCCTAATGTTGTTTTTCGAGCTTTCCTGTTCCCTTTTGCGAGGAGTACGCGATGATGGGCTATGAGAGCGCCGCCCGCGGTCTTGTCGCCTGAAAGGATCCCGATGCTTCCCGCCGCCCGCCACCAATCCATTGTGGACGCAGTCCAGCGCGAGCGGGTGGTCCGGGTGTCGGACTTGGCCCAGCAGCTGGGAGTTTCCCTGATGACGGTGCGTCGCGACATCGAGCTGCTGGAGGAAAGCGGCCAGGTGGAGCGGATCCACGGGGGCGCCAAGCTGCCCGGCGACGCCAGCACCCATGAGCCCGGCTTCGAACTGAAATCCACCCAGCTGACGGCGGAGAAGCGGGCCATAGCCCTCGAAGCCGCCACGCTGGTGCACGAGGGCATGGCAGTGGCCCTCAGCGCCGGCACCACAACGTGGGCCCTTGCCAAGGAACTGGTAAACGGGCCCCGGATCACCGCCGTGACCAACTCAGTGAAGATCGCGGACCTCTTCCACCACGCCTCGGCGGCAGGCTCGGGCCGCCACGCCTCCACGGTGATCCTCATCGGAGGCGAGCGCACGCCGTCGGACGCCCTGGTGGGTCCCATCGCCACGGCGGCGCTGCGGCAGCTCCACCTGGATCTGTTGTTCCTCGGCGTGCACGGCATGGACGAAGAGGCCGGCTACACCACGCCGAACCTCCTGGAAGCGGAAACGAACCGCGCCTTCGTGGCCGCATCCCGCAAGGTGGTGGTCCTCGCGGACCACACCAAGTGGGGCACCCAGGGCATCAGCACCATAGCGAAGCTTGAGGACGCCGACGAGGTGATCAGCGATGCCGGCCTGTCCCCCGAGGCCCAGCGGATCCTCAGGGACCGGGTCAGCCGGCTCCGGCTGGTTTAAGGTACGGTCTCACGGGCAGCCGCAGGACTGCCTGACCAGCAGCCTGGTCGGGAAGACGCGGTGCTGTCCGGGGGTGCCGCGGTCCGCTCCGACGAGCGCGCGGACGGCGGCCTCGGCCATGTCACGCACGGGCTGCTCCACGGTGGTAAGCGTCGGCCAGGAGTATTCCGCGTCCTCCGAGCCGTCGAAGGAGGCAAGCGCGATGTCCCCCGGGACGGAGAGGCCCGCCTCGTGGAGCGCGCGGAGAATGCCGATGGCCTGCATGTCAGAGCTGGCAAAGATGGCGGTGGGCCGGTGTCCCGACGCCAGGAGCCGCTGTCCCGCGGCGTAACCGCCAACCCGGGTGAAAGCACTGCGGGCAATCGGGCCCTCCGGCAGCCCCGCATCCTTGAGTGCCTGCAGCCAGCCGTCTTCGCGGGCGTCCGCTTCGTTGCCTGTAGTGGTGCCCATGGCCAGCCCGATGTTGGTATGGCCATGCCCGATCAAGTGTTCGACGGCGGTACGGGCACCCTTGGCCAGGTCCACGCCGACCGTGGTGACCCCGGCCGAACTCCCGCTGTGGCTCAGGAGCACGGACGGGATCTCCGCGGTTTCCAAATCGGCCAGGTCCGGCTCGAACAGCACGCTCGCCAGCACCACGCCGTCCACCTGCCGCGCCGCGAGGTTCCGGATGTTCCTGCGCTCCTTGGCTAGGTTGCCGTCCGAATTCGTCAGCACCAGGGCGTACCCGAGAGCGGCAGCCGCATCCTCCACAGCATGGGCCAGCATCGAGAAGAAAGGGTTGCTGTTGTCCGGGATGACCAGACCGATCGTTTCGCTGGACCCCAGCTTCAGGGCCCTCGCAGCCGCATTCGGACGGTAGCCCAGTTGCCGGATGGCTTCCTGGACCTTCGCTTCGGTGGCCGGTGCCACCTTCTTCGGCCCGCCATTAACTACATAGCTGACGACGGCGGTGCTCACCCCGGCGTACCGGGCAACATCCTTGCGGGTCACTTGGGTCCGCGGGGCGGGCACTGCAGGAATGGTCATGGTGTCCATGCTAGCTACAGCACACCCGGGGCATCTCCAAAGTCACGGATGGGCAGGCGCTCACCGTTTCTCCGGGCCGACTCGTGGGCCACGATGCCGGGCAGCGTGAAGCGCGCCGCCGTCCATGCGTTGACGGGCGGCAGGGACCCGGTATTCACGGCCGTGACAAAGTCGTCCACCAGGAAGTGGTGGCTGCCTTCGTGGCCGTTGGGAGCGCCGCGGAATTCCTCCGGAAGCCGGCTGCTGTCATGCACCGGGGCCAGTCCGGACACGAAGGCGTCCCGCAGTTCGGGTGACACGTTGGCGAGCGAGGGATCGTCCAGGGCCATGCTGGGCCGGGACTCCATCTGCTCGGAGATGTCGTGGACGTTGGCCTTGTCCTGCCACACGGTCACCTTGGCCAGCTGCTCGAAGCTGGCCTCGGTGCCGAAGAAGCGGAACCGGGACTCGCGGATGTGCGACGGGTAACCCACCCGGCGCATTTCGTTGGTCCGCATGGCGCCGCCGTCGTTCAGTTCGAACAGGGCCGTGGCGTTGGAAAAGTCGTTGCCGAACATGCTGACGTCCTTGTCGAACACCCCGTCCTGGCGGTCGTCCCGGACGCCGACGCAGCTGACGCTCACGGCGTGGGCGGGCAGCGCGCCCAGGACCCCACCGATCGCGTGGGTCGGGTACAGCATGGGAGGGTAGCTGGCGGTCTCCTTCCAGCGCTCTCCCCCGCTGTACTGGTAGGCGTCGTAAAAACCCAGGTCCATGTCGTGGACGTAGTCGCCTTCGGAGTAGAAAACCCTGCCAAACCTGCCGGCCTCGTGCTGCCTCCGGGCGTAGACCGTGGCCGGGTTGTAGTAGCTGGTTTCACCCATCATGTAGACCTTGCGGGTCTCGCGGACGGCGTCGATGATCCTCGCGATCTCATCCTCGGTGACCGCCATGGGCACAGCCGAATAGACATGCTTTCCGGCCCGCAGGGCCCGCTCAACCAGCGGGCCGTGGGTCCACCGCTGCGTGAAGATGGCGACGGCGTCGACGTCGGACGCCAGCAGTTCCTCGAAGGTGCCGAGGGAGCCGGCGAGGCCATACCGCGCGATGGCCTCGTCGGCGCGCTCCGGCCGCTCGTCCACGGCAAAGACCTCGCTGACTCCGGGGTGGAGGTTGAAGAGATGGGCGAACTGGCCGCCGAACTGCCCGACCCCTACAACTCCGATTGAAAACGTCATTGTTCCTGCCTTTCCGGCCATGGCCGCACCGCCGTCCGGTGCACGATTCGTGTTGGTGCACAGTCTTTCAGTCGGATCTACTCGAGTCAACATCTGCAACGTTGCAGAGATCTTGGGGCGGCATTGCTTGGCAAATATCCTTGCGATCCAATTTCTACTCGTGTAGATTCGGTGGCGATTGTTAGTTCCATCACACACCCAGGAAGGGTCGACGATGACCACCCTTACCAAGAACAGCGCCCCTGCCGGGGAACAACAGCTGCGCGACCCCGTCAGGCGGCGCCGGCTGTCCGGCCTGGGCGACCTCAGGATTGCGCTTCTGTTCATCCTCCCCGCGATGATCGGGTTCATTACCTTCTTCGTGGTCCCCACGCTCCGCGGCGTGTACCTGAGTTTCACGGAGTACAACATCCTCGGAGATCCCGAATGGATCGGTTTCGACAACTACGCAGCGATCGCGAAGGATCCGCTGTTCTGGAACTCCCTGGCCGTCACCGGGCAGTATGTCCTCATCAACATCGCCCTCCAGACAGCCTTGGCGCTTGGACTGGCCCTCCTGATGCACCAGGTCGCCAAATCCACCATCATTCGCGGGACCCTGCTCCTGCCCTACCTGATGTCCAATGTCATCGCTGCCTTGCTCTGGTTTTGGATGCTGGATTACCAGATCGGCGTCGTGAACCAGATCCTCGAATGGACAGGGCTCTCCCGCGCCGCATTCTTCGGCAGCGAAGAGTGGGCCATCCCCACGCAGGCCCTGATCAACACTTGGCGCCACATGGGCTACACGGCCCTGCTGATCTTCGCCGGCCTCCAGGCCATCCCGCAGCACCTCTATGAAGTAGCAAACCTGGACGGCGCTTCACCCTTCCAGACCTTCCGCAAGATCACCTTGCCGCTGCTGCGCCCGGTCATGGTCCTGGTTCTCGTCGTGACGGTAATCGGTTCCTTCCAGGTCTTCGACACCGTGGCCGTAACCACCCAGGGCGGCCCGGTCAACGCCACCCGGGTCGTTCAGTACTACATCTACCAGCGGGCCTTCACGGAGTCGGACTTCGGCTACGGATCCGCCATCGCCGTCATCCTCTTCCTCATCCTCGCTCTTGTGGCCTTCGTCCAGATGAAGTTCCTCCGGGGCAATGAGTCGGACCTGGACTAAGGAACCCAGCATGAACACCACCACCAGCCACGCACAGCAGCCTGCCGCTGCCCGCCGTCGCCCGTTCAACGCCCGCCGAGCGGTGGCCTGGGCACTGCTCATCCTGGCCATCGCCGTTTCCGTACTGCCATTCCTGTGGGTCCTGCGCACGGCGCTGTCCACCAACAGCGCGCTGGCGTCCCAATCGGCCAGCCTGCTGCCGGCGGACTTCACCTTTGGCGCGTTCAAGCGCGTACTCGGCCTGCAGAGCCCGGCCGAGGCCGTCGCGGAAGGCGGTTCCGGGGCCGCCATCAGCTTCTGGCTGTACCTTCGCAACTCGATCATTTTCTCTTCAATAACCACCGCCGGCGCCGTGTTCTTCAGCGCGATGGCCGCCTACGCCTTCGCCCGGCTGCGCTGGAAAGGCCGGAACGCCGTCTTCAGCCTGTTCCTGGGGACCATGCTGGTTCCGCCGATCTTCACGGCCCTGCCCAACTTCCTGCTGATCAAGAACCTGGACCTGCTCAACACGATGCTCGGCATGGTGCTGCCCTACATCTTCATGACCCCCTTCGCCATCTTCTTCCTGCGGCAGTTCTTCCTGAACATGTCCCGGGAGGTCGAAGAGGCCGCCATGCTGGACGGCGCCAAGCATCTGCGCATCTTCTTCCAGATCGTGCTGCCCAACGCCGCCGCGCCGCTGGCCACGCTGGCCCTGCTCACTTTCATCGGCCAGTGGAACGAATACTTCTGGCCGCTGCTGGTCGGTTCCCAGGACGACGTACGTGTCCTGCAGGTAGGCCTCGGCGTCTTCAAATCTCAGTCCCCGCAGGGAGCACCCGACTGGTCCGGCCTCATGGCCGCCACGTTGATTTCGGCGCTGCCGGTCCTGGTTCTCTTCGCCGCCTTCGGCAAGAGAATTGTGAACTCCATCGGCTTCTCCGGCATCAAATAGTCCTCTTTTGCACTCAACCAACCCACCCTCCTGCCCCTCCGAAAGGTCCATCATGAAAAGAACCCTCGGCGCCATCGCCGCCGCCGCCACGATCGCACTGTCCCTGTCCGCCTGTGGCGGCGGTTCCTCCGCCGGCTCGTCCGAAGCCAAGGGCGAAATCAACTACTGGCTCTGGGACGCCAACCAGCTCCCCGCCTACCAGCAGTGCGCTGACGATTTCACCAAGGCCAACCCGGACATCAAGGTCAAGATCACCCAGCGCGGCTGGGACGACTACTGGAGCATGCTCACCAACGGCTTTGTGGGCGGAACGGCTCCCGACGTGTTCACCAACCACCTCGGACGCTACGGGGAGCTGGCCGAGAACAAGCAGCTGCTGCCTATTGACGACGCAGTGGAGAAGGACAACGTGGACCTTGCTGCCTACAACGAGGGTCTCGCGGACCTCTGGGTGGGCCAGGACGGCAAGCGCTACGGCCTGCCTAAGGACTGGGACACGATCGCGCTGTTCTACAACAAGGCGATGCTCGCCAACGCAGGCATCTCGGAGGACGAGATGAAGAACCTCACCTGGAACCCGGAGGACGGCGGCAGCTACGAGAAAATCATCGCCCATCTGACCGTTGACAAGAACGGCAAGCGCGGGGATGAGGCCGGCTTCGACAAGAACAACGTCGCAGTGTACGGCCTCGGGCTCAACGGCGGCGGCGATTCCTCCGGCCAGACTGAGTGGAGCTACCTGACCAACACCACCGGCTGGTCCCACACGGACAAGAACCCGTGGGGCACGCACTACAACTACGATGACTCCAGGTTCCAGGCCTCCATCGACTGGTTCGCGGGGCTGGCTGAAAAGGGCTACATGCCCAGGCTGGAGACCACCGTCGGCGCTAGCATGGCAGATACCTTTGCAGCCGGGAAGTCGGCCATCAACGCACACGGGTCCTGGATGATCGGCCAGTACACGGGCTACAAGAACGTCAAGGTGGGCATCGCCCCCACGCCTGCAGGACCGGAAGGCAAGCGTGCCAGCATGTTCAACGGCCTGGCCGATTCCATCTGGGCAGGCACCAAGAACCCCGCCGCCTCGGTGAAGTGGGTCGAGTACCTCGCCTCGGCCGCGTGCCAGGACGTCGTGGCGTCAAAGGCGGTTGTCTTCCCGGCGCTCAAGAGCTCCTCCGACAAGGCAGCGGCAGCGTTCAACGCCAAGAACGTGGACGTTACGGCCTTCACCGAGCACGTCAAGAACAAGACCACGTTCCTGTACCCCATCACTGACAACACCGCCAAGGTCAAGGGCATCATGGAGCCTGCCATGGACGCCGTCGTATCCGGCAAGGCACCCGCCAGCTCCCTGACCCAGGCCAACGAACAGGTCAACAGCCTGTTCAAGTAGGGGCACTCCCCCCAAAGCTGTGACTGCGGATGTGGCCGCAGCCACCCGGCCCGGGTGCCGCCGCTTCCTCCTCGCGGCGGCGGCATCCGGACCACGCCGGCTCCACCTCTCCAACACCGTTCCAGCGCCACCTTGCGCACACCTTGATTACCGAAAGAGACTTACCTATGGATCCCCTGCACCTCCGTTCCGCCGGCACCAGCCTGGTGATCAGCTTCAGCAGCGGGGAGGCCGAGGTCATCCACTGGGGCGCCGACCTTGGCAGCGAACTCCCGGACCTGGCGATCCTCACCGGGGCCATCCCCCACTCCGCCATCGACGCCACCGTCCCCGCGGGGTTGCTCCCCCAGGCATCCTCCGGCTGGCGCGGCCGGCCGGCACTGCGCGGCCACCGCATCGCCGACGGCGTCTCCGGCCTCGATTTCTCTGTTCGCCTGCGCGCCGTGCGCGCCGCAGCCAACGGCAACTCTGCCGCCGTCGTTCAGCAGGATGCCGACGCCGGCATCACCGTCGAATCCACGCTCGCCCTGCACGGCGGCGGCCTGCTGGAACTGCGCCACACCGTCACGAACACCGGAACCTCACCGTTCCAGCTGGACGAACTGGCCACCGTCCTCCCGGTGGCGCCGGACGCCGTCGAACTTCTCGACCTGACCGGACGCTGGTGCCGGGAACGGCATCCGCAGCGCCGTCCCATCCAGCAGGGCACGTGGGTGCGCACCGGCCGCCACGGCCGCACCGGCCACGACTCCTCACTGCTGTTCGCGGCCGGCTCCGCCGGCTTCGGTAACCGCCACGGCCGGGTCTGGGCCACGCACCTGGCCTGGAGCGGCAACCACGAACAGTTCGCTGACACGCTCGCGGACGGGCGCACCATGATCGGCGGCTCCGAACTGCTGGGCCCGGCCGAAGTGGTCCTCGAGCCCGGCGCCGGCTACACCACGCCCACGCTCTTCGCCGCCTACTCCGACCGCGGCCTCGACGGCATCAGCGAGGCGTTCTACAGCTGGTTCCGTTCGCGCCCGCACCATGTGCTGCCGGCTGCGGGCGGCGGAAAGCCGCGCCCCGTGGTGCTGAACACGTGGGAAGCAGTCTACTTCGACCACAACCTGGCCACCCTGATCGAACTTGCGGACTCGGCCGCCGATCTCGGCGTGGAGCGGTTCGTCCTGGACGACGGCTGGTTCCGCGGCCGCCGCGACGACACAGCCGGCCTGGGCGACTGGTTCGTGGACGAGACGCTCTGGCCGGACGGGCTGACGCCGCTCATCGACGCCGTCACGTCCCGCGGGATGGAGTTCGGCCTGTGGGTGGAACCCGAGATGATTAACCTCAACTCCGACGTCGCACGCGCGCACCCGGACTGGGTCGTGGGGCCGGCCGCCGTCTCCCATAAGGACGGCGGGCGCCTGCCGCTGGCCTGGCGGAACCAGCACATCATCGACCTTGTGAACCCGGAGGCGTGGCAGTACGTCTTTGAACGGATTGACGCCCTCCTCCGCGAGAACAACATCAGCTACCTCAAGTGGGACCAGAACCGGGACCTCACGGAGCACGGGCACGCCGGACGCTCTTCAGTCCACGAGCAGACCCTCGCTGCCTACCGCCTGTTCGACGAACTGCGCAAGGCCCACCCCGGCGTCGAGATTGAAAGCTGCTCATCCGGCGGGGCACGCGTGGACCTGGGCATCCTCGAGCGCACGGACCGCATCTGGGGTTCGGACTGCAACGATGCGCTGGAGCGGCAGACCATCCAGCGCTGGACCGGCATCGTGGTTCCGCCCGAGCTGGTGGGCGGACACATCGGCCCCACCACATCGCACACCACCGCACGCACGCACCACCTCTCCTTCCGCGCCATCACGGCTCTTTTCGGCCACTTCGGCATGGAATGGGACGTCCGGGAGGTCCAGGGCGAGCAGCGCGAGGAACTCAGGCGCTTCATCGCGCTGTACAAGGAACACCGCGGGCTGATCCACAGCGGCCGGATGGTCCGGGCGGACGTCCCTGACGATTCGCTCTTGCTGCACGGCGTGCTGGCAGCAGCCGGTTCCCTCGCAACCGGCACGACGGCGGCCCTGTTCGCCCTGGTGAGCACGCGCACGTCGTTCGCGGAACAGCTGGGACGCGTCGCCCTTCCCGGACTCGAGGCGGCACGCCGCTACCGCGTGGAGGCCATCTTCCCGACGCCGGGGGACGCCGATTACGTTCATACCTTCACGCAGATCCAGTCGCCGGCCTGGCTCGCTACCGGGGCAGAAGCAAACGGCCGTTTCCTGGCCGAGGTGGGACTCGCCATGCCCAACCTCAACCCGGAGCACGCGCTGCTGCTGAAGGTCACGGCCCTCTAGGCTTCGAAAGTCCACATCGCGGATTGCCCCGCCGTTCCCGCTCTCCGGAGTAAGCGGGACGGCGGGGCGGCCCGCGCTTATCCAGAGGAACGCACATGAGAATTCTGGTTACAGGGGGCACCGGGTACATCGGTTCCCACACCGTCCTTTCCCTGCAGGAAGCCGGCCACGACGTGGTGGTGATCGACAATCTGGTGAACTCCAGTGAGGAATCGATGCGCCGCGTAGCCCGGCTCAGCGGGAAGACCCCCGAGTTCCACGCCGTGGACCTGGTGGACGAAGCCGCAGTGGAAAGAGTGTTTGTCGCCCGCGGCATCGACGCCGTCATCCACTTCGCCGGCCTGAAGGCGGTCGGTGAATCTGTCCGCGAACCCCTCAGGTACTACTACAACAACCTCGTCGGCACGCTCAACCTCGTTCGGGTCATGGAGCGGCACGACGTCCGCTCCCTCGTGTTCAGTTCATCGGCCACCGTATATGGGGAACACAATCCGGTCCCCTATGTCGAAAAAATGGAGATCGGCGCCAACAACCCCTATGGCAGGACCAAGGAGCAGATCGAGGACATCCTCTCGGACCTCGGCGACTCGGACCCCCGTTGGCACATTGCGTTGCTGCGCTACTTCAATCCGGTAGGCGCACACCCCTCGGGCCACATCGGCGAGGACCCGCAGGGCATACCCAATAACCTGGTGCCCTTTATTGCCCAGGTTGCCGTCGGGCGCCGCGAGAAGCTGATGGTCTTCGGCGGCGACTACGACACGCCGGACGGTACCTGCCTGCGCGACTACATCCACGTGGTGGACCTTGCCGAAGGCCATGTCGCCGCCCTCGACCACGTGGCCGACCGCGCCGGTGTGTTCCGCTGGAACCTCGGCTCCGGCAGAGGCTCCTCGGTGCTGGAAGTCCTGCGGTCCTTCGAAAAGGCAGTGGGCCGGCCCATCCCCTACGAGATCACGGCACGGCGCGCCGGTGACCTTCCCGCGTTCTGGGCTGATGCCACGTCCGCCCTTGCCGACCTCAGCTGGTCCACCACCAAGACCGTAGACCAGATGTGCGAGGACCACTGGCGCTGGCAGAAAAACAACCCCAACGGGTACACCGGCTAGGACCGCAGCGACGGAGAATCCCATGATCACCCCGCGCAGTCACACTGCCAAAGCCCTGACCGCCGCGCTTGCCGCGGCGTTGCTTGCCAGCTGTGCCGCGCCGCCGGCAGAGAACGAAGTCACGCTCCGCTTCTTCCAGTTCAAGCCCGAAGCGGTACAGGAATTCGCCGCTCTCATCGAGGAGTTCGAAGCCGCGAACCCCGGCATCCGGGTGCTCCAGGACAACGTCCCGGATCCGGACACCGCCATCCGGACACTCCTGGTGAAAAACAAGACACCGGATGTGCTGACCCTCAACGGAAACGCCAGCTTCGGCCTCCTCGCCGAGGCCTGCGTGTTCGCCGACCTCAGCCAGGAACCCTCGGCGCCGGAGGTGCTTCCAGCGGTGCAGGACATTCTCAACGCCAACGGGCGCTGCAACGGCTCGGAGATCAACGGGCTTCCCATGGCGAACAATGCCAGCGGCATCCTGTACAACCCCGAACTCTTCGCACAATACGGTGTTTCCGTTCCCCGGACCTGGGATGGGCTCATAGCGGCGGCCGAAACGTTCAAGGCCAATGGGATCGCACCTTTTTACATGACACTCAAAGACGCCTGGACCACCTCCCCGGCGCTGGTGAACCTTGCTGCCCAGCTGCAGCCGGAGGGATTCTTTGACCGGCTGAACGCGGCCGGTGCCGACAGGGACAACAGCCCGGTGTCCTTCACCAAGGATTACCAGGAGATCGCCGACAAGTTGCTCCAGCTCTTCAGGTACGCCCAGCCGGGCGCGATCGGGGCAGATTACGCGACAGGCAACAAGGCCTTCGCCGACGGCAAGGCCGCGATGTACCTCAACGGCAGCTTCGCAGTGCCGGCCATCCGAGCGGCGAACCCGGACGCCAAAATCGCTTCGTTCCCCTATCCCGCCACGAATGATCCCGCCAGGACCACGGTGGTGTCCGGTGTCGACGTCGCGCTGGCGATGGGCAGGGACACTCCCCACCGGGCTGAAGCGCAGAAATTCATCGCCTTCCTGATGAATAAGGTAGTGATTGACAGGTACGCCAAAATCCAAAGCGCCTTCGCCCCCATCAGGTCAGCTGCGCCGCAACAGGACCCGGCCCTCAAGGGTATGGCCCCCTACTTCACCGCCGGCAAGGTTGATGGCTACATGGACCACCGGCTGCCACCCAGCATTCCACTGGTCAACATCACGCAGCAGTTCGTCCTTGACGGAGACAAAGCGCGGTTCCTGAACAGCCTGGACAACGAATGGTTCAAAATTGCCGCCCGCACGCCGAAGCGAGGTGACCAGGAGTGACGCACTCCACCAAGGCCTTCTACTGGATGGCTGTTCCCGCGCTGCTGCTCTTCGTCACCCTGCACACCGTTCCCGTGATCACAGGCATGTTCTTCAGCCTCACGGACTACGCCGGCTACGGAAAATGGGACTTCGTTGGCCTTCAGAACTACGTCAGCCTGTTCAGGGACGACCGCGTCCTGGCCTCCTACGGGTTCACCTTCCTGTTCGCGATCACGACGACGGTGGTCGTCAATGTGCTGGCCCTCGGAATCGCCATGCTGCTCAACGCCAGGATCAAATTCCGCACCGCGTTCCGCGGCATCTTCTTCATCCCGAATGTTCTGGCGATCCTCATCATTGGCTACGTCTTCAATTTCATCTTCTCCAACTCCCTCCCCCTGCTGGGCCAGTCGCTGGGAATCGACTGGCTCTCCACCTCGATCCTGGCCAACAAGGATCTCGCCTGGCTGGGCGTCGTGACGGTCTCGGCCTGGCAATCCATCGCGTTCAGCACCATCCTGTACCTGGCCGGACTGCAGACCATCCCCGCGGAGCTGTACGAGGCGGCGGGCTTGGACGGTGCCGGCTACTGGCGGCAGTTCAGCTCCATCACCTTTCCGATGATCGGGGCGTTCTTCACCATCAACATGGTGCTGGCCCTTAAGGGCTTCCTGCAGGCCTTCGACCAGATTGTCGCCCTGACCGGCGGCGGTCCCGGCACCGCGACCGAATCCGTCGCCATGGTGATTTTCCGCGGCGGCTTCCAGGGCGGCGAGTACGGCTACCAGATGGCCAACTCCGTTGTTTACCTGCTGGTGATCGTGGCCGTGTCCGTGATCCAGCTCCGGACGCTCCAGCGCAAAGAGGCGGACTTCTAATGACCACCACAACCGAGACGGCAGCATCAGCCCGAACCGTCAGAAGGTCCCGCGGCCCGCGGCGGCGCGGCCGGCGGCTCGACGGCGTGAACTGGCCGCTGACGGCCCTGGCCGCGGTCCTGGCACTGACGGTGCTCATCCCGCTGTACCTGACGGTGGTCACCGCGCTCAAGACGCCGGACCAGCTGGGCGGCTCCGGCTTCGAGTGGCCCAGCCGCGTCCGGCTGCAGAACTTTGCCGACGCATGGAACCTGACCAACTTCCCGCGCGCCCTGCTGAACTCCGCAATCGTGACGGTGGGCGCGGTGGTCTTAACCATCCTGTCCAACTCCCTGGTGGCCTACGCCATCGCACGGAACCTGCATAAGCGCTTCTTCAGGTTCCTCTACTACTTCTTCGTCGCCGCGCTGTTTGTGCCGTTTCCGATCATCATGCTGCCCGCCACCAAGGAAACTGCTCTCCTGGGCCTGGACAACCCGGTGGGACTGTTCCTGCTGTACACGGTCTACGGGCTCAGCTTCAACGTGTTCGTCTACACGGCCTTCATCCGCTCCATCCCGCGCGAACTGGAGGAAGCAGCAACCATGGACGGCGCCTCCACCTGGGGCATCTTCCGCCGCATCATCTTCCCGCTGCTCACGCCGATGAACGCCACCGTAGGGATCCTGACATGTCTTTGGGCCTGGAACGACTTCCTGCTGCCCCTCGTCATCCTCTCGGATCCCGGGACGCGCACACTGCCACTTGCCCAGTATGTGTTCCAGAGCCAGTTCAACACCAACTACACCGTGGGCTTTGCGTCCTACCTGATGGCCCTGGCACCCCTGCTGCTGGTCTACCTGTTCGCACAGCGCTGGGTGATCTCAGGTGTCATGCGCGGCTCGATCAAGTGACATTATCCAGCACCAAACCCGAACGCGCGATAGATTTGCACCCATGACTGAAGACCCTCCCGCCAGCGCAGCCGGCCGCGGAACGATCCTTGTCCTCAACGGCCCCAACCTCAATCTCCTCGGCACCCGCGAGCCGGAGAAGTATGGCACGGCAACCCTTGCCGACGTCGAACAGCTCGCCAAGGATGCCGGCGCGGCGCACGGGCTGGACGTGGAGTGTTTCCAGTCCAACCATGAAGGCGCCCTCGTGGACGCGATCCATGCTGCGCGGGGCAAGGCAATCGGCATCGTGCTCAACGCCGGCGCCTACACCCACACGTCGGTGGCCATCCGGGACGCCATCTCGGCGGTGCAGGTGCCCGCTGTGGAAGTCCACATCACGAACGTGCACGCCCGGGAGGAGTTCAGGCACCATTCCTATCTCTCGGATATCAGCAAGGCCGTCATCGCTGGAGCCGGAGTCATGGGCTACCGCTTTGCCGTTGAGTACCTCGCCG
The DNA here is from genome assembly GCF_044754165.1 of Arthrobacter sp. NPDC093139. Taxonomy (NCBI): domain Bacteria; kingdom Bacillati; phylum Actinomycetota; class Actinomycetes; order Micrococcales; family Micrococcaceae; genus Arthrobacter; species Arthrobacter sp. NPDC093139. The sequence goes on from NZ_JBIVOO010000005.1 coordinate 300,145, forward strand.
ACCTGAATGCCGGCAAGGCCTGACCAGCCCAGGCAAAGGCGCCGCTACTGCTGGATGCGCCGTCAGTGCTGGATGCACTGCCCCGATGACACAGCGTTGGTGAGTTCCGGCGCCTGGGCGGCCACCGGGCGCAGGTCGATCATGGGGATGGCGAACCCGAGCGCAGCGTCGGAGGTGGTCTTGGCGAAGATCACGCCGGCCACTGCACCGCCGGCGGTCAGCAGCGGCCCGCCGGAGTTGCCCGGCTGAATGTCGCCCGCAAGCTTGTACACCTCGTCCGGAACCGGATTGTCGCCGTAAATGTCGGGCACCAGCACGGTTGAAATGCCTTGGACGGTGGCCGGCTTCGACTGGAAGGGGCCGCCGTGGGGATAGCCGGCAAAGGCGGCGGCGGTGCCGGCGGGAAGATCCGGGCTCAGCGGCAGGGCGGCGCTGGGCAGGCCGTCGACGGCGAGCACCGCCAGATCCCGTTTGCCGTCGAAGTACACCACGCGGCCGGGCATCGCGCCCCCGCCCGGCACCTCAACGACCGGCTGCGACACGCCCGCAACGACATGCGCGTTTGTGACCACCCTCCCCGGCGAGACGACGAATCCGGTCCCCGTCTGGTTCTGGCCGCACTGGAACGCGGTGCCGGCGATCTTCAGCACCGACCCGGCCGCGCGATTCAGGGCAGGGGTATCGGTGCTGGCATCCGGAACTGGAACCCGCTGCGGCTGTCCGATGCCCTCAATCAGCCGGGGAATGCGGTCGCCGATCACCGCCGAGCGCAGCTGCGCCATGGTGGCTTTGACGGGGTTGGGGGTCATGCCGTCAATGAACCGGATGACCCTGGAGTCAGCCAGCTGCTGGGAAACGAACGGCACACCCAGGGCGCCGATGCTGAAGGCCAGCATCGACATGACGAGTGCCGCCACCACGACGTTCACGGCACCGCCCACCATCCGGTCCACCGCGCGCAGCGGCTTCAGACGGACGGCGCTGCGAATGCTGCGGCCGATGGTTGTGCCCAGGGCGTTGCCCAGCACCACAAGCACTATGGCGGTGGCGATGATTGCCGTGAGCCGCCAACTGCTGTCCTCGACGAGGTCGCTGACCACAGGCACGGAAAGGAAGGCAGCCACGGCGCCCGCCGCGAAGCCGGCTATCCCGCCGACTGTCACCAGGAAGCCGTTGCGCAGGCCGTAAATCAGGTAGGACAGGAGCGTTAGTATCAACGCAAGGTCCAGAACGGTCAGGCCAAACAACGGGTCTCCTTACAGCCAGCTACGCCCGATTGTACTGGCGGAATCTGACAGTTTGCCGTGGGCGGCCCGTGACCTTCATGGGCTCCGGACGCCTTATGGGCCCGGTTCTGCTGCCAAGTACGCCACAGATCCGTAAAAATTCTGAAACAATGGCACAAGCGCCCCAGCCGACACATTTTAATCAGGAGAATTCATGGACATCGAGGTATTGCGCCGCGCGCCCCTTTTCGCCACCCTGGACGACGAGGCTTTCCGCCTGCTGACGGACGAGCTCACAGAGGTTGACCTGTCGCGCGGGGCATCGGTTTTCCGTGAAGGCGACCAGGGTGACCAGCTCTACTTCATTGTCTCCGGCAAGGTAAAGCTCGGCCGCACCTCCCCCGACGGCCGCGAATCCCTGCTCGCGATCCTCGGCCCGGGCGAGCTCTTCGGCGAGATGGCACTCTTCGATCCCAGCCCCCGCACGGCCACTGCCACGGCTGTCTCCGAGACCCGCCTGGCCGGGCTCCGGAACGAGAGCCTGAACTCACTGCTGCGCACCCGCCCCGAAGTTTCGGCGCAGCTGCTGCAGGCCCTGGCCCGCCGCCTGCGCCGCACCAACGACTCCCTGTCCGACCTTGTCTTCTCGGACGTTCCCGGCCGCGTGGCCAAGGCGCTCCTGGACCTGGCCGACCGCTTCGGCCGCCCCGCCACGGACGGCGTCCTGGTAGCGCACGAGCTCACGCAGGAAGAATTGGCCCAGCTGGTCGGCGCCTCCCGTGAAACGGTGAACAAGGCCCTGGCCGAGTTCGTCCAGCGCGGCTGGCTCCGCCTCGAGGCCCGCGCCGTCGTCATCCTGGACATGCAGCGCCTCCGCCAGCGCTCCCGCTAAGAGATGCTGAGGACGCGCAAAGGCTCCTAGGACACCGAAAAGGCCCGGGACATCCAAATATGGGTGTCGTGGGGCCTTTTGCGTGTCCTCAGGCTGCAGGGAAGTTTTACCGCTCACGCTGGGGCTCGTGGGCCACCGTCTTCGCGGCTTCGACTTCCAGCATGAGCCTTCCGTCTTCCTCAACGAGCCTCGGCTGGTAGACGTGCGGCGTGCGCTTGTAGCTGAGATAGGCGATGCAGCCGGTTGCGGCCGCCATTTTCTCGAGCATGATTTCAGAGCCCGGCACCATGAGCTGCCCGAGGGTCAGCCCCACGGTGTTTTCCTGGCCGACTTCATCACCGAGTGCGCTGGTCTCGCGTTCGGCGATGATGTTTGCGGCACACACCCACCTGCCCCACACACCCTTGCTCTCCAGAAGCGTGGGCTGCTGGTTCATCGGGACTGTCGCGGCGAAGTAGCGGGTGTTGAAGCGGTGGTGTGCGAAGTCCGGGCTGAGCCAGTTCACCAGCGGCTTGAGCAGGTCCGTGCGCAGGGACAGCCCGCGCTGGGCCAGCACCTCCGTGAAGGACTTTTCCTGCGAGGCAACCGCTTCGCGCACTTTCATCCACTCGGGCGTGGCTGTGCCTTCAACGGTGGAGGACACGTCCTGCCCGGCCAGGAGCACGCCGGTTTCTTCAAACAGCTCACGGATGGCGCCCACAACGTGGCGGCGCGCCAGCCCGACGTCGTCCGTTCCCATCTGCTCGGCCCAATGCTGGGGCGAGGGGCCCAGCCAGCCGAGCGCGTCGTCGTCGGACGCATCCAGGGACCCGCCGGGAAAGGCGAGGACGCCCAGCGGCGAAGACCCGGGCCGGTAGCCCAGCCAGGTCTCCAGGCCGTTGGGCGAATCGCGCAGCAGGACCACTGAGGAGGCGAAGCGCGCCGCGCGGGGCGTCCGCTCTCCCTGTTCAAGCCAGCTTCGCGCCGCCCCTTCGAGTTCGGGCGGAAGGGCAAAGAGGCGGCGTGCTAGCTGCGGCAAGGAAACTACCGTGCCTTAGCTGAATTCCGCGATCAGTTCGACCTCAACGGGTGAGTCGAGCGGCAGGACTGAAACGCCGACGGCGGAACGGGCGTGCTGCCCCGCGTCACCGAGGACACGGCCGAGGAGTTCTGAGGCGCCGTTGATCACGCCCGGCTGGCCGGTGAAGGAGGGGTCCGAGGAGACGAAGCCCACAACTTTGACGATCCGGGTGATGCGGTCGAGGTCGCCGATGACGCTCTTGACGGCGGCCAGGGCGTTGACGGCACAGACGGCGGCGTACTCCTTGGCGTCCTCCGGGGACACCGTGGGCTCGTCCGAGGTGCCTTCGTTGCCCGCCGCAACCTTGCCCGCAGCTGGGAGTTTGCCGTCAATAAACGGCAACTGCCCGGACGTGTAAACGTGGCTGCCGGAAATGACGGCAGGAACGTAGGCGGCCACCGGAGCGGCCACCTGCGGGAGCGTAATGCCAAGCTCGGCGAGCCGCTGCTCGACGGCGGAAGTCGGCGCCGCTGCGGCGCCGGAAGCGGTTTCCTGAGGAGTTGTCATGCTACTGCTTCTCCCTCTTCAAGTAGGCCACCAGGCCGTTGCCTTCGGGGCCGGGGACAACCTGGACAAGCTCCCAGCCGTCCTCTCCCCACTGGTCCAGAATCTGCTTCGTGGCATGGATGATGAGCGGAATCGTTGCGTACTCCCATTTGGTCATGAACTCCAGCCTAGTCCTTGCCGGTAAACTGGAGAACATGGTGACTCGTAGGAACCCCATATTCGACACGGCCACTACCCTCGGAAAGATCTTTGCTTTCCTTGGCGTGAGCGCTATTTGCGGCGTCCTGGTGGCCGGCCTGCTGGTTCCGGCGGCCGCCGTTTCAGGCAGCTCGGCGAGCAGTTCGATCGACTTTTTCGACACTCTCCCGGCGGAGCTGCAGGTGGACCCGCCCAGCCAGTCGACCAAGGTCCTCGCCGCTGACGGGAGCGTGATCGCCAACCTGTACGCGGAAAACCGCACCCGTGTTCCGCTGGAGCAGATCTCCCCGTATATGAAGGACGCGGTGATCGCCATTGAGGACAGCCGGTTCTACGAGCACGGCGGCGTGGACACGACAGGCATCCTCCGTGCCCTCGTCAGCACGGCCCGCGGCAACAAACAGGGTGCTTCCACCATCACGCAGCAGTATGTCAACAACGTCCTCAACGCCAATCTTGAAGCGGAAGGCAACTCCGACGCGATCAAGCTCAACGGCGTTAACAAGGGCGTGGGCGACAAGCTTCGAGAGATGAAGCTCGCCATCGCCCTGGAAAAGAAGTTCACCAAGGACCAGATCCTTGAGGGCTACCTCAACATCGTGTTCTTCAACCGTGACGCCTACGGCATCGAAGCCGCGTCGAAATTTTTCTTCAGCACCACCGCGAAGGACCTGACGCTCCCCCAGGCAGCGCTGCTCGCGGGCCTCGTCAACAGCCCCTCCGCGTTCGACCCCATCTCCAACCCGGAGAACGCCAAGGCCCGCCGCGACCTCGTGCTGAACGTCATGCTCGGCCAGGGCAAGATCACCAAGGCGCAGCACTCCGCCGCCGTAGCCACCCCGGTCAAGCCCAAGATCACTCCGGCCCGCCAAGGCTGCGCCTATTCGACGATCGCTCCGTACTTCTGTGACTACGTCCTGCACCTGCTCCTCAACAACCCGGCCTACGGTGCGGACCCCGAGGAACGTGAAAAGAAGATCTTCCGCGGCGGCCTGACCATCAAGACCACCCTGGACCCGAAGGCGCAGAAGGCCGCGCAGGACCAGGTCAACGCTGCCGCCGGCTCCAACCCGGACAAGTGGGGCGCCGCCCTCGTCTCCGTGGAGCCGAAGACCGGCAAGATCACCAACATGGCCCAGAACACCTCGTGGTTTCCCGGCAAGGGGAAGTTCGACAGCCAGATCAACTTCAGCGTTGACCAGTATGACGACAAGGGCAATGACCTGAACGGCCTCGGTGGCGCCCAGCCCGGCTCGACGATGAAACCGTTCACGTTTGCCCAGTGGCTGGAGGAGGGCAAGTCGATGAACACCATCGTCAATGCCTCCCAGCGCCGCTACAGCCAGGACTTCCCGTGGCGGAACACCTGCCCCACGCCTACCGTCGGATGGTATGACAGCACCAACGGCACCGATGACCTCCAGAACGCCGAAGAGGGCTATTACCGCCCGATGACGGTGCTGGACGGCCTGAAGAACTCGATCAACACGGCCACCTTCGCCTCGGCTGCGCAGGTTGACCTGTGCGGCATCCAGAAGATCGTGGACGCCGTCGGGCTCCATGGCGGCCTTCCGCTGCGCGACAAGGATACGAACGCCGTCGTTGACGCGAATCCCAAGGTCACCATGACCACGCTTGGCAACCTGCTGGGTTCCACGCAGACGGCCCCGCTGACCATGGCCAGCGCCTTTGCCACGTTCGCCAATGACGGCAAGTACTGCGCCCCGATCGCCGTCACCTCGGTGACCGACCAGACGGGTGCACAGCTCCCGGCACAGTCGACACAGTGCCGGGACGCCCTTAAGCCGGAGGTTGCCCGCGGTGTGAACTACGCGCTCCAGAAGGTCCTGAACGAGGGATCCGGTTCACTCATCCAGCCCAGGATCTCCACTGACACCAACTTCCCGATTGCGGCGAAGACCGGTACGTCCAACAACAACGGTTCCACCTGGGTTGTCGGCCACACCACGGGCCTTGCCACCGCCTCCTGGTTCGGTGATGCGCTGGGAGCGCAGGACAGGGCAGGTCAGAATGTCACAGTGAACGGCAAGTTCTACACCGGTATTGACGGTTATATGATCGCCGGCCCGATGTTCTCGCAGTTCATGGCCCAGATTGCACCGGCTTATGGCACCGAGCCCTTCCCGGAACCACCGTCCAACCTGCTCTACGGGGCCCCCCAGTACCAGCCGCCGGTCCAGAACATTCCGCAGCCGCCGATCAATCCACAGCCGATCAATCCACAGCCGCCGAGCATTCAGGAACCGCCCAGCAAACCGGAACCCTCCAGCGGTACCGGCGGCTCCGGCGGTAATGACTCCGGTAAAAAGGGGAATGACTGACGTTGATTGATACAACACAGCTGGCAAGCCGCGCGCGAGGCATCGCGCGCGGCTTTGCCGTCACTGCCGCAGCCGGAACCGCCGTGGGCCTTGCCGCCACAGGCTACGGCCTCTGGGAGAAGAACCAGTTTGTGTTGCGGAACGAAACGCTTCCCATCCTGCCTGAGGGCCAGGACCCGTTCCGGATCCTTCATCTGAGCGACATCCACTTTGTTCCGGGGCAGAGGGCAAAGTGGGAATGGCTCCGGTCGCTTGCCGAGCTGAAGCCGGACCTCGTCGTTAACACGGGCGACAACCTGAGCCACCCCAAGGCCGTGGATCCGCTGCTCACTGCCTTGGAGCCGCTCATGGAGTTTCCGGGCGTCTTCGTCCCGGGCTCGAACGATTACTATGCTCCCAAGCTAAGGAACCCGGCGTCGTACCTGCGGGGGCCGTCCACGCTCAAGCGGGATGCGGAGGAGCTGGACTGGCCGCGGCTCCGCTCCGGCTTTGGCATGGGCGGCTGGGTGGACCTGACCAACCGCCACCAGTCTGTTGTGCTCAGGGGCATGCGGTTCGATTTCTCGGGCGTGGACGACCCCCACCTGAAGCGTGAACGGTATGCGGGCTGGCCCAGGGGCACCAGGGGCCAGGACTCCAACGCCCACCTGCGCGTGGCTGTGATCCATGCCCCGTACCAGCGCGTGCTGGATCACTTCACGGAGGACGGCGCCGATCTCCTCCTCGCCGGCCACACCCATGGCGGTCAGCTCTGCATACCCGGCTACGGTGCGGTCATTGCCAACTGCGACATTCCGACGTGGCGGGCCAAGGGGCTGCACGACTGGCACAGCAACGGACATACGACGCCGGTCAACGTCTCGGGCGGCATCGGCACCTCACGCTTCGCTCCCGTCAGGATCGCCTGCAAACCCGAGGCTGTCCTGCTGACGCTGACGGCCCGCGCCTGAGCAGGCTCACGTGAATGGGCGCCTGCGGCGCCACCTGATTTTGACTCCGTCTGACGTTCGGCGTGCCGTGTGAACCGCGCGACCCGTAGCATAGGGTAGTTGCTACGGGACACTACATACGCACCTGAGTTCGAGAAGCGGGCATGGCTAAGCAGACTTCGTTTTTCAGATCCGTCAGCCGGCTCTATCCCCATGTGAAGCCGATTCTCCCCCGGCTGTTCATGGGGCTGCTGTGCGCTCTCCTGGCCAGCGTGGTGGCCCTCACCATCCCGCAAGTGCTGCGGGTGCTGATCAATGAATCGCTCCGGCCCGGCGCCACTGCGGAGGCGGTGTGGTCCTCCGCCGGCGTCATCCTCGTCCTGGGGATCGCCGAGGCCGGGCTCGTCGCGCTCCGCCGGACGTTCGTCATCAACCCGGCCACGACAGTCGAAACGCGGATGCGGGTTTCGTTGTACAGCCATCTGCAGGACCTCACCGTCTCCTTCCACGACCGGTGGGGCTCAGGGCAACTGCTCTCCCGCGCCATGACGGACCTGAACCTCCTGCGGCGCTGGATGGCCTTTGGGGCGATCATGCTGGTTGTCACTACATTGACTGTGGTCATCGGCGTCGCCGTCATGTTCGCCATGAGCTGGCAGCTGGCGCTGATCTTCCTGGCTGCGGCGGTGCCCATCATGATTTACGGCTTCCGTTTCCGGACCCGCTTCAGCAAGGTTGCCCGGCGCAGCCAGGACCAGGCCGGCGACCTCGCCACCACAGTGGAGGAATCAGTCCACGGCATCCGGGTACTGAAGGCATTCGGCAGGAGCCGCGAGGCGCTGGAAACGTTCAACGGCCAGGCCGAAGAACTCCGCCAGACCGAGATCGCCAAGGCCAGGCATCAGGCCACGTTCAGCATGGTGGTCACCCTCCTGCCCGAGCTGGCCCTCGGCACCGGGCTGGTGGTGGGTATCCTCCTGGCGGCCGACGGCCAGCTCAGCATCGGCGCGCTCGTTGCCTTCTTCGCCACGGCGGCCGTCATCGCAGCACCCGTGGAGTTCTCCGGAATGCTGCTGGCCATGGCGCTGACGGCGAAAAGCGCACTGGACCGCCACTTTGAGGTCATGGACGCCGAGAACACCATCACCAGCCCGGCCAATCCCGCGCGGCCTGCAGAGCTGAACGGCGCCCTGGCCTTCCACAACGTCACCTTCGCCTTCGAGGACGCCCCGGACAAACCCATCCTCAAAGACGTCAGCCTGGACATCCGCCCCGGCGAAACCATGGCGCTGGTGGGCGTCACCGGGAGCGGCAAGAGTGCCCTGCTGCAGCTTGTTCCGCGCCTCTATGACGTCACCCAGGGGTCCATCACGATCGACGGCGTGGACCTGCGCGACTTCAGCGTCGAGGAGCTGCGCGGCGTGGTGGGCGTTGCTTTCGAGGACACCACCCTCTTCTCCAATTCCATCCGGGACAACGTGTTGCTCGGCGTCCGATCAAGAAGCGCCGGCGACGACGGCCCGGAAGCCGTCCTGGACGAAGCCCTGGACACCGCCCAGGCGCACTTCGCCTATTCCCTGCCGGACGGCGTGGATACCCTGATCGGCGACGAGGGACTGAGCCTGTCGGGCGGACAGCGGCAGCGCATCGCCCTGGCACGGGCCATCGCGGCCAAGCCCAAAGTCCTCGTGCTGGACGATCCGCTGTCCGCCCTGGACGTCAACACCGAGGAACTGGTGGAGAACCGCCTGCGGGAGGTCTTGGCCGGCACAACGACACTGATTGTCGCGCACCGTCCCTCCACCGTCATGCTGGCCGACCGGGTGGCGCTGCTCGAGGACGGACGCATCACCGCCGTCGGAACACATGCCGGACTGCTGGCGGCCAACCATCATTACCGGTACGTCATTGCCAGCCTGGAGACTGAGCCCCGGGACCTCGACACCGAACTGTCCGCCCTGGACGACGCCGAGGAGGCCATCCCGTGAGCACCACAGCGTTCGGCACAGCCAACGAGGACAACGCCCACCTGAGCAGGAGCGACAGCAAAGCCGTACGACGGCGGTCGCTCGCCTTACTGGCGTCGCTGATCCGGCCGGTCCGGTTACGTTTCTGGCTCACCATCGCCACGGTGGTCCTCTCCCAGGCGGCGCGCGTCGCCGGACCTGCGCTGATCGCCTTCGGCATCGACCACGCACTTCCGGCGCTGCGCGCCGGCGACAACGTCCCGCTCGTAATGACCGGCGTCGCCTACCTCGCGGCGGCACTGGCGACCGCAGGCCTCACCGCCCTCTACGTGACATCTACGGCGAAACTCAGCCAGGCCATGCTGCTGGACCTGCGTCTCCGGGTGTTCCGGCACACCCAGCGGCTCAGCCTCGAGTTCCACGAAAAGTACACCTCTGGCCGGATCATCGCGCGGCAGACGTCAGATCTGGAGGCCCTCCGCGAACTCCTCGATTCCGGAGTCAGCTCCCTGGCATCCGGCCTGATCTTCATGCTCCTCACTGCCGTCACGGTCTTTGCCCTCGACTGGAGGAGCGGGCTGATGGTGCTCGCTGCCGGCGTCCCGATGTTCTTCCTGGCCCGCTGGTACCAGAAGCACTCGCAGATCGCATTCCGGGAATCCCGCGTGGTGTCTGCCCGGCTGATCGTGCACTTCGTGGAAACCATGACCGGAATCCGCGCGGTCAAGGCATTCCGGAAGGAACGCGACAACGCCGCCCAGTACGGGGAACTTGCCGAGGAGTACCGTAAGGCGACCGTCCGGTCCATCAACCTGAACGGCGTCTTCCAGCCGGGGCTGGTGCTGATCGGCAATGTTTGCGTGGCCGCGGTACTGCTCTTCGGCGGCTTCCGCGTACTCAGCGGTGACCTCGCCGTGGGCGTGCTGCTGGCGCTGATGCTGTCCGCCAAGCGCTTCTTCCAGCCCGTGGACCAGATGGCCATGTTCTACAACTCCTTCCAAAGCGCGCAGGCGGCGCTTGAGAAGGTGTCCGGCCTGCTCGAGGAGGTGCCCACGGTCCGCCCGCCCCGGAACGCGGTGGACCTGCCTGAGGCGCGCGGCACCCTTGAGTTCAAGGATGTGGAGTTCCGGTACGGCAGCGGCCCGCTCGTCATCCCCAGACTCAACCTCAGCATCCCGGCGGGCCAAACGGTGGCACTCGTGGGGCAAACCGGCGCGGGCAAATCCACCCTGGCCAAGCTCATCGCCCGCTTCTACGATGTCTCCTCCGGCTCAGTCTCGCTCGACGGCGTGGACCTGCGGCAACTCAGCACCGCGGATCTGCGGCGGAACATTGTGATGGTCACGCAGGAGGCGTTCCTTTTCAGCGGCTCCGTGGCGGACAACATCGCACTCGGCCGGCCGGACGCGTCAAGGGAAGAAATCGAGGCAGCCGCCAAGGCCGTGGGCGCCCACAAGTTCATCCTGGAACTTCCGGAAGGCTACGACACCGACGTCAACAAACGCGGCGGCCGCGTGTCGTCGGGGCAACGGCAGCTGATCAGCTTCGCCCGCGCCTTCCTGGCCCGGCCCGCCGTGCTGATCCTCGATGAGGCCACGTCCGCGCTGGACATCCCTTCGGAGCGCCTGGTGCAGAGCGGCCTGGCCAGGCTGCTGCGGGGTGGACACTACGGCGCCACGGAACATGACGGCGGTACAGAACACGACGGCGGGATGGCACACAACGGTGGGCGGCGGACCGCGCTCATCATCGCGCACCGGCTGTCCACCGTGGAGACCGCGGACAGGGTGCTCGTGGTCCACGACGGCCGTGTGGTGGAGGACGGCACGCCGGAGGAATTGATCGGCGGCGGAGGCCGCTTTGCCCGGCTTCACGGTGCGTGGAAGGACTCGCTGGTGTGAGATCGGTGTTTCTCGTGGCGGGTACGGCCACGATTTCGCATGTGCCCCTCCCATCCGGTATTCTTGTTGAGTTGCTTTCGCAGCGGATCGGGATGTAGCGCAGCTTGGTAGCGCGCTTCGTTCGGGACGAAGAGGTCGCAGGTTCAAATCCTGTCATCCCGACCAAAAGAAAGAGGGTCTCCCACGGGAGGCCCTCTTTTCGCATCTGTGCCTTTAGGCGGCCCGCCGGTTCAGAGTTCCTGGTTGGTGATGTTGGGCCGTGCCTGTCCGTCTCCCAGCAGTGGGATCCGGGGGCGGTCTGTGCCACGGTCCTCCAGGTAGTTGCCACGGCTCTCGTAGCTCTGGACAGTGTTCACATAGCGGTGGCGCAACCGCAGGCCGATCGCGAAAAGCACCAGCGCCTCCAGCAGCGCCGCAATGCCAATGATCCCCCAAACGAATGATCCGGCGTCGGCCGTACCGCTCAGCACGCCGAGGACCGATGTCCCGGCAACCGCGGCCACGATGAGCGAGGTGCCGGCGACGGTCCAGAGGAAGTACGCCCGCTGCAGCCCGTTGGTCCTCTGTCGTTTCATGGTGCACGCCCTTCTTCGATGGAGCAGTTCGATGAGTCTGTCTGATGGAGTCCAATGGATCAGTTCGATGCTGCGTGCAGTGTAACGGCAAAAAGAAAATGGCTCCGGGACATGGTTCGCGCATGTCCCGGAGCCAGGTTTCCTGAGGAAGCCTTGTTACATCGGATCGGGCCAATTGCCGATCGTCATGTAGTTCGCGCCGTCGAAGCTCATCGGATCGGGCCAGTTCCCAATGGCAACGGCTGTGCCCGCGTTGTCAGTGGTAGAACCGGCAGACAGAACGGCCGGAGCCGTGGCGGAGAATGCGAGTGCCCCTGCCAGCGCGGCAGCGGCTGCAATCTTCTTAAACATGTGAGTTCCTCAATACGAGTCGGATTCGTTACTTAGTCAGCACAGTCCTTGTTGACATACATTGTAAAATGTTTTCCACAGGGGCTGTCAACCATGGTGTACAACGCTGTCCGGAATGAGGAGGATCCCGTGGGGAACGGTTTCGGAGAGAAGCTCCGAGCAGAGCGGCTCGAGCGTGGTCTGACCCAGGCGGAACTGGGCAAGGACCTTTACTCTCCAAGCTATATCTCGCTGCTGGAAACCGGTCGCCGGGAACCGACAGCGGACGTCATCGAGGAGCTCGCCCGCCGGCTTGAGCTGGCACCGAAAGCGCTTGAGGCCTGGAGCCAGCCTATCTCAGTCAGCGACGCCGAGTACGTTCTCGCCGGCCTCTACGCCCGGCAGGCCTGGGACCTGCGTGATTATGCCCTGGCCGCCGAACATGCCGCCGCGGCTGCCCGGATCGCACTTGAAGGCAGGAACACCAGCGCGTGGTGGAACATGACCTACATGCAGGCAGAGTGCCTCATGAAGCAGGGCCAGCTCAAGGAATGCCAGAAGATCATGGAGCATCTGCTGGAGCACCCCATGGCCACCGAGTCCGCGGGCCTGGGCGTGCGCGCCCGCCAGATGCTCGCCGCGTTGTGCCACGGACAGGGCCAGCTCACCGCCGCCGTCGAGCACGCCCAGCGGGCCGTGGAACTGTGCGCCCAGCTGCCCAAGGGTTCCACGCTGATCATCGGCGCGCTCCGCGCCCTGATTGGTGCACTCGCCGAGAGCGGGCGGCTGGATGAAGCCTGGACGTACTGCCAGGACATGAACGAGCAGATGGATGAGCAGTCCATGTCACAACTGGCCGGCGAGGTGGCCTGGGTCATCGGGAACGTCGCGTTCATGCGCCACGACTACACCGAGGGCATCAGGCACCACGAACGCGCGGCCAAGCTGCTGTCGCCCGCGAACGACATCGATCTTTGGGCCCGCTTTAACAAGGCCTCTGCCGCCGTCCGGCTCTCGTCCGGGATCGTGGAACCGGAAACGCTGTCCGCCATAGAACGCGCCGAACTTGCGCTGTCCATCGTGGGCGGCAACAAGACCGACCAGCTCGAGGTGGCCTTCATCCGTGCACGCTGGCTCTACCTCACCGGCGACATCGTGGCCGCCGTGCAGAAGCTGCGCGAGATCCACGCGGAGCGCTCCGCACTCGCCAAGCACACTGCCGGCGAGGTCTCCCTCCTGCTGGGCAAGTCGCTGAAGGCGGCCGGCGAATCAGAGGAAGCGCTGGCGCTCCTGCAGGAAGCCCAGAAGGAGTTCAGCGCCGCAGGCGCCCAGGACCGCGTGCAGCAGGCCCTGGACGCCATGCTCGAGATCAGGCTGGCGCAGCGCCGCGCCGAGGCATCCGAAGCCAGCTAGAACGTCCGGCCGGTAAGCCTTTCGTAGGCCTCAACATAGCGGTCCCGGGTGCGCTCCACGACGTCCGCGGGCAGAGCAGGCGGAGGCGTGTTGGCTGCCTTGTCCCAGCCGGACTCGGCCGAGGTCAGCCAGTCACGGACATACTGTTTGTCGTATGACGGCTGGGCCCGGCCCGGCTTGTACGTGGAGGCATCCCAGAACCGCGAGGAATCCGGAGTGAGGACCTCGTCGCCCAGCGTGATGCTGCCGTTCACCACGTCGTAGCCAAACTCCACCTTGGTGTCGGCAAGGATGATGCCGCGTTCGCGGGCAATCTCCTCGGCCCTGGTGTAGATCGCCAGGGTCAGCTCGCTGAGTCGGCCCGCAATGTCGTCGCCCACCATGGACACGACGGCGTCATAGGTGATGTTTTCATCGTGCTCCCCCACGGCTGCCTTGGCCGACGGCGTGAAGATCGCCTTTTCGAGGCGGGACCCGTCCACGAGCCCTTCGGGCAGCGGAATGCTGCACACGGTGCCGGACTCCCGATACTCCGCCAGGCCGGAGCCGGTGAGGTAGCCCCGCGCGATGCATTCCACCGGGAACATCTCCAGCTTCTTGCAGATCATGCCGCGGCCTTCCACGGCGGCGGGCACGCCGTCCGCCACGGTCGATGCCAGCACATGGTGCTCAACGTCCAGCTGGTCGAACCACCACAGGCTCAGCTGGGTCAGGATGCGGCCCTTATCCGGGATCTCGCTGCTGAGCACGTGGTCAAAGGCGCTGATGCGGTCACTGGCCACCACGAGCACGCAGTCCTGACCATACTGGTCATTGATCGACGGGTCCGCGGGTTCGTACAGGTCGCGGACCTTGCCGGAATAGACGTGCGTCCAGCCCGGAAGGTCCAGGGTTGCGGTGGCCAGTCCGCGCTTGGGACCACCGGCGTTGTTCTGGGATTCAGCCACGGTCATGCCTTTGCTTTCGGGGCGGATTCGGTCTGGGCAGCGGAGCTGCCGGCCAGCTTGATTTCACCGCGGGCTGCCTTGCCGCCGATGTCCCGGCGGAACTGGGCGCCTTCCAGCTGGACCAGTTCCACGCCGTCGTACGCCTTTTCCCGGGCTTCCACGAGATCGGAGCCGAGCGCCACCACCGCGAGGACGCGGCCACCGGCGGAGACCACCTTGCCTTCGTCGTCCAGCTTGGTTCCGGCGTGGATCACGTGGACACCGTCGAGCTCGTCGATCTTTTTGAGGCCGCGGATGCGGTCGCCCGTGCGGGGGGTGTCAGGATAGTTTTCGGAGGCCACGACGACGGCGACGGCGGTCTCCTTGGACCAGCGCAGCTCCTCTGCCTTGTCCAGTTCGCCCTTGGCGGCTGCGAGGAGGAGGGAACCGAGCGGGGTCTTGAGCCGGGCCAGCACCGCCTGGGTCTCGGGATCGCCGAAGCGGACGTTGAACTCGATGACGCGGGTGCCGCGGGAGGTCAGTGCGAGGCCGACGAACAGGACGCCGACGAACGGCGTACCGCGGCGGGCCATCTCGGTAATGGTCGGCTGGGCTACGCGGTCGATGACTTCCTGGACCAGGCCCTCGGGTGCCCATTCGAGCGGGGTGTAGGCGCCCATGCCGCCGGTGTTGGGGCCTTCGTCGTTGTCGTAGATGCGCTTGAAGTCCTGAGCCGGCGAGAGTGCAACAGTATTGCGGCCGTCGCACAGGACAAACACCGAGACCTCGGGGCCGTCCAGGAACTCCTCGATCACCACTGTTCCGCCGGCGTCGAAGCAGCTCTGGGCGTGGGCCAGGGCGTCGTCGCGGTTGTTCGTGACCACCACGCCCTTGCCGGCGGCCAGGCCGTCGTCCTTCACGACGTACGGGGCACCGAAGGTGTCAAGGGCAGCTGCGGCTTCCTCCGCATTGCCTGCCACGAGCGCCATCGCTGTAGGGACCCCGGCCTCCGCCATAATCTGTTTGGCGAAGGCTTTGGAGGCTTCCAGCTGGGCGGCCGCCTTGCTGGGCCCGAACACGGGGATGCCCGCGGCGCGGACGGCGTCGGAAACACCGGCGGCGAGCGGAGCCTCGGGTCCAACAACCACCAGGTCGACGTCGAGCCGGGTGGCCAGCGCCGCGACGGCATCCGGATCGTTCCCGTCAATGGCGTGCGTGGGGACGAGCCTGCTGATGCCGGCATTGCCCGGAGCCGCGTGGACTTCGGAGACATTGGGGTCTGCAAGCAGGGAACGGACAATGGCGTGTTCGCGGCCACCGGGGCCAATGACGAGTACCTTCACAGTCTCCAAGCGTACTTTGTGGACACCCCGGGCTCCTAAGCTATGTCGTGGAAGGCTCTGGGGCACTCCTGCCGCATCTGAATGGCACCGGAACAATCCAGGAGGCCCGCCGCTACGAACCCAAGGCATGAAGAAGCTGATGAAGTGGCTCAAGGGCCCAACCGCTCTGGCGGCGCTGGCCGGAGTGGCGGCGGCCGCCGTCGTGCTGTCCGTTGCGGAGCTGACGGGAGCGTTCTTTACGGCCCGTGCGATGCCCTTGCTCGCGTTGGGCTCCACCTTCATCGACTTCACCCCGCCATGGCTGAAGGACTTTGCGATTGCCACGTTCGGCACCAACGACAAGGCGGCCCTGTTCGCGGGCATGGCCCTGACCATCTTCGTGCTCGCATGCATGTTGGGTGTGGCGGCATATCGGAGGTGGGCGCTGGGCGTGGCCGGGGTGCTGCTGATGGGTGCGGTGATGGTGGCGAGCGTGGTGACCCGGGCCGGCGTGGCGCCGGTCGATGCCATTCCCACCCTGCTGGGAACGCTCGCCGGGCTGGTGGTCCTGCGGCAACTGGCCTCCCGGCTGTGGCGGATGCAGCCATTTCCCGATGCCCCCGCCGGAGCCGCAGCGAAGGAGCCCGAACGGCCGGCCACATCCCGGCGGGCCTTCTTCGCCGCCACCGGAGTGGCTGCGGCTGCCGCAGGCATCGCCGCCGCCGGCGGCAGGCTGCTCAGCACCGCCCGCAGCAACGTCGCCCGGGCCCGGGAAGCGCTGCGGCTGCCAGTCCCGGCGCGGGCTGCCCCTGCCCTTCCGGCCGGCCTGCAGTCCGCCACGCCGGGCGTCACGCCGTGGCTGACGCCCAACGGGGACTTCTACCGGATCGACACCGCCTTGAGCGTGCCGGAGATCAATGTGGACGACTGGGAGCTCCGGGTGCACGGCCTGGTGGAGCAGGAAATCAGGCTCACATTCCAGGACCTGCTCGACGCCGACCTGATCGAGTCCCATGTGACCCTCACCTGTGTCTCCAACCCGGTGGGCGGCAACCTCGCCGGAAACGCGAAATGGCTCGGGCTGCCCGTCCGCGACGTCCTCAACCGGGCCCGCCCCAGGGATGGGGCGGACATGGTCCTGTCCACCTCGATCGACGGGTTCAGCGCCTCGACTCCGCTGGAAGTCCTGCAGGACAACCGCGACGCCATGCTGGCCATCGGCATGAACGGCGAGCCGCTGCCGCTCGAACACGGCTACCCCGTTCGCATGGTGGTTCCCGGGCTGTACGGCTTCGTATCCGCGACCAAGTGGGTGGTGGACCTCGAAGTCACCCGCTTCGCTGACAGCAAGGCGTACTGGACGCAGCGCGGCTGGTCCGAACGCGGCCCCATCAAAACCATGGCCCGCGTGGAGGTGCCGAAGTCCTTCGCCGTGGTCAAGGCCGGGCGGGTGGCGGTCGGGGGCACGGCCTGGGCACAGACCCGCGGCATCGCGAAGGTCGAGGTCCAGATCGACGGCGGCGACTGGGCGCCGGCGGCCCTTTCCGAGGAAGCGTCGGTAGTGACGTGGCGGCAGTGGTCCTTCGCGTGGGATGCCACGCCGGGAGCCCACTACATCAAGGTGCGCGCAACGGACGGCACCGGCGAAGTGCAGACCGAAAAGCGCGCCGATCCCGTGCCGGACGGCGCCTCCGGGTGGCAGTCCGTCATGGTCACTGTCGAGTAGCACCGAGGGGGGCCATGACTGTGAAGGACAGCCGGAATGGCTTCGAAGGGAATGCCAGCCCGGCACCATAGACTGGGGCCATGCCCCTAAATCCCCATGCCACGTTCACTGTGGAGTCCGCCGTCGAACTCGCGGTCATTGAACGGAGCGGCTTCATTGAGTCCCGGCACATCGGGGCTGCAGTGGTCCTCGCCGGGGACGGCAACATCGTGACGGAACTCGGAGACATCACCACGCCGATTCTGGCCAGGTCCACGCTCAAGCCGCTGCAGGCGCTGGCGTCCATGCAGTCGGGTGTCCCCCTGCGCGGCGCCCAGGTGGCGGTCGCCTGTGCCAGCCACACCGGGTCCCTGGACCATATGGACGTCGTAGAAGGAATGCTCAAGGCAGCCGGCGTCAAGGAGAGCCAGTTGCAGTGCCCGGAGGCCTGGCCGCAGGATGAGACGGCCCGGACCTGGCTCACCCGCTCCGAAAAGGGCAAGTCCCGGTTGGCTTTCAACTGCTCCGGCAAGCACGCCGCCTTCCTGTGGGCGTGCACGGAGAACGGCTGGGACACCCACAGTTACCTCGAACCCAACCACCCCCTGCAGCAGCGCGTCCGCTCCGTCATCGAGGAATACTCGGAGGAGAAGATCGCCCACCTCGGCATCGACGGCTGCGGCGCCCCAGTGGCCGCCATTTCCCTGACGGGCCTGGCCCGGGCCTACTCCCGGCTCGGGAAGGCGCCAAGCGACAAGAACTCCAACGCCCGCGCCGCTACAATCGCCACGTCCATGCTGGACTATCCGTGGGCCGTCCAGGGCAAAGGCGAGGCCAACACCATCGTCATGGAAGAACTGGACGTCATAGCCAAGATCGGCGCCGAGGGCGTGCTCGTCCTGGCCACGCCGCAGGGTGTCTCGGCCGCCGTGAAGGTGCTGGACGGCAACCTGCGGGCTACGTCCCTTGTGGGACTGACCCTCCTGGCCGCAGTGGGCGCGGTGGACATCCCCGGGGTCTCCAGCGTGTTGGAGAAGGTGGTTGAGCCGGTCCTCGGGGGCGGACGTCCGGTAGGCAAGATCCGGCTGGGCCACGCCGTGTCGGCCCTGCTTGACTAGTCCGCTGTTCCCTACAGCACCAAAGGCCCTCAGCACCAAAGGAGGCGGCGATGGCGGTTGCGCGTCGCAGAATTGATATCGAAGCCGGCAAAGCGGCACTGGCGGAGTGGCTGGAAGCCAGCCAGCCGTCGTCGGGCGCTGCGGTTCCGCGCACAGTGATCGCGACGGCGGTGCGATACTCCCTCGAGGAGGTCACCGCACGGGCGCCCGGCAATTCCGTGGAGGTCAGGGTTCCGCCGTTCGGCGTCACGCAGTGCGTGGAAGGCCCTCGCCACACGCGCGGCACTCCCCCGAACGTCATCGAGTGCGACGCCGCAACCTGGCTGGCGATGGTGGCCGGGACGCTGAGTTGGGCGGATGCAGTGGACACCGGGCGCGTCGCGGCCTCCGGGCTCCGCGCGGACCTCTCGACGCTGCTGCCGCTCTGAACCGGCGGGTGGCCTATGCACATGCGAGAGCCGGGCGCCGATGCGGGCCTAGTGCGGCTCCAGTGCCAGCCGGGCGCCAAAGCCGATGAGCACCGTTCCGGTGATGCGGTCGATAATCCTGATTGACCCCGCGCTGCGCAGCCACCTCGAAGCGAAGCCCGTGCCGATGATGATCAGCGTGAACCAGCCCATGGCCATGATGCCGTGAACCGCAGCAAGCAACAGCCCCATGGCCAGTGGTGACATCCCGGCGGGAATGAACTGCGGGATGGTTGCAATGTAGAACACGCCGACCTTGGGGTTGAGCAGGTTGGTGGCCGCCCCCTTCAGCCAAGAGCCCCACAGCGTGCCATCGTGGGCCGGAGCAGGATCTGCGGCCATGTGCGGACCTGCTGCACCCTTGCGGCCGATCGTCTTCCAGATCAGCGATGCTCCCAGCCAGGCCATGTACGCCGCCCCGGCCAGCGTTAACGCGCGGTAGGCGATGCCGGATGCGGCAAGCAGCGCCGAGGCGCCGACGGCGGCGGCGGCTCCCCATGCGAGTGCACCGCTGCAAACGCCCGCCGCTGTCGCGAAGGCGGCAGCCCTGCGGCGCGTGAGACCTGCGCGGAGCACGATGGAGGTGTCAATGCCCGGGACGAGGGTGAGGAGACCGGCCACCACAGCGAAGGACAGGACGGCCTGGGGAAACGTCATGGCGCCAGTGTATGGGCCATGCCGCCGGCCGGGAAAAGCGCAGACCCCGCCCCGGGGTTTCCGGAACGGGGTCTGGCTGCGGGCAGCGTCAGGGCGCTGCCGCTATTCGTGGTGGATGGCCGCCGAACTTCCCGTGGAGGATGCGGGCCTGGTCATCTGGAACTCAGGGATGTCCTCCGGATTCGGGCCCCCGCGGAACTTGGGTGACGGCTGGCCGCCTTCGCTGATCCGCTCAAGCTCCTGGTCCTCGAAGTCTTCCTCGACGCCGAGCATGATGGCGGAGTCGTGATTCGTGATCTCGCCCTGGAACGCCCGGACCATGACACTGCGATCGAACTGGCCCTCCCATTTGGAGACAACGAATGTCGCGACGCAGTTGCCGAGGAGGTTGACCACAACGCGCATGGAGTCCATCAGCCGGTCCGCGCCCAGCAGAAGGGCGACGCCGGCCACCGGGAAGATCCCCAACGCCGCCGCGGTGGCGGAGAGTGCCAGGAAGGAGGACCCGGGAACGCCCGCCATGCCCTTGGAGGTCAGCAGCAGGACGCCGAGGGCCGCCAGTTGCTGGCCCAGGTCCAGATTGTGGCCGAAGGCCTGGGCGAGGAACAGCAGCGAAATCGAGAGGTAGATCGCGGCGCCGTCGAGGTTGAAGGAGTAGCCCGTGGGGACGACAAGGCCGGTGGTGGCCCGGGAGCAGCCGGCATTGGTCAACTTGGTCATGATGCGCGGCATCACGGCTTCGGTGGAGGCCGTGCCGAGGGCCAGCAGGAACTCCTCGCGGGTGTACTTCATGAACTGCCACAGCGGGACCCGGGCGAAACTCCAGGCGACGAGGAACAGCAGTCCGATAAAGACGATTGCCGCACCGTAGCAGGCCGCGATGAGCATTGCGTAGGTGCTCAGGGTGTCGAGACCGTACTGGCCGATGATGAACGCCATGGCACCGAAGGCACCGACCGGGGCAACCTTCATGATCCAGGACATGATCTTGAAGATGAGCTCGAGGACGGTCTCCATGAGGCTGATGACCGGCATGCAGCGCTCGCGGCCGATGACCACGATCGCGGCCCCGAAGAAGACCGAGAAGAAGAGGACCTGCAGCAGGCTGTTGCTGGCGAAGGCTCCAATGACGCTCGTGGGGATGACGTCCAGGATGAAGGATGCGGCGTCCTTGGGCGCGGCGTTGCCGGTCTTGGCGTCCAGCGCCTCTTGGGAGAGCGTGCTCGGATCGATGTTCAGGCCGGCTCCGGGCTGAACGATGTTGCCAACGACCAGGCCGAAGACCAGGGCGAAAAGCGTAGCTGCTGTGAAGTAGAGAAGTGCCTTGACTCCTACCCTTCCGACCGCCTTGACGTCGCCTACGGCTGATATTCCGGTCACGATCACCAGGAAAATCAGCGGCGCGATGATCATCTTGATGAGCTGGATAAAACCGTCACCTAGAGGCCTCAGCTGGGAGCCAAGGTCCGGCCAGAAATGCCCTATGAGAACACCTGCCACGACGGCGATCAGAATTTGGAAGAAGAGCGACCTGTACAGGGGCTTCTTCTTCGACGGCGCCGAACTCGCCTTCAGCGCCGAGGAATCTGGGATCTTCATTGATCTGTACCTATTCAATCGGGGACAGCCCCGGAAATCGGGGTCTGATTCCAAAGTAACCCCGCTCACACTATTCCGCAAGAGGAAAATTCAATTCCATAATGCGGAATCAAGGGAGGGTCGCGGGCATGCGAAAAGCCGCCGCGTGAACGCGGCGGCAAAGGTTCGTTCGCTGTCAGCCGCGGCCGACGAAAGGCATGCCGGCGGCCGTGATCACCACTGAGCCCACACTCGCCGAGGCCGGCATTCCGGCCATCAGCAGCACAGCCCTCGCGGCGTCCTCCACGGGAAACATGGGTTCGACCTTGCGCGTGCCATCGGCCTGGAGCGCACCGGAACCGACGCCGATGGTGTCCATGATTTCGGTGGCAGTGTTGCCGATATCGATCTGGCCGCAGGTGATGCCGAAGGCGCGGCCGTCCAGCTCAATGCTCTTGGTCAGCCCGGTCATGGCGTGCTTGGTGACCGCATAGGCCACGGTGCGGGGCCGGGGCGAGTGAGCCGAGATGGACCCGTTGTTGATGATCCGCCCGCCCTGCGGGTGTTGTGCCTTCATGGCGCGGACGGCCGCGCCGGCACACAGCAGCGAACCGGTGAGGTTCACGGCCACCGTGGCGTCCCAGTCATCGAGGCTGATCTCATCCACCGAGGCCGCCGGGCCAAAAACGCCGGCGTTGTTGAAGAGCACATCCACCCTCCCCCACCTCCGGAGGACGGCAGCAAAGAGGCGCTCGACGTCGTCGGGCACGGTGACGTCGCACGGCACCGCCAGCGCGTCCGGGTGGCCGCCCGCCGCTTCCAGCAGCTGCGGCTCCCGCCGCCCCGCCAGTGCCACCCGGTAACCCTCGGCCAGCATCTGCCGGGCCACCGCCCTGCCGATGCCGGATCCGGCCCCGGTGACGACGGCGACCCGCCCTGGCTGTGGCTCTGCGGCCGGCGGCGTTTCGGTCATGGGGTACTCCTGGATTTGCTGCCGCGCCGGGCATGGCGCGATTACTGGGACGCGGGCACGTCCGCACCCACCAACGGCCAGCCTATGACGGTCTTGGGCCGCGGGGCGGCATAGGTCCGGACCTTGGAAGTGGAGAGCCGCATCCTTACGAGCGCTTCAGCAATCGTGACGGCTGCCGCCACGCCGTCGACCACCGGGACGCCGGCGCGCTGCCGGATCTGTTCATCCAGGCCGGCCATGCCGCCGCAGCCCAGGACGATGACCTCGGCCTTGTCTTCACGGACGGCCAGAAGTGCCTGTTCGATGATGGCCTCGACGGCCCGCTCCGGCTCCTCCTCCAGTTCCAGCACCGCCATGCCGCTGGCCCGCACCGAGGCGCAGCGTGCGTCCAGCCCGGCCAGCTTCAGCCTGTCCTCGATGAGGGGCACGGCCCGGTCAAGCGTGGTGACCACAGAGTATTTGTGCCCGAGGAACATCGCCGTGCTGGCCGCGGCCTCCGTGATGTCGACAACGGGCACGTCCAGAAGCTCCTGGAGCCCCTCGCGGCCATGTTCCCCGTAGCCCGCCTGAATGACGGCGTCGAAAGGCTCCGGATAGTTCACCACCCGGTCCATGACGGCGATGGCCGCAAGGTAGCTTTCAAAGTTGCCCTCGCAGGAATCGGCGCCGAACCGCGGGGTGATGCCGATGATCTCCGTTCCCGGGGCCGCGATGCCGCGGGCCTGGGCGGCGATGGAATCGGTCATGGACTGGGTGGTGTTCACGTTCGCGACAAGGATGCGCATGGGTGCCTCCGCTTTCGGTGGGGAATGGTCTGGGTTCTCGTCAGTGGGTGCTTGCCACGGCGATGGCTTCGCCGTCAACGTCGTCGAGGCGCTGCGAGCGGTCCGCGATGACGAAATACACCACGGCGGCAATGCCGGCCGCGAAGAACCAGGCGAACGGGGCGGCGGCGCCCAGCGCCGGAACAAACGCAATCAGGAGCGCGACGGCGGCCGCCGGGACCATGGCGATGATCGCCCGGGGGTTGAAGCCCTTGCGGTAGTAGTAGGCTCCGGAGCGCTCTTCCGTGTACAGCTCAGGCACGTTGACCCGGCCACGGCGCAGCAGCCAGTAGTCGGCCATGACGACGCCGAACAGCGGACCGAGCAGGGCGCCGAGACCGCCCAGGAAGTACACGATCACGAGCGGATTGTTGTACAGGTTCCACGGCAGGATGATGAGTCCGATCGTGCCACTCACCCAGGCTGCCTTGCGGAAGTTCAGGTGCTTGGGGAAGAGGTTGGTCAGGGCATAAACCGGGGCCACGAAGTTGGCCATCAGGTTCACGGCGATGGTCAGGATGAGCAGCGCGAGGCAGGCCAGAACGAGGAAGAGCGTGTTCGGAATGGTCTGGACAATGTCCGAGGGACTCTCGATGACTGCGCCGTTGATCTTGAACTGGCCGCCTGCCATGACCACGACGATTGCGCCGAACAGCAGCATGTTGATCGGGATGCCCCAGAAGTTGCCGCGCACCACGGCCTTCTTGGAGACGGCGGAGCGGGTGAAGTCGCAGAAGTTCAGGACGAAGGTCCCGTAGATGGAGACCCAGAGGGCGCCTCCGGCGAAGATGGTCCGCCACATGTCCGCGCCCTCAAGTGCGTTGTCCGGGGCCCACGCTATGGAGCCGCCGGCCTCGGCAAAAATCCAGACGGCGATGGCGGCCATGGTCACCAGGATGACGGGGCCGGCGAAGGCCTCATATTTACGGATCATCTCCATGCCGAAGCTGACGATGACCAACTGGACAATCCAGAGGGATACGAAGGCAATCCAGCCAAGCGTCGACAGCCCGAGAATGGAGTTGTTGTCCATTTCCTGAAGTGATGGAATCATCGCTACGAGCATGACGCGAAGCACCACGGACGCGAGGTACGTCTGGATGCCGAACCAGGCCACGGCCACCGCCCCGCGCAGGAGACTGGCGATCTGGGCTCCCCTGATGCCGAAGCTTATGCGGCTCATGACCGGAAAAGGGACACCTGTCTTGACGCCCATGAAGCCCGAGAAACTGAGCAGCGCGAACAGCAGGACGGCACCGACCCCCAAGGCCAGGAGAATCTGCCAGCCGCCGAGGCCCAGCGCGAAGAGTCCAATGGCGAAGGCATAGTTTCCAAGGCTGTGGACGTCATTGGCCCACAGGGTGAAGATGCTGTAGCTGGTCCAGCGGCGGCCTTCCCGCTTGGTCGGGGCGAGGTCGATGTTGTACAGGCTGGGGCTGATGCTGCGCCCTGAGGCGGCGCTCGCTGTTTCACACAGGGCGTCGACGCCCGTTGCGGGATGGACCGGCTGGCCCGACAACTCTGTCGGGACGGGAGCGGTTTCGACGCCGACTGATGGGGTCGTCTGCATCTGGATCTCCAGTTCTTGGGATGGGCATGGGCGGAAGTCAACGCTTCCGGCGATCTATTTCCATATAGTGGAAACTGGCTTTTGAAGAGTGGAATAACTGTATGACCTGAATCACGCGGCGGTCAAGGGTGCCGCGACTGCCCAGGCAGTCACAATTGGTAGGTAGCGGCTCCCAGGGCGCGGCGCCGGGCGGCGGCGCGCCCGCACCTTGACCGCGGCGCAGGAGGCTGCCTAATCTCGAATAGCAAGAATGTTTTCTCACAATACGAAAACATGGCCCAAACATTCAAAGATGAAACGAGGCTGCCGTGGCTGCAGGAGAAGATACCTCCCATATCCTCAGCGGGTTGACTAACCAGCTGCCTGATCGTGATCCGGAAGAGACCGCCGAATGGGTTGAGT
>NZ_JBIVOO010000006.1:0-104151 GCF_044754165.1 Arthrobacter sp. NPDC093139
AGGAAGTCTTCATCGCAAAGATGGTGGAGCAGGGCCACAGCGTGGACGGACTCTACCCGCTGAACGCCCAATGGCAGGCCAAATACAAGGAATGGGAAGCAGCCAATGACTGAAACAGCGACTGACCGAGCTGCAGCAACCTCCCTCGGCAGCAAGTCGGAGCAGGCCTACCAAACCGTCAAGGCGCGGATCGTCGGAGGCACCTACACCCCCGGCTACCGGCTGGTCCTGGGCACCATCGCCAGAGAACTCGGCTTCAGCGTGGTCCCGATCCGGGAAGCCATCCGCCGCCTGGAAGCCGAAGGCCTGGTGAAGTTCGAACGCAACGTCGGCGCCACCGTGGCCGGCATCGACCCCACCGAATACCTCTACACCATGCAGACTCTCAGCATTGTCGAAGGCGCGGCTACTGCCTTGTCCGCGCCGCTCATCGATTCAGTGTCCATTTCCCGGGCCCGCGCCATCAACGAAGAAATGCGCGAGTGCCTGGAGCACTTCGACCCCGTCCGTTTCACCCGGCTCAACCAGGACTTCCACAGCGTCCTGTTCGAGCACTGCCCGAACCCGCACATCCTGGACCTCGTCCACCGCGGCTGGAACCGGTTGGCATCCCTGCGGTCCTCCACCTTCCGCTTTGTTCCCGGCCGCGCCCACGAGTCCGTGGACGAACACGAGGCCCTGCTCCGGCTAATCGAAACCGGAGCGGACCCCGATGCCGTCGAAAGAGCAGCACGACTCCACCGCTCCGCCACCCTCGACGCCTACCTCGCCCAATCCAACTAATGCCCGAATTTCAGTTAGGACCCCAACGATGACGACATCAGTAGAAACCACAAAGCACTACATTCCAGAAAATCTGCCCACGCACCTGCAGCACTTCATCGACGGCGAGTTCGTTGACTCGGTGTCCGGCAAAAAGTTCGATGTGCTGGATCCGGTGTCCAACGAGAACTACGCCACAGTCGCCTCAGCCCAGCCGGAGGACGTCGACCGCGCTGTCGCCGCCGCCAAGCGCGCCTTCCACGAAGGCCCGTGGTCCAAGATGCTGCCCCGCGAACGCTCGCGCGTGCTGCACAAGATTGCCGACATCGTCGAATCGCGCGACGACGAACTCGCCCTCCTTGAGAGCTTCGACTCCGGCTTGCCCATCGCCCAAGCCAAGGGCCAGGCCCGCCGCGCCGCTGAAAACTTCCGCTTCTTCGCGGACCTCATCGTCGCGCAGGAGGACAACGCGTTCAAGGTGCCCGGTCGCCAGATCAACTACGTGAACCGCAAGCCGATCGGCGTCGCTGCGCTCATCACGCCGTGGAACGTCCCTTTCATGCAGGAGTCGTGGAAGCTCGCCCCGGCAATCGCAACCGGCAACACCGTTGTCATGAAGCCGGCCAGCTACACCCCGCTCTCCGCCGTGTTGTGGCCCGAGATCTTCCGCGAGGCAGGCCTGCCCGACGGAATCTTCAACCTGATCTTCGGATCCGGCGGCGTCGCGGGCGACTACCTCGTAAAGCACCCCGACGCGCCGATCGTCTCCTTCACCGGTGACAGCTCTACCGGTGCCACCATCTCAACCGCAGCCGCCCCTCAGTTCAAGAGCCTCTCCCTCGAACTCGGCGGCAAGAGCCCTGCCGTCGTCTTCGCCGACGCCGACATCGAGGCCGCCCTCGACGCCACTGTCTTCGGTGTGTTCAGCCTGAACGGCGAGCGTTGCACCGCCGGGTCCCGCGTGCTCGTGCAGCGCGGCATCTACGACGACTTCGTGGCCCGCTTCGCCGAGCGTGCGAAAAACATCGTCGTGGGCCTCCCAAGCGATCCCGCCACCGAAGTCGGCTCGCTCGTGCACCCCAACCACTTCGAAAAGGTCATGAGCTACATCGAGATGGGCAAGACGGAAGGCCGGCTTCTGGCCGGCGGCGGTCGTGCCGAGGGCTTCCCCACCGGCAACTACGTTGCACCCACCGTGTTCGCCGACGTCGCCCCCGACGCCCGGATCTTCCAGGAGGAGATCTTCGGTCCCGTCGTGGCGATCACCCCCTTCGACACCGACGAGGAGGCGCTCGAGCTCGCAAACAACACGAAGTACGGCCTCGCTGCCTACGTCTGGACCTCGAACCTGAAGCGCGCCCACAACTTCGCACACGCCATCGAGGCAGGCATGGTGTGGCTGAACTCGAACAACGTCCGCGACCTGCGCACCCCGTTTGGCGGCGTGAAGGCCTCGGGTCTGGGACGCGAGGGTGGGTACCGCTCAGTCGACTTCTACACCACCCAGCAGTCGGTGCAGATCACGCTCAACGAGGCCCACTCGCCAAAGTTCGGCAGCGTCAAAGACGCAGCAGCAACCAGCGACAGCTAACCCTTCCCCCCACTTTCGAAGAAGAGAGAATCCCATGACCAGCTTCCTTCCCACCCCCACCGTTCCCGCCCCGGACATCGTCCGCTGCGCCTACATGGAGATCGTGGTCACCGACCTCGCAAAGTCCCGTGAGTTCTACGTGGACGTCCTGGGACTGCACGTCACGGAAGAGGACGAAAACGCGATTTACCTGCGCTCCCTGGAGGAGTTCATCCACCACAACCTGGTGCTGCGCAAGGGCCCCATCGCCGCTGTCGCCGCTTTCGCCTACCGGGTGAAGTCCCCCTCCGAGGTGGATGCTGCCGAGGCCTACTATAAGGAACTTGGCTGCCGCGTTGATCGCCGCAAGGACGGCTTCACCAAGGGCGTGGGCGATTCCGTCCGCGTCGAGGACCCGCTGGGCTTCCCGTACGAGTTCTTCTACGAAGTGGAGCACGTGGAGCGCCTCACCCAGCGCTACGACCTCTACTCCGCCGGTGAACTGGTCCGGCTGGACCACTTCAACCAGGTCACCCCGGACGTCCCCCGCGGCCGCGCCTACCTCGAGGACCTGGGCTTCCGCGTCTCCGAGGACATCAAGGATTCCGACGGCGTCACCTACGCCGCGTGGATGCACCGCAAGCAGACGGTCCACGACACCGCCCTGACAGGCGGCAATGGCCCGCGCATGCACCACGTCGCGTTCGCCACGCATGAGAAGCACAACATCATCCAGATCTGCGACAAGATGGGCGCCCTGCGCATCAGCGACCGGATCGAACGCGGCCCCGGGCGGCACGGCGTGTCCAACGCGTTCTACCTCTACATCCTGGACCCGGACGATCACCGCATCGAGATCTACACGCAGGACTACTACACCGGCGATCCGGACAACCCCACTGTCACGTGGGACGTGCACGACAACCAGCGCCGCGACTGGTGGGGTAACCCCGTGGTCCCGTCCTGGTACACCGAGGCCTCCCTGGTCCTGGACCTCGACGGCAATCCCCAGCCCGTCATCGAGCGCACTGACGCCTCCGAGATGGCCGTCACCGTTGGTGCCGACGGCTTCTCCTACACCCGCAAAGAAGGCGCGGAAGCTGAAGGCTTCAAGCTCGGCGCCCAGCTCTAAGCCCAAAATCTGGCAGCCGGTTCCGTCTCGCAACAGCGGGACCGGCTGCCCCCACAACAGAACGACGTGTACGCCGTGAGGAGCGCCTAGATGCTTGAGCCGAAGACGATTGAGGCCATCGCGGACGAATTGCTGGAGGCCGGGCGTTCCCGGACTCCGATACCCCGGCTGACTGCCCGTTATCCGGACATGACGGTGGAGGATTCCTACGCGGTGCAGCAGTTGTGGCGGCGCCGCAACGAGGACGCCGGCCGGACGCTGGTGGGGCGGAAGATCGGTCTCACGTCCAAGGCCATGCAGGCTGCCACCGGTATCACCGAACCGGATTACGGTGCCATCTTCGATGACATGGTGCTGGAAACCGGCTGCTCGGTGGAGTGGGACCAGTACACGCACCCGCGGGTGGAAGTGGAGCTGGCGTTCGTCCTGAAGGACAGCCTCAAAGGACCGGGCTGCACCATCTTCGATGTCCTGAACGCCACCGACTACGTGGTTCCGGCACTCGAAATCCTCGACTCCCGGATTGAGATGGAGGGCCGCACCATCGTGGACACCATTTCCGACAACGCGGCCATGGGCGCCATGGTGGTCGGCGGCCGGCCGGTGAAACCGGACGCCGTGGACCTCCGCTGGGTCTCGGCCATCCTCTACAAGAACCAGACCGTGGAGGAAACCGGAGTGGCCGCAGGCGTCCTGGACCACCCCGCCAACGGCGTGCACTGGCTGGCCAACAAGATCGCCGCCCACGGCGACAGCATGAAGGCCGGCGACATCGTCCTCGCCGGCTCCTTCACCCGGCCCCTCTGGGTCTACAAAGGCGACACCGTCCACGCCGACTACGGACCGCTCGGGAGTGTCACATGCCGCTTCGAATAGAACCGGACACCACGTTCCGGGATGCCCTCGCCACGGCAGACCATCCGCTGGCCGGAATGTGGGTCTGCTCCGGCAGCCCGCTGGTGGCCGAGATCTGCGCCGGGTCCGGCCTGGACTGGCTCCTGGTCGACGCCGAACACAGCCCCAACGGCCTCGAATCCATCCTCGCCCAACTCCAGGCAACCCACGGCTACCCCGTCCACACCCTGGTCCGGCCCCCGGTCAACGACACCGTGGTGATCAAGCAGTACCTGGACCTAGGCGCGCAGAACCTGCTCATCCCCATGGTCAATTCCGTATTGGAGGCGGAGGCGGCGGTCGCCGCCACGCGCTACCCGCCCCAGGGTGTCCGCGGAGTGGGCTCCGCGCTGGCCCGGGCCGCACGCTGGAACCGGGTCCCCGACTACCTCGCCCGCGCCGCGGACACCGTCAGCGTCACCGTCCAGATCGAATCCACATCCGCCGTGGACGCCGTCGAGGACATCCTAAAGGTGGACGGCGTGGACGCCACCTTCATCGGCCCCTCCGACCTCGCCGCCTCCATGGGCCTGCTGGGACAGCAGGAACACCCCGAAGTGCGCGCCGCCGTCGAACACTGCCTCGCCGCCGCCAAGAAGGCGGGCAAACCCGCCGGCGTGAACGCCTTCAACCCCGACACCGCCCGCCACTACCTGGCCAATGGTGCGGACTTCATCCTGGTGGGGGCCGACGTCGCGCTCCTCGCCCGCGGCTCCGAAGCCCTCGCGGCGCAGTACGTCCAACCATCCGACGGCGAAACCCGAGCCAGCTACTAGCCCCGGTGGTTGGGCCTGTCGGAACTTCTGACCCGGCAGGCCCAACCCCCGGACCCCACACACTTTCTCAGGAGTCCAAAATGACCACTTCACCCCTACTCTCCCCTGCCGTCTCGCCAGAGCGTGAAGCCGCGCTGCTCGCGTCCGTGCCCACCGGCCTGCTCATCGATGGGGAGTGGGTGGATGCGTCTGACGGCGGCACGTTCGACGTCCACGACCCCGCCACCGGGAAGGTACTCGCCACCCTCGCCTCCGCCACCAGTCACGACGCAATCGCCGCGCTCGAGGCCGCAGATGCAGCCCAGGCAGCCTGGGCACGCACCGCACCCCGGGTGCGGGCAGAGATCCTACGCCGCGCCTTCGACTTGGTCACCAAACGCGCCGAGGACTTCGCGCTCCTGATGACCCTGGAAATGGGCAAACCGCTGGCCGAAGCCCGCGGCGAAGTCACCTACGGGGCCGAGTTCCTGCGCTGGTTCTCCGAAGAAGCCGTCCGCGACTACGGCCGCTACCTCACCACCCCCGAGGGCAAAAACAAGATCCTCGTCCAGCACAAACCCGTCGGACCCTGCCTGCTCATCACGCCCTGGAACTTCCCCCTCGCCATGGCCACGCGCAAGGTCGCACCCGCCGTCGCCGCAGGCTGCACCATGCTCCTCAAACCCGCGAAGCTCACCCCGCTCACGGCGCAGCTGTTCTCCCAGACCATGCTCGACGCCGGCCTGCCCGCCGGTGTCCTGAACGTCGTGTCATCCTCGTCCGCGTCCGGGATCTCCGGGCCTTTGCTGAAGGACTCCCGGCTGCGGAAGGTCTCCTTCACCGGCTCCACCCCGGTCGGCAAACGCCTCATGGCCGACGCCGCCCAGAACGTCCTGCGCACCTCCATGGAACTCGGCGGCAACGCCCCATTCATCGTCTTCGAGGACGCCGACCTCGATGCCGCCGTCGAAGGGGCCATGGCCGCCAAGATGCGGAACATGGGCGAGGCCTGCACCGCCGCCAACCGTTTCCTCGTCCAGGAATCCGTCGCACAGGAATTCACCCGGAAGTTTGCCACCGCCATGGGAGCCCTGACCACCGGCCGCGGCACCGACCCCAACACCCAGGTCGGACCCCTCATCGACGCCGGAGCCCGCGCCGACGTCCACGCCCTCGTCAGCGCCGCCGTCGACGCCGGAGCCACCGCCCTGACCGGAGGATCACCCGTGGACGGTCCCGGGTACTTCTACCAGCCCACCGTCCTCGGCGGAGTTCCGAACGACGCCGAGATCCTCCGCCAGGAAATCTTCGGCCCCGTCGCCCCCGTCACCACCTTCAGCACCGAGGAAGACGCCATCCGGCTCGCCAATGCCTCAGAGTACGGGCTCGCGTCCTACCTCTACAGCCGCGACTTCAACCGCCTCCTGCGCGTGGCCGAACAGATCGAATTCGGCATGGTCGGCTTCAACGCCGGCGTCATCTCCAACGCCGCCGCCCCCTTCGGCGGAGTCAAACAATCCGGACTCGGCCGCGAAGGCGGCACCGAAGGCATCACCGAATACACCACCACCCAATACCTCGGCATCGCAGACCCCTACGCGCGCTAACCGAACCCCCAGGGGTCATTCAGATACACGTCAGGGAACCTAAAACCCCCAGCCCGATGCAGTTTGAAGCCCGTTAGGCGTCTGAATGGGGCTTCATTCCTGCTATCAGGCGATCGGCGAAACAGTTCTGCGTCAAGGATATTCCGTGGACGTTTGTCGGGATGCCAGTATGCCGTGCGGTCATCGCCTCAAAGTGATGAGTGTTGGGGCTGGGATGTCGTCGTAGTTGCCATCAAGCGACAGCCGCGGCAACGCCTTAGAGCAGACGTAAGTGTGGACACTGTCAACACCCTCTTTGGCACGACAAACAGCTGGGAGCTCTCCTGATGACCCCCGAAGAGCCGCACACGAAAATCCGAAACCAAAGTCTTAAAGGTCATGTAGTACCCATGCCTCCGGACCATGAACTGGTGTTGGACACGCACGCCCAACCCACAGCACCGAAAAGAGGAACCCCCGCAGACCCAGTAAAGAGCAGGCGGAGCGCCCACCGGCCAGGGCACTGAGCCCGCCACCCCACACACCTGAATAGGCCACCGCGGCGGCCAGGCCACAGCCCGCACACCTAGCGTCAGAGGGACGCCACCACAAGCTATGTCAACACGTCAAAGCAAAAACCCCTCTGACGAGGGGATATGCTGTGCCCGAGGTGGGACTCGAACTGCATTCCAGCCCTTGCAAAGGCTGGGAAGCCCCGAAAACTTACGCAATCCGAGCCAGTCCGGCACCAATGCGATCCAGTCCGAAGCCCAAAGCGTGGACATTGTCCACACCCCCTTTCACCAGTCCAGAGCATTTCAGCCCGCACTCCCCCAAGCCTGGGGACGGCAGCTCTGTATGCTGCACCGGGAGCCTTCCGGAACGGAATTCCGGCAGCTGCAGCATCAGGCACCCTCTGCCACAGCGGACAGAAGACTGGTTGTCGGCGCCTGAAAACAGCCAAAAGTGGCGGAAAATCTACCTGGGAGACGCTGGGCACAGCAACGTGGGCCCGTCCCTCAAAATGAGGAAGCCTGTCAGCAAGCGCTGACAGGCTTCCTCGGGAGCGGAAAGATCCCAAAAACAAGAGCCGACGTCCGCACGGGAGATCCAAGGGATCGATTCAAGGTATCGACGGTGCCAACGCTTCCTGGCGCCATCAACTGCGCAGCACCCTGTATCGGCCTAATTCTCTAGATGAGCTGCGCGGAGATCGGCTACGCATTCTTCCTCTCGAGCCCAGGCGGCGTCCACTTCCTGGTGAACCCACTCCAACATCCAAGTCGTGCTCTAGAGCTGCACCCCAGGGCAAGCCCCTCTGGGGAAATATGTCTTCAGTGCCGACCAGATAGCAGGTGGCCGGTGTCAACTGATTAGTTTGGACGCCTCCGTTTTGGAGTAACAGATCGAAGACTTTGTCTCTTTAGCGGCGGGCATTGCCAGCGAAGAATCCCTTTTCTTTTTGAACGTCGCTGCGGGCAGCACAAAGGGGGTTGCGCTTGATAGGCGTAGGCTATCTATGCTTCAGCGCAGCAGGCGTGTTTCGTTCCTGGCTGGCATCTGCCCGCGCGGGAGCCCCAAGATCGAACCGATGAAGGAGCTGGCATGGATACGCGAAAGCTCAAGTATTTTCTGGCGGTCGTTGACCACGAGGGATTTAACAGGGCGGCGGAACATTTGCTCATCGCCCAGCCCTCCCTCTCCCAGACCATCGCCAGCCTGGAAAAGGACCTGGGCGTGCCGCTCTTCCACCGCATCGGCCGCCGGGCCGTCCTAAGCGAAGCCGGCAAGGAACTCGTCGGCCCGGCCCGGCTGGTGATGCGCGACCTTGATGCCGCACAGTCCGCGGTGAAGGCGCTCCGCGGCGTGCGCAGCGGCCAGCTGGATATCATCAGCATGCCCTCGCCCGGCATCGAGCCGCTGACCTCCATGATCGCCGGCTTCACCCGGCTGCACCCCTCGGTCCGCCTAAATGTCGGCGCCGCCTTCACCCCCGAGGAAGTCATCGAATCCGTCCGGACGGGCAGCACCGAGATCGGGCTGGCGGGCTCCCCCACGCCGATCCGGGTGCCGGGTGTCCAGGTGCTGGACCTTGAACGCCAGCCGCTAATCCTCATCGTCAACCCCCAAGCCGATACCTTTGGCGCAGACGAGGCCATTCAACGGGAGGACCTGGGCGGTCACCGGCTGATCGCCAGCCAGCGCGGATCTTTGATGCGCTGGCTAGTCGATGATGCGTTGGCGCACGGCGTCGACACCGAAATCATCGTCGAAGCCGCGCACCGGACTTCCATCTTGCCGCTGGTGCTGGCAGGTGTCGGGCACGCGGTGATGCCCTCGTCCTGGGCACCGTTGGCGCACAAGTCGGGGCTCCGTACCCTGCTTATCGAGCCCGTCTCCCATCTGGACGTGGCGATCCTGAGCCGTAAAGAAGATCTGACACCTGCGGCCCGGGCCTTCTTGAAAGTGGCAGAACTGCACGTCGCACGGGACATGCAGGCCACCGAGCCGCCCGCTCGATCGATAGGCTGAACCTATTTGCCGCATCCGATCTTGGTCTTGGACGCGGTCTGGTGTCCTGACCTCTAGTTGAAGAGGAAAGGCAGCGTGACGCTGCAAACACACTCAACGAGGAGGTCGGCACATGAGCGCCACCCAGAAATTCAGCATTGCTTCAATCCCCGCAGACGGGGTCGGCAAGGAAGTTGTCTCCGCAGGCCGCCGCGTTTTGGATGCCCTGGCGGAGAATTCCGGCGGCAAGTTCGCCTTCGACTGGACCGAGTTCCCGTGGGGCTGCGGCTACTACGAGAAGACCGGCCAGATGATGGACCCCGACGGCCTGGAAACCCTGAAGGACTTCGACGCCATCTACTTCGGCGCCGTCGGCTGGGAAAACGTTCCAGACCACATCAGCCTCTGGGGCTTGCGCCTGAACATCACGCAGAACTTCGACCAGTGGGCAAACATCCGCCCCGTGAAGTTCCTCCCCGGTATCCAGTCCCCGCTGCGCAAGGCCGACAACACCGAGCTTGACTGGGTCGTTGTCCGCGAAAACAGCGAGGGCGAGTACGCAGGCCTGGGCGGACGGAACCTCAGCGGCCGCGGACCGGGCAACGAGGTGGCCCTGCAGACCGCCCTGTTCACCGAAAAAGGCTGCGAGCGCATCATGCGCTTCGCCTTCGACCTGGCCCGGACCCGTACCGTGAAGAAGCTCTCCTCCGTCACCAAGTCCAATGCCCAGCAGTACGGCATGGTCCTGTGGGACGAAACCTTCCAGCGCGTCGCTTTGGACTACCCGGACGTGCAGACCGAAACCGTCCTGGTCGACGCCATGAGCGCCAAGTTCATCCTGCACCCCGAAGACCTTTCGGTCGTCGTCGCCTCGAACCTGAACGCTGACATCCTTTCGGATCTGGGCTCGGCACTGGCCGGCAGCCTTGGGCTGGCAGCCAGCGCAAACCTGAACCCGGAGCGCCGTTTTCCGTCCATGTTCGAACCGGTCCACGGCTCCGCGCCGGACATCGCGGGCAAGGGCATCAGCAACCCGATCGGCGCGATCGCCAGTGCCGCCCTGATGCTCGACCACTTCGGCCTGCACGCCCAAGCCCGCCAGGTGGAGGCCGCAATTGAGCAGACCACCGCGGCCGGGTACCTGACCCGCGACGTCGGCGGCGAAGCCAACACCGAAGACGTCACCGACGCGATCATCAAGACCCTGACCCACAACCTGGCCGCCGCCTAACCAGACCACCTAACCAAACCACCGTCTAGCCAGATCGCAGACAGCCGCGGCCGACCCGGCATCAACAGATGACCCGGAGTAGACGGCGGTGCAGAATGCCGCCGCCGTCCATTCCGTTATGCAGCAATCATCAAGCACCTTCCAGCGACATTTCCACAATGAGCTAGGAACACATCACCAGTGCCGGCACGACCTTGCCGGACGCGACACGATGCTGACGTACTCGGATATCCACACGAACCGACATTGGCACCTACCCCATGCACCTCACCCCGAGGTATTCCCCGATGAGGTGACCCCTCCGCGGCCCACGCCGCTTTCCTTGATACCGACGAACGGCGCCTCGGGTGCCGAAACCCGCCCCTCCTTAGCGCCCGCCATGTCGTACTCCAAAGCCTCAACCATCCTGACACCCGGCCCAGGTTGCGTGCACAGCAACAGCTGGCCAATCCAAACTGGGTCTCGTTCGCCATGGCACAGTCTTGGTCATCTATTTGCGGGGCCGCTTGATGCAGGCGGCGATCAGTACTGCGGAGGACATCCAGACGGATCCGCCGGGTCCTGCTGGTGCTGCGAGTAGACCAGCTGCCAGGGGCAGGGTGACTTGGCCGAGTCTGTTGCCGAGCAGCCGGAGCGCCAGCGCGGCACCCCGGGAGGCTGGTGGAACAGCTTGGCTGACCAGTGTCATGGTCAGGGGCTGTCCCAATCCTAGGAAGAAGCCCGCAATGGCGAGCAAGGCGCCAGCGAGGAGAGGGATCTCAAATATCGATGGGAGGAATGCCAGCGGGATGGCTGCCCCGGCAAGGCTGGAGGTTACGAGCGCTGGTCTGCTCCAATGGGAGAGCAGGACTGGAAGGAGCAGGCGGGATGAGATGGAGGCTCCGGCCCGGATGGCCAAAAGCACTCCAACCATTAGGGGTGGGACTCCGTTTTCCTCGCCAAGCAGTGGGAGGAAGGCGACGAGGATGTCGGTGGTTGCGAGCAGGGCCAAGCTTGCCGCCATGTTGGCTTTTACGGTTGGAGTACTCAGGAGGGAGACCATTGAGGCGGTGGCCACCTTCGGGAATGTCGCTTTTGCTGTGGGTCTTGTCTTTCGCCTTTTGACGGACGCTCCGAAGGCAGCGGGAACGGCGAACATGCAGATTGCACCTGCGAGTATCAGCGCCGTGTTGGCGTCCGTGAGCCGGCTGGCGGCCCGGGCACCTTGCCCTGCCCCCATCAAGACGCCTGCCAGAAGCGGCCCCACGAGTTGACCTAACGCAAAGGCTGCGGTGAACCAGCCGAAGGCGGTGTCCATTTGATTGAGGGGAAGGAACCTGGCGATAGCGGCCTGCCCGGCGATGGTGAAGCACAGTTGGCCAAGGCCCAGGACGGCGCTGGCCACACCAATCAAAAGCAGGGAGGGGGCGCCCGACAGCAGGAAAGGTCCGACTGCAAGCAGAACCGTTCCTGCAACGATCGTGCCTCTCAGGGATGAGCTTCGGTCAGTCACTCTTCCGAGCCACAGCGCGATCACGACGGGAAGCAAGGCATAGGCAGCTGCAATCAAGCCGACGGCTGCGGCGTCTCCGCCGAGGGCCAGCACCTTGTAAGAGACCAGCGGCCGCGCCAGATTCGAGCCGATCTGGCAGAGGCCTGCGGATGCGATCAGCATCCATAACCATCTGCGGGACTCTTGCCTGCTGCTCAACGTACCCCCCCCTCCCCCCTTCCGGATTAGCCTGGCATTCTCAATATCCCAGCAGTGACGAGCGTAAATGGGTTTCGGTAGGGTCTGAACCCATCCCTTGGCTCACAAGAATCGCCGGGCTGGATTTCGGTCCAGCCGACCAATAAAGATGTACTCACCAGATTGAATGGGCGTTGCCCAGGCCACTCGAGCCTGGGCAACGCCTTCTTCCTGTGCCCTTAGCCAGCGACCGCGGCCATCGGCACGTCCTCATCCACCCGCACACCGACAGCATCCACAGACGCCGTGGCGTCATCTGCTGGTACCGGCCAAATGCTTCTTGAGTCGAAGATCGCTGTCACACCATCACCGACCGACAGTCCTTCGAGGTCACCCGGCGTCACCTGCGCGCGCAACCGCAGCCCCGAAACGTTCAAGAAGACGTCACAAATGTTGCCAGCGTAGATGACATCCTCAACTGAGGCAGGCAAGGTAGCCCTGCGGTCAGGAAACCCGTGGGACGTATCCGTTGTGGAGCCGATGCGGATCGCCTCGGGACGCAGCGAGAGATGAACCCGGTCATTGACATGAACGTCCTTCCGCGCTCGTCCGGTGATCAGCGGTGCGCTGACGCCTTCAAGCTCGAACTGCGCCAGTCCGCTCCCTGCATCGGTGCTGATCACTCGCGCGGCCAGCATATTGGCAAAACCAAGGAATTTGGCAGCAAACATTGTTTCCGGTGTCTCGTAGAGCTCCTTGGCCGTGCCTTGCTGGACAATCTCGCCTTGGTTCATAAGGACGATTCGATCAGAGATCACCATTGCTTCGGCCTGGTCATGAGTGACATAGACCGCGGTCGTGCCTACCTCTTTCTGGATCCTTCGCAGTTCGACCCTCATGCTCTCCCGCAGCTTCGCATCCAGGTTGCTCAGCGGCTCATCGAACAGCAGAACGGAGGGTGCGGCGGCAAGGCTGCGTGCGACCGCAACGCGCTGCATCTGGCCGCCACTGAGTTGACTTGGGTAGCGTTCTTCAAGTCCTTCTAGGCCGACGACTTTCAGCACTTCAGCAACGCGAGGACCGATGTCAGCCTTGCTCCAGCCGTGGAGCTTCAGGCCGTAAGCGATGTTCTTGAAGACGGTCATATGCGGCCAGAGGGCGTACGACTGAAAGATGAGGCCGACATTGCGGCGTTCGGGAGGCATCGTGTAGCCCTTTTCCGACAGTACTTTTCCCTTTACGGAGATGGAACCGCCGTGAATGTCCTCAAGCCCCGCGATTGATCGCAGCAGAGTGGTCTTTCCACAGCCGCTTGGACCGAGCAATGAGACGAACTCACCTTCTGCAACATCGATGGACACTCCACGGAGTGCCGTGAAAGTGGATGAATATTCCTTCACCACGTTCTTTATTTGGATATCTGACATGAATAACCCTTCTTAAAACTGCGGCGTCGGTTAGCTGGCGCGGGGAAAGAGATTGACACGGAGTATGAGCGCCGCAAGGGCGACGACCAGCAGGATGAGAGCCGACTCTATGATCGCCAGGATCGCCGCTGTCTGATAGGAGCCTGCTTCCATGGCCCCCCACATGAGCACGGGCAGTACTTGCGAATCGCTGGTGTACACCATGATGGCGACGTTCAATTCACGGGTGCAGTAGATCAGCAGCAGCAGCCAGCCTGACAGGACTGCGGGCTTCAGCAAAGGCACTGTGATTGTCGATATGGTCCGCGGGATACTCGCCCCGCCGACACGGGCGGCGTCTTCCAGGCTGCGATCCACCTGGACCATTCCCGAGGAGATCACCCGGAGCGCATGCGGAAGGAAGCGTGCACAATACGCCACGAGCAAGAGCCAGACTGTGCCGTAGAGGAAGCTGCCGACGTAGGCCCACAGGACACCGACACCGAAGACGATCCCTGGGACCGCTACAGGGAGCATCCCGAGTGTCTCGACCGCTTCCTTCAGCGGAGCGCGTGTCCTGTTCCGTACGTACGCCATGGCGAAGGCGATGATCACCGCTACGGTCGGAGTCGCGGAGCCAACGATGAGCGTGTTACGTAGTGCCGTCTGGAACTGGGAAGATTCAGTAATGCGTTCCCACCATCTAAGGGTGAAGAGCTCCGGCGCGAGATCCGGGGTGTAATACTGCTGGAAAGTCGTTAGTAAGAGTGCGCATCCAGGAAGGGCCACGCCCAGGATGACGTACAACGTTGGGATGAGGAAAAGGGGCCAGCGCCAGCGACCTAGCCGGATCCGAACGGGACGGGCACCCTTTCCGGTCACGGTCACGAAGCGGGCACTGGCCTTTGTGGCCCTCGACTGCAGAATCGTCCCAAGCATCATAATCGCAAGCAGGGCCACGCCGGCGGTGGCCGCGGCGCCCCACTGGGGTGGGGAAGCTGTGGTGCTCTGGTAGATGAAGAAGGGCAACGTCCGGTATCCGGCTGCGGTGCCGATCAATCCAGGTACGCTGAACATTTCGGCGGCCAGCACGAAGACCATAAGTGCCGCCGAAAGCACTCCCGGCATGACAACCGGCAAAGTCACTTTCCGCATCGTGTGAAACAGGGACCCTCCCACGACTCTGGACGCCTCTTCCAGGCTGCCGTCCATGTTGAGCATCGGTCCGACGGTGAAGAGGTAGGCCAACGGAGCGAATGCGAGCACCATGACGAAGACCAGACCGGGGAAAGACATGATGTCCATAAACCCTGCAGATTCTCCGAAGAAGCGTTTGAGGATGCCGTTGATCAGCCCGGACTTCTCTGACCCGAGCAGTACCCAGGCGATGCCGAGCGCGAAGGGCGACACGAAGATGGGCAGGGAGACCAACACTGACAGGGTGCGGCGGAACGGGACGTCGGTGCGTCCGAGGATCCAGGCGAACGTTACGCCTAGCGATACCGCAATTAGGCTGACCAGGAAGCCGAGCCAGAGTGAATTGCCGAGTGCCTGCCAGTAGGTGTTTGTGCTGAAAATTTGCCGGATATTCTCAAGGGTCAGTTCAGAGCCCGGGGCGCCCGGGGACGTACTTTGAAAGGCAGCGTAGACGAGGTGACCCAGCGGAACCAGCACGAGCACCAACATCACCGCGTACACGGGCAAGGCGACGGCAAGCTCCTGCTTGCTTCTTAAACGCTCCACCAGACTTGTCGTTGCGTCAGCCATGGTGGGTCTCCTTCACGGTTCCCGCCGCGCACGGAGTATTTACTTTGTGGGCCAGCACGTTCATCCCTTTGCCGCGCCGAACATGCTGTTAAAGGTAGTGACCAGCTCTTTGTGGCGGCTGTTAACCACGTCTTCGTCGATGACCCGCGGGTCCTCGGGCGCCTGCCACCAATCTGCATCGATCACGGGAGTCTCGAACCCGTCCCGCAGGGAGCTGAATGCCCAGGTGTCCTGGACGGCCTTCTGTCCAGCCTCGGAGAACAGCCAATTGGTAAACAGCTCGGCGCCAGCCTTGTTCGGCGCATCTGCGATGACACCCGTTGCGAAAGTCGAGTATGGGGCGCGCTCACCGGATACGCATTCGAGGGGAGCTCCCTCCCTGTAGGCCCGTGCT
Organism: Arthrobacter sp. NPDC093139; assembly: GCF_044754165.1. Taxonomy (NCBI): domain Bacteria; kingdom Bacillati; phylum Actinomycetota; class Actinomycetes; order Micrococcales; family Micrococcaceae; genus Arthrobacter; species Arthrobacter sp. NPDC093139. The sequence continues at coordinate 15,678 of NZ_JBIVOO010000006.1, forward strand.
CCGTAGACCGTGGACACATTGAATACGAGATCGTACTCGCCGGCGATCACCTGCGGAATGACGACGTTACCGGAGGAGAAGGTGGTCGGGTTGAGAGCCGACAGTTTCTCAAGCCACTGGGGCCCGAGTTCCTTGTCCTGGTAGAGCCAATAGGACAAGCCGCGGCGGTAGGCGGAGCCGTCTGCGCTTACAATGGCGGCCCGTCCCTTCCATGCCGAATCGATCCAGCCGTCGTACGTCCTTAGCGACTCGGCCTCTTCCGGTGTGACGTTGTTGGGGTTATAACAGACCCCGTTGTATTGCCCACCAAAGGAGTACGCCTGGTTCTCGAGGTATACGCCCTTTTCCTTGGTGAACAGTTCAGCATCCTGGGGCACGAAGTCGGCTAGAAATTTCTCTTGGGCGACCGGTTTGAACGTGGATATCCCTGCTACGAGCAGAGCATCGGCGTTGTGAAGTCCGGACCTCTTTTCCGTTAGCAAGCGTTCGGTGACCTCATTGCCAGTTCCGGACACATACTCGACCTTGAGGTCGGGAAAGGTGTCATGGAAGCGATCGATCAGCTGGTCGGTGTCTTTGTTGGCCGCGGTTCCGACGAAAAGATTGATACCTTTTCCGGCGTTGACGGCCTCCTCGTAGAGTCGTTGCTGATCCTCCGAGATCTGGGCCGCGTCACGACTGGCCTCGGAGCCTCCACCGCATGCTGTTAGTGCGAGGCTCAACCCTAAGACGGGTGCCACCAGCCCAAGACTCCAATTCCGGCGTCGCTTTGCTGTCCTAGTGTCCACGTTGTGATCTCCTTCGATCTATTGGCATTCAGCTCACACAGTCGTTCTCATCGACAGGTAGCTCATCGTGTATGCGGCGTTCATCCCTGTTCCGGGCCGTACTCGCTGTCGACGCCTTGTCCCCCGTTGAGCGAGCAAGGAGGCGAGGACGCCCCTTTAGCAGAGAACCCTGCATACGTACCCCAAGTCCCTGCCGGCCCGGCGACGACTTCCATCACGCGGAAGATCGCATGCTGGCGATACTTACGCGTCCGCAGTTCCTCGGGGCGAGATTGAAAATATCCTGCTATATGAGACTTAGTCAAGTTCCACCGGATGACCCGCCGAGCAGACCTGTCCCCGCGAAGAGAAGGACGTGGACTCTCGTCATGAGTGGACGCGGTTCGCCCGGTGGCGCCGACGAGGAGACAGCGAATCTGGAGAAAGCGAGGAGTCTCGTCATAGCAGATCACCGCTACGCGATATGAAGCAGGCAGAGCCTGTCCGTCCGTACGCGCCCCCGCCTTGGTCCTTTTTAGCGCCCGTTGTCGCCCCGGACCGCGGCCGGAGGGTCCAGGTGACTGGAGCCGGTCCGACCCGGTGGCACGGGTGGTCGCTCCCGGATGCTTTCCGCGCCGAATATGAAATCGATGTGAATGCTGAACATGCCAACGAGCTCCGCCAGGTCCTGGGTCGCTACACCGAGCCGCCCGGAAGAAATCAGGAGGCCGGGGGTCGCCAAGCGCCGTAGTTCACTTCCGCCGGCAGCGTGGACGCGAAGGCCATCCGCCAGTAGGCCCTTGATAACCGCCTGCAGGTGAATGAGCGCGGTAGAATTCAGGCCGACATCGTGGAGAAGTACCAGGCACCTAAACCTCCCCTGCGCGGAGATGCACCCTGTTTCCTGGTCGCCTTTAATCAGGCGGCGGCTAATAGGGCGAGCCCTTGCCGTTGCTCGCAAGCGCCATTCTGGTCGTCGTCGGGGCTCGTCGTGCGGATAAAGCTGGAAGAATCTCCTGAGTTCGAACACAGCAAAGCCACCAGGCGCGATCGCGAAGAATCCGCTGGCCACCGTTGTCAGGAACGAGTGGCGGAACATCCTCCGGGTCATCTCACTGCGCATCGTCGAAAGTTGCCCTACTAGGTCATGACCACCTTCCTGCTCTCCTACATCACCAAGAACAACCCGGCGGACTGGGCCGTAGGACTGACCGACATCGTCATTGCAAGCGTTCTGGCCAGTCGTTTCCTCTGGGGGTGCTGCCCCGGGGTCGAATTGTGGTCACAAGTCGATCTGGCAGCGTAGAGTGCGGTCACGGAGGGTGGGATGTCGAGGTCACCCCGGACAGCTGGCACCCCCGCGGCGCCTAGACAACACGCGACTCGGCCCGCAGCCGGCACCGGGTCTCCCGGCTTTGGTGTTGATGCGACACCGCCAGCGCCGGGCACAGGAGTCGCATCGCCGCTGCGCTTAACGGCGTCTCGGCCCGACGCCGGACAGGGCGAAAACGTCGAGCCGATGCGGGAATAAACTAGCAAACAATTGACTATATCCCGCAGTGCGGGATACTATCAAGTCTGACCTCATGGTTGCAGCCAAACAGGCGATTCCAACAGAGCCAGACACGGCATCCTTGGATTTCGACCTGCGTTTCCCGAGGGACTCAGCGACGGCCGGACGCCAGGAGGAAAACATGGAAGACAAAGAATCGCTCACCCGATCCCTGCCTGCTAGCCGGATCCACACCGGAGAGGGAATCGATTGGGTATGAAGGACGCACGAGCGCTCATCGATATGACGCCCCAATCCACCTCAATCAAGATTGCCGAGATGCTGCGGGAGCGAATTATCGATGGCTATTTTGCCCCCGGGCAACAGGTCAACGAGGTTCAGGTTGCGAGTAAGCTGAACCTGTCCCGCGGGCCAGTCAGGGAAGCGCTGCAACGTTTGAGTCAAGAAGGGCTGCTGATCAGCAAGCCCAACCGTGGCGTCTTCGTAGTTGAACTCGATGCTGGTGATATTGACGAGATCTATGGCGCTCGCGAGATTCTGGAACTTGGCGCCGCTGAGCTCATCACGAATCAGTCAGCCGAGGGGAGGCAAATGGCGTCGAGCAACCTTAGGGAAATCGCTTCTCGACTAACCGATGCCACCGCCGTGGGCGACTGGCAGAGTGTACGTAGTCTGGATTTGCAATTCCATACCACCCTCGTCGCCGCGTCCGGAAATTCGCGGCTCCTCCGTGCATACACAACACTTGCCGCTGAAGCGATGATCTGTATGAGAAATCTGGAGCAGGCATACCCCGCACCGAGCTCCTTAAGCGACCACCTACTTATGGCTGAGCTGATTGCTACGGCACCAATGAAAGAAATCCGCTCGGTATTTCACCGGCACCTGTCGGTCCGCCAATCGCGGTGAGGGGGCCTGTCAGAGTAACGGTGGGCCTGGCTTGTGGTTACTTGATTCTGCCCTCGAATGCGAACGCGAACGGGTTCAAAACCGGCTTCCACCTCGTGGCCCATCGCGCCCGGCCCCTGCCCTCTGGGCCAAGGGAGCGGGTCACGAAGTAGAGGCATTTCAGCGCCGCGGCATCGTTTCGGGAAATGACCCCTTGCCCGCACAACGCTCCGGTAGCGGGCGCTGAGGGATTCGATCGCGTTGGTTGGCCGGATGTGTGCCAAAGCGCTGCTCGCAGATCCGGTGCCAGCGTAGTCGGAGTTGGCGACATGGGAGGTGAAATGGCGCAGCGCGACTGGTGGGCGCGCAGCGTCGAGTGACTCAAGTGCCGGATCGAGCGCAGATCCCCGAAATACTGCTCGGCATGGGCCGGGTCTAATGCCAAGGAAACTCGTTCACATGGTCCACGAACTTGCGAACATTCCTTGATGCGCTGGTCAATCGTGTCGAACTTCAGGTTGCGCGGTAGCTGCTGGTTGCGACAGCCATCCAGCATCCAAGGTCTGTTGTTCGGGATGAAGCAGTTGGAAGGAGCCTAGAACCTGACCGGTCCATCGACTGCCATTTCGCTTCCCGAACCTGCGTCAAAACTGAATCACTGCATATCTTCATCAGATGAATCACAGAACCCTCTCCCGCGGACTTCCGCGGTCCGCGCCTGATGACCTCTTGCAGCGCGGCATTCAAGGGTTTTATCCAATACTGAAAAGTTGTCTGCACCATTCGAGGTGTTCCCCAGGCTCCAGATCCTTTCTGGATGCCGGAGTGGAGGCGAAGGCCCTGCTCGGCTGCCCTCTCATCCCCATCCGCAGGACGGGGTCTGGCTGCAAGCGGGCTGTGCAGACAGCCGCGAGGGAGGTCTGTTTTAAGCCAACTGCCGTGAACGACGAAACTTGCTCAGGCCGGTCTGATCCCCAGGCAATCGTGGCCTCACCGGCGGCCCTCCTGACTTAATTCAGGGGCGGAGTATCCACTGGAACCACACCGGTACCGTACAGATCGGTGGCGAGATCGCGAAGCGCACGCAGTGCGACACGCTGCGGGAAGGGGCCGTATGAGATACGGGCTACCCCGAGTTCTTCCAATTCAGCCGCGGGGAGCGCTCCAGGTGCGCCGATGACTGACAGCTTTCCTCTCCCGAGTCCGTCGACAAGAGGCTCGATGACCTTGCGGGTGAGTGCTCTAGGGACGAATACCAAGGCGGCACCGGCGTCGAGATATGCACGACCCCGATAGATCGCGTCATCGATGCTGTTCCTAATGGGGCGGTCACCGCCCCGCACGATCGCGTCTGTCCTTGCATTGAGCTGAAACGTGACGCCCTCGTCGTTGGCAGCCTCGACAATGGCGTGCACGCGGGCGACAGCTTCATCGAAGGGGCGAAGCCGGTCTTCAACGTTGGCGCCTACAACTCCTAGCCCGATCGCCCGGCGGATCGTCTCTGCCGGGTTGTCGTAACCATCATCAAGATCCGCCGTGACCGGAACGTCAACTGCGTCCACGACTGTTTTGATCCCTGCCAACGCTATCTGAAGAGGCATCAGGCCGTCGGCGTAACCGTGCGCGGCGGCGATCGAGTGGCCGGCGGTAGCGATCACTTTCGTCTCCGGCAGTGCCGCGACCGTTGCGGCGCTAATGGCATCCCAGACATTTACAACCCGCAAGATCTCCGGTGCCTCGTACAAAGCTTTCAACTGCTGCGCACGGTCTGACGTGCTTAATCCGGTCATTCTCCATCTCCGTTCTCTATCGCTCATTTTGCAGGGGCTGGGGAGGACGCCGTTAACTTCCGCTGCCTGGGTCTAGAGCATGGCATGCAAGGCGGCCGGTCACATCTGGATGTAGACGCTCTTGGTGCAGAGGTAGGTGCCCCATATGTGCAGCCGTGCCCTTATTAGCCGCCAACATTGATGCCGCAAATGCAAAGGCTTAGGGGGCATGAGGCGGCTCAGTCCAGACCTTGGCCCTTAGTGGCCCTGATGTTTAAGGGCTGCAAAAATAAGCAACCAAGTCTGCATTTGTGGAGGTCTTTCGCACTGCTGGACTGGGTCCGCTACTCTGCTTGTGCCCGTCCAACTCGGGCACGAGTCCGGAAAGGGCGTCAGTCGGCGTCGTAGGTGTTAGCGATATAGACGTCACAGGGGGCGTTATGAGCCACGCTGTTGGCGACGCTTCCTAAGACGCGGCCGATGCCCTTCATCCTGCGGTTTCCCACCACGATGATGCTGGCATCCATCCGCAGTGCTTCTTTGATGAGGCCGTCCGCGGGCCTGCCGCGGACGGCAGAACTTGTTATCTCGATGCCCTGCCCCAACGACTCCGCAACCGTCTGGGCGACGTGCTCAGCAGCATCGGCGTCAGAGACAACCAACTGGTCACTGCCGCTGCCAAAAACTTCGGTGCGGTCGCTGTCGAAGGCCGACACCACGTGGAGTGAGGCGTTTAGGGCTGCCGCTAGATCTCGTGCCGATTCCGCAGCCTTCCTTGCAGTTTCGCTGCCGTCAACCCCTACTACAATGATTCCGCTCATGTGTATGCTCCTTTGTTCGGTTTGTGAGAACGGTCAGGCTCAAGTGAATGTACTGTCTGCGCTGTTTGGCAGTGAACGCGCTTGGAGATATTCCTGGGGCTCTACGCCGACGGGGAAATCCTGAGGTTAACCGCAGCAAAACCGGCGGCGCCGCGTGTCTACCTGCTCGAGCGGCAACCATGGAAAGAACCGTCAAGGCAGAAAGCAAAGAGGTGCATGGGTCAGAGGTCCCTAAAAATTAGTAGAGCTGTACACGCAAGGCTCGACGCCCCTGCCGCGAGCCGAAGTGGCAGTGAGTCCCCGTTGGTTCAGCAGCGCCGGACTTATGCACTTCGAGCAATTTTGAAGATATCCTACATTGTAAGACTTGGTCAATAGGCAAGGACATCCGGCTGGCCGGGTCGGGCGAACGGAAAGATGGAAATTCAGGCCATGTGTGGACGTTCGTTGAGCTTGGCAGTCATTTTGAACATCCTTGAGCTGTTCAGCGCAGCGGCCCGCTTGGTGGATAGGCTCCTCACTGAGGCTCTCGGGAACGCTACACCGCTCGTCAATGCCCGTTTCATCCACGGCACCCATGAACGGTGGCCCATGGCTAATTCACTCGGCATGCCCTGATAGGGGTCGAAGACTGGACACCACATATAGCAGCCGTTGATGAAGCTGACCATCGCCCCGGTGGCCTCCTGCAGGACCAGATCCGGCACTTTCTCCAGACGAACCTCACCGACCGGTTCCCGCAGGATTCAGCACGGCGGGCGAGGCTACCGTCACCAATTTCGCCGCTCGATGGGTTTAGCGTCGGCGCAAGCTCCAACGCAGCAGCCCCCGCCGACCCATTCTCGGCTTGTTTGATGAACAGACTGAAACAGCACCAAATGCGGACAGTTTTGGCCCCTTATCCCGCGCCATCGCCCTGCAGGGCCGGCTGGCCCAGACAGACCACTTATGCTCGGCGTTGAAGTTGATCAACGGATCCCGGTTCGAAAAACAACTTTTCCTCCATCAACACGTCTCTAGACGAGTCTTAGGAATGAGAGAACCCCGCCCTTGTGCAGTTCCATATTTTCGCAAGTTACACTAGGTCGCACGAGTATCGCCCAGGTCCCGGCGCTCATGCTGGAGCGACACATCGTTCGCGGCAGGTGACATGGACGACGTTTTCGTGAATTCCGAGAGAGCCCGCCTTTTGTGGATAAACCATATGGTCAGGGCGAAGGCGACGACGAGGGATGAGCCGCTCATGACCGTCGCCCACCCGCCAACCTGCCAGAGTATGGCGGCAAGAGTTGATCCGATGGCACCGCCGATGAAGTTGCCAACTATCAGGGCGGTGTTGAGGCGGCTACGCGCGGCAGAGTCTATCGAGACCATCATCGTTTGAAGGAGCACCAGCACGGACTGAACCCCAACGGAGAGCAGCGAGACGGCGACGAGCACGGCGACGATCGATGACCCGCCAAGCCCGGAAACAGCGATAGACACCAAAGTAATGGCAAGTCCAATACCGATGGCGGGGACCGACCAGCCGCGGTCATACACCCGACCAGTAATCTGGGCGCCGAGGACTCCGGCCACCCCGAACAGGCTAACCAGACCGATCTGAGAGGCCGTGAATGAGAACGGGTCCGCACCTAGCAAGAACGTGAGTCCGGTCCAGAATGCCATAAAGACACACATCAATGCCGCTCCAAGGACTGCGATGATCCTGACCGAGCGGTACCGGACGACGGCCTCCCCCACCGAGCGGAGGAGCCTGCCGTACGGTATCCGGTTCCGAGGGGCCAGAACCGGGATAGCACGGCTCATGATGGCCGCGAGGACAAGCATCATCCCTGATGCTGCAACGTAAATCATGCGCCATCCGAATATGTCCGCCACGATTCCGCTGACCATTCGGGATAACAGGATGCCAATCAGGAATCCGGACGCTATCGTCCCGACCACGCGTCCCCGCTGCTCATCGGTGGCAAGATCACCGGCCAAGGGCAGGAGCAATTGACCGGCAACGTTCGTGAAGCCCACCAGGGCAAGGGTGGTCAGCAGGACGGTGAAGTTCGGAGCCAGTACACAGCCACCCAATGACAAGGAGCAGAGGAGCATGATTATGGGGATCAGGCGTTTCCGGTTCAAGGTGTCGCCGAGGGGCACGACCAGGAACACGCCGAGCGCGTACCCCACCTGGCTGAGCGTCACGAGTAGCCCGGAAGTGCCTGGTAAGACGCCTTGCTCAGCGGCGATGTCTCCGAGGAGCGGCTGCGCCCAGTACAGGTTTCCGACGCCGACCCCACCGACGAGAGCGAAGAGGAGCGTGAGACCAGGGTTGATCCCGGGGGTCCGGCCGGTGTTGCGTGTGCGCGTAACCATGAGGGGCCTTTCAAGGGATGAGAAGTAGGCGAATAAGTCTCTTGGAACCACCTGCCGCTGGCAGGGCCCGTAGCCGTAACTTCCGGGCCAAGGCAAAACCGACCACACCTGGCCCAGATCACATATAGCAATCGCTGGCCAGTCCAAACGCGTGTCATCCGAAACGGCTCGGTCATCAGTCTCGAAGCCGAAAAACGCGTCCCGCACTTTATCCCCGTGGCAACGTGCGGTGTAACGGGTCGCACTGTCGCGAACGGGAGTCCATCGAAGGAATTGGGTGCTGTCGTCCTAGAGGGCCACGATTGCTTCCCCTAGAGAGACCCTCAAGATGGAGAATATCCCGTTTTCCGGGATACCGTCAACGCCAACGCCCCGCGCTGTGCCACATGACGACAGCGTGGGGGACGCCGCCGCCCATCGGCTCTTGCTTGGGGATGAAGCGACTTCTGGCCCCCAATGATCATCGCCGCGCTCAAGGTCGTGTTCGGAGCGGTTGTCGGGCCTTCTATACGGTTTCATGGGCACGTCGGCAGGAGTGGCGATAGCAGCCGCGGTGTCTTGTCCAGCGGCTCCCGCCACCCCTCAATGTTGGATCTTGTCCCCGAGTTTGGGCTCGTTCCTTATAACGCCCATTGTTCGCCCCTGCCGAATACACATCCGTAGCTGGATTCGGACCAGGACTGTCAAAGCCATGTGCTGCGACGACCGGGCGCTAGGCGGGAACGGGATAACGCGGTGGCTACGCCTTTCCGTGCAGTCTGGCCTGTTCCACCAAGTCGGCCGCCCGCGGTCGGGTTCCGTGGTGGAACAGCATGCCCTCGGGCAGCCCGTTGATCCTCGCGTTGGAGCCGGAGATGTCGATAGTGATCCTGCTGTTTGCCATGGGGGCGTTGGTGATGTGCAGGTCGCCGTAGGATACGGGGAGGACGGGATCCATCCAGAGGCCGCCGCGGGCAACGTCGGCGTAGTAGCCCATTAGGGTCTTGATCAGGAAAATTGGGGTGGTGGCGGCCCAGGCCTGTGGTGAGCACGCCGTGGGGTAGGGGATGGGTTCGTAGAAGTGCTCGCGGCTAAAGCCACAAAATAACTCCGGCAGCCGCCCCTCCGAGTACTCGGCCGCCTCAAACAATGCTGTGGAAATACGCTGCACGTGCTCGACAAAGCCATAGCGCAGGAGTCCGGCTGCGATGATGGCATTGTCGTGGGGCCACACTGATCCGTTGTGGTAGCTTGCGGGGTTGTAGGCTGCCATGTTGCTGGCCAGCGTTCGGACTCCCCAGCCGCTGAACATCTCCGGGGACATCAGCCGTTCGGCCACCAGCGCGGCCTTGTCATCATCGATGATGCCAAACAATAGGCAATGCCCCATGTTGGAAGCGCACGCATCGACAGCCCGCTTCTTTCCGTCCAGAGCGATGGCGTAGTAGCCCCGATCGGGCAGCCAGAACTGCTCGTTGAACTGCCTCTTTAGCTGTGCCGCGCGATCCCGGTACTCGGCCGCCAGGCCCGTGTCGCCGGCGTCGTAGGCCAGCCAGGAACGGGCCAGATAGGCGCCGTAGACGTAGGCCTGCACTTCGCAGAGCGCGATCGGCGGCTCGGCCAGGGTTCCATCAGCGAAGTTGATGCCGTCCCAGGAGTCCTTCCAGCCCTGGTTGATCAGCCCGCGGTCGTTGAGGCGCTGATACTCAACGAACCCGTCGCCGTCCTTATCGCCGTAGGTCCGGATCCAGTCCAGCGCCCGGTCCACATGAGGCATCAGGGCGGCGATGGTCTCGGTCGCGAATCCCCAGCGGCTGACTTCGCCGAACAGGGCCACGAACAGCGGAGTGGCGTCGACGCTGCCGTAATAGGCTGACTTGCCGCCCAGCGCCAGCCCGCTGGAGACATCGAGCCTTACCTCGTGCAGGATCTTCCCCGGCTCCTCCTCGCTCATCTCATCCACCACGCTGCCCTGACGGCTGGCCAGCGTCTGGATGGTGCCGAAGGCCAGGGACGGATCCACGGGCAGCGCCATGAGGGACGCCCATAGCGAGTCCCGTCCGAACAGTGCCATGAACCAGGGTGCGCCTGCAGCCACCACAATCCGGTCCGGGTGGTCGGGGTCCTCGATGCGAAGGGCTCCCAGGTCATCGTAACTGCGCCGAAGGGTCCGTTCGATGGAGTGGTTACTCATGTGCAGCACCGGAATCTTCGAGACCCACTCCTGCCGGCGCAGGTCGCGCGGAGATAATTCATCGGCGTCGGGACGTACGAACGGCGCCACGGGACGTGATGCGTCTGCAGTGGGAACCACACTAAACGTGGCGCTCCATTGTCCGTGCGGCGGGACAACGGCGTGGTACGTCAGACCTTCGGATGAGGCGTCGGCGCCACTGGCCGACACGACGACGCCCTTCCGGATGTCCTGCCAAACGGCCCGGACCGTCAACGCGCCGCCGTCCGCTTCGCGGGACTCGTCCCAGCGCCGCTGAATGCGTGCCTCCTTCACCTCGAACAGGTCAGCAAAGTCCGCTTCGACCTTAAGGGAAACCATGCATTCGGCACGGGCGGGCGAGTAGTTCCGGACGATGATTTGCTCCATGATTCCAGCCCCTACTTCGCGAAGGCGTTCGACTATCAGCGGACTGTCTGCGTGCCCGTCCGAACGTGGCACGCGGCCGGCAAACAGGGCACGGTACGGTTCTTTCGTCATCGCGGCCAGCGACTCCACGGGCTCACCGTTTACGGTCAGATTCCAGCGGGACAGGATGCGGGTGTCCTCATAGAAGACCCCATGCGGGTATTCCGGATAGATATCGCCGTTCGCCGACGAGATGCAGAAGGAGGATCCCTCCACCAGGGTGACCGACCCGGGCCCCAGCGGGCCGGCAGCAGTGTCAGCATTCCATCCAGCCATCCCGACTCCTTCAAGGATTGCTTCAACGGTTTAACATCGGGCGGCGCCAAGCGGCTGTCCGCCGGGCGATTGCCTGCGCAACCGACGCTACGCCTGTGTGCCAGATGATGCCAGATCCCGCAAAGCCAGTCGGGACGAGGTCGCAAAAGACGGCGGCAGCAGGCATAAGAGCCCGGGAAACCCATCGCGCTCCACGTCAGGCATCAGTGGGCACGATCCTGGCAACTCAAGAGTTGGCGGTCATCCGGGCAAACGCAAGCTACCTCGCTGCAGTGCAGGCCAGTGAAGCAGCGCTTCGTCTCTTCGGGTAGTCCAACTTGGCGCCGGGGTGATCTGGCCGCGGCGGAAATCAGATACGCAGGGACCTCTGCCGTGTGTCCTAGCTTCCATGGGATACCGCACAGTGTGACAAGGGAGTGCCTCTCGTTGCTTCCATCGGAAGAATTCCAGGATGCGCGCGAACATGCTCAGGCGCGGTCGCTGTGATCATGGGCAACTGCACCCTTAGTGCCGCACTGAAGGATCGCGGCTAGGGATGCAATTGACTCACTTCGCGAGGAGAGATACTTTCATATATGAAAAGGGTAGTAACTTGCGGCATCAAGCAATGATGCGGGCTAAGAGGAGCAGTCGACGTGGACACTGAAATAAGTGAGAGCAAATATCGGGCCCCGGCTCTGTCGAAGGGACTCGACATTCTCGAACTCCTGGCTTCGACGGACGGCGGCCTCGGCCAGGCCGAAATCAGCAAGAGACTCGGCCGGACCACGTCCGAAATTTTCCGTGTGCTCATAGTGCTGCGCGAGCGTGGCTACGTGGAGCTTGATGAGGGTGAGCGTTATCACTTGACTACAAGATTATTTGAAGTCGCGCATCGTCATCCGATCATTCGGCGCCTTACAGCCATCGCCGGCGATGAGATGCAGAAGCTTGCTAATCGCATCAGCCAAAGCGTTCACCTCTGCATCCTAAATTCTGGGAAGCTGCTCGTTATCGCTCAGGTCGACTGCCCGGATACCAACGTAAATACGGTACGTCTTGGCTCACAGATTCCCATCGACGACTCTGCCTCTGGACGAGTTCTTGCGGCATTTATGGAGGATGAAGAACTCTCCCATTTGCTGACGCTTGCAGGCAATGAGACAAGTGCGCGGCGCGCACGATTCCTGTCCGATCTGGCCGAGGTGCGCAAGGCGGGGTTCTGCCAAGGAAAATCGCTCACCATTGAGGGGGTGACGAACATCTCTGCCCCGGTCTTCGACTATACCGGGAAAGCCGTGGCTGCGGTTACGACGCCGTTCATCCACCGCCTTACTGGCACAGATAACATGCCCGTGGATCAAGCGCGTGAATTGTTGGTCGAAACTTGCAGAGAATTGTCCCGCAGGATGGGAGCAGGTGTCGTGAAGGGCGACTGAGCCAACACCTCACAGATGGACGCGAATCAGCCCGAGGCGCTCCATCGATTCATTTCCGGCGCACTGTCTTCCTAAGGTTACGTGCACCGCTAATAACGGAAGCCGCGTGCGCCTGAGACCGCCGGTGACAAGTTTGCGTACAGTCGCCCGCCGGTGCATGTTCCGACGCTGCCGCCCGAAAGACCGTCGGTGTCCACCTTGCTTTCCGGCAGCAGCAATCTGACCCAGTCCATCAGTCAACGGCAGCGACGACGCGGCAATAGGTTAGACGCTTCATTCGGTTAGGCATGGACGCAGTGTTCATCCGGAGATTGAACTACCGCACACCGTTCGGCACCCGTTTATGTGTCCTCGATGGGGCTACAGCGTCACGGGGACGGGACGGAGCTCGTGGCGCTGACGCGCGCGCCGTCTCACGGCCGCCTCCGCCGAGTAACTTCTTAGGGGACCAAGAAGCCGTTCCACGACGCACCCTTCCGGCGACGACCTAGACCTCTCCGGTGTGCGCCCAACTTCCACCCGGGGTTGCGGCGCACCTACGACCCAGCTCGGCAGGAGTTTCCGGAGGCTGAAAATACCGGGGACGATCAAACCGACCGGCAACGCCTCGGCTCGAAGCCCGTTGCCGCCGGCAGGAGTACCAACTTCACAAAGCACCCCCGCGCTCCTACCGGCCGGACGGCTGCGCTTAGCCAGGAGTTGCTACAGGACGCAAGCGATTTGATTCAGCGGGGCTCCCACACAAAAACCGGCAAGGCGAGCCCCGTTGCTATTGACGCACGTCTGCACATATGGAACTCTATTTCACATACAAAACAAGCGGGCCTGCCGGTTCCTGTCCTAGGTGGCCGACAGCAGGAGTTTCCGCAGAAATCCAAGAGGAGTCTCGATGGAGCGATTCGAAGGGCGAACGGTCGTTGTGACCGGCGCGGGCAGTGGGATTGGCGCCGCCAGTGTAAAGAGATTGCTTGCTGAGGGGGCGACAGTGGTGGCAGTGGACGTCACACAAGCAGGAGTCGATGCGGCCATATCAAGCGCCGCCAACTCAGACCGGGTCCATGGGGCCGTGCTGGATGTTTGTGATCACGATGCGGCGGTCGGACTTCTCTCCGAGATGGGCAAGGAGCTCGGCGGCCTCAACGGCCTGATCAACTGCGCGGGGATCACAGGCGAAGGAAGCATCGTCGACACCGATCAGGAAAAACACCGCAGAATTATGGCGGTAAATCTCGACGGAACGATCAACATGTGCCAAGCGTTCGTGCTCGCGGTGAAAGACGACACCGGGCCGCGGGCGATTGTGAACATCTCATCAGGCGCCGGTATCCTGGGCGTGCCCAACCGACTGTCTTACGTCGCCTCAAAGTTCGGGATTTCCGGCATAACGAAATCCATGTCGCCCGAGCTCGGTCCCCTCGGTATCCGGGTCAACGCGGTTGCTCCGGGCATGACCAGGACACCCCTGATCGAGTACATGATGGACGATCCCGCCGCTGTCGCCCGTATTAACGCAAAGCATCCTATCGGGCGCATTGGCGACCCGGAGGAAATCGCTGCCGTCATCGTCTTTCTTCTTACCGATGATGCAAGCTTCATGACTGGTTCGGTCGTGTCAGTTGATGGCGGCCAGACTGCGTGCCTCTGATGCGCACCTCACTGGGCACTGCGCTACAACAAGAGGTCCCGGTGTCTAGCGTTCTGCGACAGTGATGGGATGTGTTCATGGCCGAATCCGGCTTCTGGTCGATTTGCAAAACCAGATTCTCTTTGGAATGCCAAGGCGCTTGGTGGCCGCATCATCCGCTAAGCACCGGACGGACCGATCCACCGCGAGGTCGACTTTCCCAGCCGATACGTAACGAGCGTCATGTCGGCGGGCGTGACCTCGACGTTCTCTACTTCACAAGCATGGCGAAGGCGATGCGCCGCGTACCCACCAACCAGCCTGGCGCCGGCAGTATGTTCGCGATCTAGGGGCTCGGGCAAGGCCAGAAGGCAATTGCTGGATAGCCCCGGCCGCAGCCGCGCCTGCAAAAAATCTTCTGAAAAAAAGAAAGAAACAATATGGCACACAACGTCGACATCTCCCACAACTTCGCAGAATTTGCGGCAAATACGCGGTTTTCCGACCTGCCGCCCTTGGCAGTCGAAGCCGCCAAGAAGAGTGTTTTGGACACAATCGGCGTCATGCTCGGGGCGAGCGGGATGGAACCAGCCGTAAACCCCATCATCGAGCTAGTCACGGACGCCGGCGGCAAGGGAGAAGCCAGCATCCTCGGGTTTGGCGGCCGCGTGCCCGCCCCGGCGGCCGCCTTCGCCAACGGCACGCTAGCGCATGGCCTCGATTACGACAGCCAGACGCCTTGGGGCGCTCATCCGGACAGTTCTCTCGTGCCTGCCCTCCTTGCACTGGGGGAGCGCAAGGGCGACGTAACCGGCCAAGAACTCATCACAGCAGTGGCAATCGGGCAGGAATTGTTCATCCGTCTGCGCTGCAATGTGGGGTGGCACATGGACTGGAACTTGTCCGGGGCGGTCGGAGTGTACTCGGGTGTCGCCGCTTGCGGAGCGCTACTGGGCCTGAACGCGCAGCAAATCGCTCATGCTATGGGAATCGTCAGCCTGACAGCGGGCGGCACGATGGAACAAATCTTCGGCATTGGCAGCGATCTGCGCGGACTTTATGCCGGTTTTATAGCCCAAAGCTGCGTAAATGCCGTTCTCCTTGCCCAGAAGGGAATGCTCGGTATGGGGAACCTGTTCGAAGGCGAGGCCGGCGTGTTCAAAGTCTATTTCAACGGAGAATATAACCGCGAGAAAATGCTCGAGAATCTCGGTTCTGAATATCTCTCGGCGGGTATGACCTATAAGTACTGGCCAGCGGTGGGCAACGCTCATACTTACATACATGCAGCAATAGAAATGCTACGCGAAAATCCGATCAAGGTCGAAGACATTGAATCGGTCCGCGTCTATGTCGGAAACTTCGCGCAGCGCATGACTCAGCCCCTAAAGGAACGAAAAGCGCCTGACACGATGATGGACGCCAAGTTCTCGTTGCCATTCACCGTCGCCCTGGCGCTCGTCAAAGGCAGGATGAACATTTCAGACTTTTCAACCGATACCCTCAAGGACCAGCAAATCCTCGCGCTTGCAGACAAAGTCGAGCCGGTATTCGATTCGGCCTTCAATTGGGACCTCAAGCTGCCTGACGGCAAGGTCGAGGTGGTCATGCGGGACGGCCGCCGCATCGAGCGGCTAGGTTCCGAAGTGCCCGGCACGCCAGAGCGCCCAATGACATGGGAAGAGCTCCTGCAAAAATTCAGTGATTGCGCGCAGTCGTCCAACAATCCAATCCCCCTTGAAAACATTAAAAGGGCTAAAGATCTTATTAAGTCTCTCGAAACCTGCAAAGAGATCATCCAGATCTTAGAGCTGGTTCGCTGACCGGCCGGAGTAATTGGGGCGTGCCGGAGGGCCGGGGACGGGCGTGGTATCCCAAGAGATTGCCCACGTTGCCATTTCGTGGCGAGCTAACTTTAGGTCGCCGGCCAAAAGATTCTCTAACTACTCCACCGTAACTGCAAAGTTTGTAACCCGTTTATGCTGCAACCCTCAGTCTTGAGAAAGAACGCCAAGAACTATTGACTGTATCCCACATGGTGGGATATTATTCAAAGCAAGGCTTTTTGGGAACTCACCCCTTACCCTCTTGGACTGCATCAAAGTCCATCAGTTGACCCTAATCGCGACAGCGTATTACCCGACACTGCAGGCGCTACGGGAACGACGCTCTATAGCTTGAATATCCATTCGCAATCGCGAATACTATCCAATCCAGCCAGGCACCCCAGGGGTGCTATGGATTTAGCCCCATTGGGCGCACCCTACAAGGAGGTAGCGTGGCTACAAATTCTGTGCCGACCAAGTCGGCCGTCGATCGGAAAACGGTCATTAGGAAGGTTAGACGGACAATCCTGCCGGTCGCTTTCCTGCTTTATGCGTTCAACTATATGGATCGGTCCTCCATCAGCTACGCCCAATTGACGATGGGCAAAGAACTCGGCATTGACGTTGCCACATACGGCGCCATCGCCGCCATTTTCTTCATCGCATATGTGCTGCTGGAAGTGCCCAGCAACATGATTCTTGCAAGGGTAGGTGCGCGGCTTTGGCTGGCGCGCATCGCAATTACCTGGGGCCTCGTTACGGTTGCTACCGGATTCGTATATGACGTAACGCAGCTGTACATCGCGCGCGTCCTGCTGGGTATCGCGGAAGCCGGGCTTTTCCCGGGCCTCATTTTATTCCTCACTTATTGGTTCCTGAACCATGACCGCGGCCGGGCCATTGGCGCCCTCGCGCTGGCCATGCCGGCTGCTCTCATTGTTGGAAGCCTTAGCGGCGGTCTGATCCTCGATCATGTGGACTGGTTTGGGCTCAGCTCCTGGCGATGGATCTTCATTCTTCAGGGCCTGCCGCCGGTCCTCCTCGGGATATGGATCCTCCTGACGCTGGCTGACCGGCCGAGCAAGGCGAAGTGGCTCAGTGCCGATGAAAAAGAGTGGCTGGAAGGTTCCATTGCCGACGAGTACGCTGCCATGCCCGAAGACAAGCACGACAAATCGAGTGAGCTGCGGGCTTTGCGGAATCCTAAAATCCTGTATCTAGGCTTGATCAATGCGCTTGCCGGAGTCGCAACCTACGGCATGACTTTCTTCCTCCCGCAGGTTGTGTCGCAATTGAATCCGTCCTACTCCCCCACCAACATTGGCATCTATGGCGCCATCCCCTATGTCTGCGGTGCCGTCGTGATGTTGCTGCTCGTTCGGTATGCCGATATCAGCGGGCGACGGAAGTTCATCGTGTTGTCTTGCTTCGCAACCGCCATCATCGGTCTAATCATCACTGCTGTGTTCCGCGGCTCCCCGCTGCTGGGAATGATCGGACTCATCCTGCTTGCGTGCGGCGTGATCGGGAACATCCCTACGTACTGGGCCCTGATCAGCCAGATCCTCACCAAGCGGCAGGCCGTGGTCGGAATCGCAGTCATCAATTCCCTGGCTTCCGCTGGTGGCTTCTTCGGACCGTTCCTGATTGGCAAGCTCGCCACCCCCGGCGACACCATCGTTGGAATGACCGTCCCGTTGGTTGCACTCTCCCTGGCGTTCGTCCTGTTGCTTTTCGTCAAGGTGCCGGCTCCCGACAAGAAGGACCCAGCGCCAGCAGAGGGGCCAGATCAGCCCGAACGGGGTGCGTCAGCTCTCAGTGATGACATTGTTAAATCAGCAGCAGCTCAGTCGTAATCTCCCTTCATGATGTCGGCCTCGCACCCCTCTTGGTGCGGGGCCGACGTTGCTAGTGAAGACGGGGCAGGGTAACCATCGCCGGCAAATCAGCTTCGAGTATCCCGTTCATTGCCTGCCACTTGGTCGCCGGACATGCTGCATCCCCGTGCCGGTCCCGGCCCAGCAGAGCTATTGACGAAGTCCCACAATGCAGGATATTCTTAAGATAGTTCCGGGGAGCTGTGTGTTTTCGTCACTGTTGAACTGTCGGCACTTCGCGCCCTACATGTCTCGGCAGCGTCGGCATTTACCTTGATCGAAGCGGCCGATCGCGTCGTAAAGGTTCAGCTCACCCACCGTCGTGTTCGCGCCGCTGTGAGCACCAAGTCAAAGGTAGTAAGACGCATGACCGAACAATGTCGATCGAACCAGTGCGAATCTTGTCATTCCCGTCCGGCCGGCCACGCTCGCATCATGAGAGTCGTCCCGGAACGGGCTCTTCTCTCTCTCACCCCTCATCAGTCCCCCGCCGTTTCCTGCCATGCCTCGTACGAGGCAGCACGTCCGGAAGGTGCCGTTCGATGACCACGCATGTAAGTGTGAGCCAGCGGCTCGACAATCTCCAGATCGGAAAGTTCCACCGGCGCATGGCGCTGCTAGTCGGCCTGGGCATGTTCTTCGACTCGTTCGACAACACGCTCTCGTCCGCCGTGCTGGCGTCGATGCTGCCCACCGATTTCTCCACGCTCGAACTGAACTCGTTGTTCCTGTCGGCGACGTTCGCCGGTCTCGCAATCGGGGCGGCCTTCGCCGGCTGGCTCAGTGACCGGATCGGACGCGGCTTCGCGTTCCAGTTCAATCTGGCGCTTTTCGGCATCCTCGCAGTGTGTGCAGCCTTTGCCCCGAACATGGAGGTCCTTATCGGCCTGCGATTCGTGATGGCCATCGGAATGGGTGCTGAATACGTCATTTGCTATGGCATGATCACCGAGTTCTTCCCGCGGGGCCACCGCGGCAAGTACTTGGGTCTGCTCGGGATCTTCGGCGGATTCGGTGTCTCGCTGTCCTCGCTCGTCGGATGGCTGGTCATTCCCATGTGGTCCTGGCGTGCGATGTTCATCATCGGCGGTGTGGGCGCCCTGATCGCCTGGTGGCTGCGCCGGAAAATGCCGGAGTCCCCGCGCTGGCTCGAGTCACGCGGCCGGCACGAAGAAGCCGAAGCCGTCCTGCAGAGGATCGAGAAGGAATCGGGCGTTTCGAGCCCCAAGGCCAGCCCGGCTGCGGTCGCCAGCCATGCCGGTGTCACGGATGAGAAAGCTGACTATGTGCCGATGACGGTGCTGTTCTCACGCACTGTGATCCGTCGGACTTTGCTGGCTCTGGTTCTGACCATCATCTGCCTGTTCGGTTCCTACTCCGTGACCGGCTGGATGCCGACGTTCTTCGTCAAGCAGGGAATGACCGTTACATCGTCCCTGGGGTTCAACGCGGCCATCATGTCCGGCTACGTCGCGGGACCGCTGCTGTGCATGCTGCTCGCTGACCGCCTCGGACGGCGCCGCAGCATCGTGCTCTCGGGAACGCTCGCGGCGATCTTCGCTGGCATCTACCCGTTCATGACAGAGCCGGCCCTGATCATCGCCGTCGGCTTCATCCTGGTCGCCATGGCCGCGTCGTTCCTGACCATGTGCCTCGGGACGGTGCCGGAGTTCTTCCCAACCGCCTTCCGCTTCCGTGGAGGCGGGCTTGCCCAGACCGTCGGTCGCGTCGGATTGATCGCTTCCCCCTTCATCGTCCTAGGGCTGTTCAACGCCTTTGGGATTATCGGAGTGATCCTGACCGTCTCGGGCTTCTATATCGCCGCTACTACGATCTTCGCCGCCGCCCGCGTGGACACGTCTCCTGAGGCCTTGGCGCAGATCGCTCCGGCCGGTGACACTGCTGATGCGCTGGAGGAGCCAAAGGCCCGGGCATGATCTGACGACAGTCCTCCAAGTACAGCAAGGCCGGGGACTGTGCCACGATCCATCTGAAGTGGTGGTCGTCTCTCCTGGTCAGCTGGGAGGGCTTCACGCAATAAACGAACTCCAGGCGTCACCGATGCCGTCCATCTCCTGAACATCGAGGAGCAGTAATCATGAAAGCCGTTGTTTTCCAAGGCGAGGGTAGGCTCGAGATTCGCGACTATCCGGATCCGGTACCGGGGCCGGATGAAGTCGTGATCCGCATGAAGGCCTCCGGTATGTGCGGGAGCGACCTCCATCACCTCCACGGCCCAGTACGCACCGGATCTGATCTGGTCATCGAAGGGCACGAGCCGTGTGGGGTCGTCGAGCTCGTCGGGGACGCCGTCCGGCCGACCGAAGCCAGGGTCGGAGACCGGGTCATGGTCCACCACTACGACGGGTGCCGCACCTGCCAGTACTGCCGTTCGGGCTGGACGCAGTACTGCCCGAACGCACGAATCGTATACGGCGGGCTAAACGGTGACGGCGGACATGCGGACTTCATGAAGGTTCCCGCGCACACGCTTATCAAATTGCCGGATTCTCTCTCGTTTAAGACCGGTGCTGCCATCTCATGTGGCACCGGAACGGCCTTCGCAGCCATCAAGAGGGTCGATCTTTCCGCCGACGAGACCGTTGCCATCTTCGGTCAAGGACCTGTTGGGCTGAGCGTCACCCTACTGGCGAGGGCATTCGGAGCCCGGGTCATCGCGGTCGACGTCGAGCCTTCACGGCTTGAAATGGCCAAGCAGTTCGGCGCTGACTACGTTGTCGACTCACGTGAGCAGGACGCGGTGGCCGCCGTGCGCGAGCTGACCCGCAACGGGGAAGGGGCGGATAAATCAATCGAATGCAGCGCCATTCCCGCCGTACGCCGTCAGGCGATACAGGCGGTCCGTCCCTGGGGGACCGCCTGCATGGTCGGAGTCTTCGGCAAGATCGATCTGGACAGCGAAGAGCTGATCCACTTGCACAAGACCGTCCTCGGGTCGCTCACGTTCAGCAAGAACCAGCAGGACGAGTGTGCCCAGTTCATTGCCGAACGAGGCCTGGACGTGGAGTCACTGTTCACCAATGAGTTCCGGCTGGCCGAGGCAGAGAAGGCCTACGAATTATTCGATCAACGCAAGATCGGCAAAGGCGTCTTCATTTTCGATTGACGGAATGTCAAAGGTCACCCGAGAGGAAAATCATGACCACCACCCAGCAGAGTTTCGCTCCGTCCGAACAGGCGCAGAGCTTCTTGTCCCGCGAGGTGCACCATCTCTTTATCGACGGTCAGAGGGTCCCGGCCGAGTCCGAACAGACGCTGACCACCACCAATCCATCCACAGGCGAGGTCCTGGCACGGTTCGCCGCCGGAGGACCGTCCGACGTCGATCGGGCGGTCCTCGCTGCACGCAAGGCGTTCAACGGCCAGTGGAGCTCCTGGAGCCCCTACGAGCGCCAGGCGCTGCTTACACGTATCGCCCAGGTCCTCGACCAAAGGTTCGAGGAACTCATCCAGATTGAGGCCCTCGATATGGGCGCCCCCGTCTCAAGGTTGCGCAATTCCAAGGCCTCCTTGATGAAAATGTTGTCGTTTTTCGCCTCCCAAGCGACGAGCATCTCCGGCGAGACGCTGATGAACGGCATCCCCGGTAACGTCGCTACGATGACGCTGAAGGCACCGGTCGGGGTCATCGGCGGAATCATTCCCTGGAACGGACCCCTCAACGGTCAGTTCTGGATTATCGGCGCTGTTCTGGCCAGCGGGTGCACCGCCGTGCTCAAGCCTGCTTCGGAAGCTTCGCTGTCGGTGCTGCGCGTTGCCGAGATCCTGCACGAAGCCGGGGTCCCGGCCGGGGTCATCAATGTCGTCACGGGATCCGGGAGCGCAGCCGGAAACGCGCTGGCGGCGCACCCCGACGTCGACCGTATCGCATTCACCGGATCCACCGAGACCGGCCGCCGGATCATCGAGGCGTCCACCGTCAACATCAAAAAGCTGCAGCTGGAACTGGGCGGCAAGTCGGCGGACATCGTGTGCGCTGATGCCGACCTGGATAAAGCAGTGCCGGGGGCCGCCATGGGTGTCTTCTCGAATTCAGGCCAGATCTGTTTCGCCGGTACGCGCGTGCTGGTTCAGCGGCCCATCGTCGATGAGTTCACGGAACGGCTGCTGGCCTTCATGGACACTCTCAGGGTCGGGCACAGCTTGGACGCCGCGGCCACGTTGGGCCCGGTCATCTCCCAGCCCCAGTTGGACACTGTCCTGAACTACATCGATATCGGCCGAAATGAAGGCGCCGAGCTGCTCTACGGTGGTGCACGTCTTGGGGATGAACTTGGAAGCGGATACTTCGTGCAGCCCAGCGTCTTCGGCGGCGTTAACAACAACATGCGCATCGCCCGTGAAGAGATCTTCGGACCCGTTCTTTCCATCCTTCCGTTCGATGACATCGACGAAGCCATCGCCATCGCCAATGACAGTGAGTACGGCCTTGGCGGAGCGGTCTGGTCACAAAACCTGTCCACTGCCCTCCGGGCGGTTCACGGAGTGCACACGGGCACGATGTGGGTCAACTGCTACGGCTACATCGATCCGTTGGTCGGCTTCAGCGGAACGAAGCTGAGCGGCTACGGCTATAAAGGAACTGCTGCCCATATGGACACATACCTGTACACGAAGAGTGTCTATATGCAGCTGTGACGGTGAGGGGCGCAATACGTCTGCAATGAAGGATGATGCATCTCTGAGCTTCTTGGAGGCTGCACGCAGGCGGCAATACCGAGGGCAGCCGCCCTCTCAGGCGGCGGCCCTCGGTACAGCGAGGATCACATCTTCGAGCCCGCCACTCAGGTACAATGGACACCATTGCCGGCGCCTTCGGACAAGCCGTCGTCGCCGTTCAGAGCACTCCAGGTGGACGTTGGTCGGCCCGCCTGACGGGGTGGTATCAAGAGAAGGATGGAGACTCACGCCATGAGTGGACGAGGTTCGCCAGGCGGCGCGGGTGAGGTGACAGAAAGTCCGGACAGTGCGGGCAGCCTAGCCAGGATGCTGAACATTCTGGAACTGTTCACCGAAACAGAGCCTGTTTGGTCGACAGTAGCCCTCATTGAGGCTATTGAAACCTCCAGGTCGACGGGATACCGCTACATCAAAACCCTGCATGACGCGGGACTACTCACTACAGTTCGCAACGGCTACTACAGCCTTGGCCCGCGCATTATCGAGATGGACCTTCAGATCCGCCAGACGGACCCGCTGCTGCTAGCCAGCCACGGCGTCCTTGAGGACCTGGTGGCCAAGATCGGGCACTCGGCTCTCTTGTGCACTGCTTTTCGCGATTCGGTCCTGTGCATCGGAGAGTGTCGCGCCCCGCAGAGCCCCGAAAACCGGTTCAGCCGCGGGCAGCGGCGCCCGATGTTCCAAGGTGCGGTGTCAAAGGTTATCCTGGCCCATCTCCCCCATCACCGGCTGAAAGCCATCTACCCCCGCTACAGTGCGGAAATTGAGAACGCCGGACTGGGCAGCACGTGGAGCGTCTTCCGCAAGACCCTGGGTGAGATCAAAAAGGACGGCTACATCCTGACCATGGGTGAGTTTAACCCCGGCGTTTACGGCGTCGCGGCACCCATTCTCACCGATCAGAAGACAGCCGTGGGCAGTGTGGGTGTCGCGTGGGATGAGAAAGCCCGGCGCGACGTCGAGGTCCCGCAAGCAGTGCTGGCCGTCAAGCAAGCGGCAAAGACAATATCGGAACGCCTGATGGAGTCACAGCGCCGCTGACCTGGCCGAGTGACCGGATGGGGATCGTCTAGGCAGCGCTATGTACCTCACCCCGAAGTATTCCCCGATGCCGTAAGTCCTGTCGCGGCGCATGCGCTTTCCTTAATGCCGCTGAAACAGAGCTTCGGGTCACGAAATCAGCCGCGCCGCAGCGACGCGATCTCGTACTCCACTGACTCCGCTATCGGGGACAACTAGGCCAGATTCATGCATTGCACAGGGCTGTGAAGATCGAGGCGTTGTTGATCACAACATCGACCCGGCCCCCCTGTTTCGATGCGGGTGTCGACCATCGCCGTGACGGAGACCGCGTCGGCCACTTTTCACCTTGACGGCCAAGCCGACACCGCTGGCCTCATGAATTCTCCTTGACGACCGTCTAGGCCTTGTCGAGGTCGGCTCCCACGAAAACAACACCGGCCGCGGCGAGCTGGCGCTCCAGCGCGCGGCCGATGCCTCAGGCGGCAGCGGTGATAACCACTACCCGCCCCTCGACACTGAAGTCCCGCGCCGCCGCCGACACGCCTGGGCAATCTCTTCTTTTAGTGATTGACAATATCCCGCCATGTGGGATACAGTCAATTCAGGGTGGTCGGGCCTGCACGAATAGCAGCGGGCGGACGGGCCACCGCACCCCCGCCGGATCTTGCCGGGGGATGAATCGACTTTTGTGAAGGAGCAGGAGATGCGCGTAAGCAAAGCAGCGGAGACCGACATCGAAGCAGTTGGATCCATGCGCGAGGGGAAGCTGGACCAGAAGCACCTGCTGTTCGGTGAGGACGGCTCGCCGAACAACTACGATCTCAATATGGGCCACACCGGCGGCGGTGGATGGCGGACCCCGCGTCACCGGCACAACTTTGACCAGGTCCGCTACGTCATCCAGGGCCGGCTGCCCTACTCCGAGGACGATTTCCTGGAGGAAGGCTGGGTCGGGTACTTCCCCGAAAGCGTCCACTACGGACCTCAGGAACGCGCCGAAGGCCTCCGGACCCTGGTTCTCCAGGCCGGCGGCGCCAGCGGCCAGGGCTACCTCAGCGTCGCACAGCGTGAAGCGACCAACGCCGATCTGGAAAAGACCGGCGAATTCAAGAAGGGCATGTACCACTACACCAACGCCAACGGCGACGAGCAGGTCGTGGATGGATCGCAGGCGATCTTCGAACACGCCACGGGCGGCAAACTCGAGTTCGCCACCCCGCGCTACGAAGACGTCATCGCCATGAACCCCGACGCCTACGACTGGTTGCCCTCAACCGACGAGGGCGTCTCGGAAAAATGGCTGGGCACCTTCACCGAGCGCAACTTCCGCATCGGCTTCGTCCGACTGGATGCCGGCGCCGTCTACCAGGCTGGCCGGTTCCCGTCCATCGAAATCCTGTTCCAGACCAAGGGCCAGGTCACCGCAGGCGGCGAGAAGTACGGCGCCGAAACCGGATATGAGTTCCTCGCCAACGAAGGCCCCGTACCCGTCGAAGCCATCGAACCCACGGAATTCCTCCGCTTCGTCCTCCACACCTTCTGAGCAAAAACACGGAGCAGCACGGGGCCGAACGCGGCCCCGTGCTGCTCCGTGAGCGACTGCCATAGCGCGCAATATGCGGGCAGGGCGCCAACCGAACGCTCAGCTTCGACACCAATAACCAATAACCTTCATCACATCACAATGGAGCGCATAGTGCCGCTTGAACGAGAAGTCTTAGCCGCCTTTCCGGCCGAGGTCCCTATCCCATCCGCGACCGTGGCTGATGCTCTTGCCGCCTCCAACGCAGGCACCCCACGCGTGCTGGTGGTACTCGACGACGACCCCACTGGAACTCAGTCAGTGGCAGACCTGCCCGTGCTCACGCACTGGGACGTGGAGGACTTCAGCTGGGCCTTCGCCCACATTCGTGAGCAGCAGACCAAACCAGCCGTTTACGTTCTGACCAACACCCGTAGCCTGGACCCGGCGGAAGCCGCGGCTCGTAACAAGGAAATCGTCCGCAACGCGCTTGCGGCGGCCGACGTGGTGGAAGGCGAACTACGTTTGGGGTTCGTCAGCCGCAGCGACTCCACCCTCCGGGGCCACTACCCGCTGGAGCCTGACGTTATTGCCTCAACAGTGGCCGCCGAAACTGGCGAGGTTACCGACGGGGTGGTCATCGTTCCGGCGTTCCCCGACGCCGGTCGCATCACCATCGGCGGGGTGCACTACATGCGCGGCACCGGAGCAGACGCCGGCACACTCACACCCGTGGCAGAGACTGAGTTCGCCAAGGACGCAAGCTTCGGCTTCGCCAACTCCGAGATGGCCAAGTACGTAGAGGAGAAGTCACAGGGCCGGTTCGCCGCTGACTCCGTGATCGTCCTGGACCTCAACATCATTCGCGCTGGAGCCTCGGCGCAGGACCCAACCATCTCCGCCAAGGCCATAGCGGATGCCATCGAATCCGCCACCAACTCCACTCCGATCGTGGCTGACATCGTTACCGAGAATGACTTCCGCGCTTTGGCCCTCGGTTTGGAGGAAGCGGAACGACGCGGCAAGAAGCTCCTCTACCGCGTTGGTCCGCCGTTCGTCCGCGGCCGTATCGGCCAGGAGATCCGCGCCGCACTGACCTCGGAAGAGGCATACGCGGGCAACAGTCCCTCCCTAGCCGGTGGCCTGATCGTGGTTGGCTCGCACGTTGGAGTCACCACCCGCCAGCTCCACGACCTCACGGCAGAGCACAGTTCGGCACGGATCATCGAGATCGATGTTGAGAAACTGCTTGCCGCCAAAACCGAAGCAGCTGCTGACGCCTACATCGAAACCGTCGTGTCCGACGTCGTCGATGCCCTCCGCCAAGGCGACGTCATCGTCCACACAAGCCGCCTGCTCATCAAGACCGAGGACGCCGCAGCAAGTCTGAAGATCGCCCGCACCGTCTCGGCCGCCGTCGTGGCTGTCGTGAACCGGACACTGAAGACGTTCCCGCCGCGGTTCGTCATCGCTAAGGGCGGCATCACGTCCTCGGACGTTGCTGCCCACGGACTGCAAATCCGTCACGCTATCGTGCGCGGACCCATGCTGCCGGGCATTGTCTCACTGTGGGAACCGGTGGACGGTCCCGCCAAGGGCATCCCGTACATCGTGTTCGCCGGCAACGTGGGAGACGACCAGTCCCTGACCCAGGTAACCCGCAAGCTCAGCAACACTTTTTAACCTAGAAAGTCATTGGAGAACATGACCAGCGATTACACCGCCACCGTCCTGACGTTTACGTCCAGGATTCTGATGGGAGGTTCGGGCGTCTGATGCGCACCCGACTCGACCATCTGGTCACCACCGCGCTGCAGCACGGCTCCGCCGTTCCCGCGTTCACCTGTTACGACTTCACCACCGCACTGGCAGTGGTGGGTGCGGCGGAGGAAGCGGGCCGGGGAGCCATCCTGCTGGTGGCGCCGAGAACTGCGGCCACATCCAATGGACTGCGGCTTGTCGCCGCACTCCGCGGGTTGGCGGACGCGGCTGCAGTGCCGGTGGCTGTGCAGCTTGACCACGCCACAGACCTCCGCGTCATGGCCGACGCCGTCACGGCAGGGGCGGATTCGGTCCTCGCTGACGGGTCGTCCCTGCCGTATGAGGACAACATTGCGCTTGTCCTCGCGGCCCGAACACTGTTGGGTCCCGACGTCGTGCTCGAAGCGGAATTAGGCGGCCTCGCGGGCGACGAGGACCGAGCCTTTGGAGCGGACCAGTCCGGCGTATCCGTGGCCGGCTTGACCGACTCAGCTCAGGTTGAAGATTTCGTAGCCCGTACCGGTGCCGAACTGCTGGCGGTGGCCGTGGGCAACGTCCATGGCAAATATAAGGGCGAGCCCCAGCTGCGCTGGGACGTCCTGCAGGACATCGCTGTCAGGACGCACATCCCGCTAGTGCTGCACGGCGCCTCCGGCATCCCCGTAAAAGAACTAGTCAAGGCGGCGGCCATGAACGTGGGCAAGGTCAACTTCAACACTGAGCTCCGCACGGGCATCCTGGCCACACTGCAGGAGCAGCTCCCGGGGCACCGGGTCGACGGCGAGAACCTCCAGAGCCTGCTGGGTCATTGGAGCAGCTCAGCCAAGGATTTCGCTGCCAGGACGCTGGCCACCCTCACCCGTTAGGCGCACTGTCCCGCTGTCACGCCGTACACGGCGGCCAAACAAGATCGACAACTGTGCCGCTTTCGCCTGGAGGCGCGAGCCGCTGAAGGACAGTCTCGAAGGTAGCTGCCCGATCATCGGGCGTGCGCTTGGGTTGTCCCCGGGAATTAGGCCGGGTCCCGCATTGTTACCCGGCCAACGTAGGCAGGCCGCCGCGAGCACGGCGCAGTCCATCCAGAGCCCTCCGCTGAGGCCAACCGGAGCGACCAGCAGTCTCGCGGCGGCGGGCGGGCTCACTTGGCCTACTCGGTTGCCGAGTAAGCGGAGGGCAAATGCTTGCCTGAAAGCGGGCGGAACGGCCTGTACCGAGCGTCATCGTGATTGGCTGTCCCAGGCCCAGAAAGAACCCTCCGATGGCCAGCAGGGTTCCTCCTGCAATCCAGGGAAGCTCGAATAGCCAAGGCAGCAAGGCAAGCGTTGTTCCCGCTCCCGCAATGCTCGCTATGACGGGCGCGGGCAGGCTCCAGTAGGCAAAGAGGTCCGGCAGGTAGCAGGCGGAAAGCGATGGACGCAGCCGCATGGGTTGCTAGCAGGATGCCTATGATGACAGGGGGCATGGCCTTTGTCTTCTCCCAGGAGAGGGAGGAACGCCACGAGGATGTCGGTGGTGGCTAGGAGGTCAAGGCTTGCCACTAGTTCATCCGCATTGTCGGATAGCGCAGGAGAGCGGAGACGCTATCCTGGCGGGACGGCGGCGCCGCGTTCATTTTGTTACCGAGTGCTTGCTATACCGCAGCCCCGAACGCACCCGGAACGGCGAGCACCGAGATGATGCCGGCAATGAGGAGTGCGGCGTTGGCGTCTGCGAGCCGCATCCTAGCAGTAACTCCTTCCGAGGACCCCATAATAGGGAGGCCGGCTAGGAGAGGTCCCAACATGTCCCATGGCGACGGAAGCAGTCAACCACCCCGAAGGCGGCATCGATATTTTGGAGGGCTACGAATCTCGCGATGGCCGTCCTCCCGTACCGTACCGCAAGAGCACGACGGCGGGAACCTCCTGCCGATTGTCCCGCGATAGTGAAGCACAGGTGACCCATGCGAGTAGTGCACTGGTTTAGGGTGACCAGGAGAAGGGGCGGGGATACTGACAGCACGAAGGGCCCGCCGGCCAAGAGCAGAGGACAGCAAAAATAATGACTGTTCGCCAGCGGCCTCGGCAATCGCCTGCTGGGCACGCGCCGAATCGGCGTTACCCAGCGTCCAAACGCTTCTTGTAAACCAGCCCAGACGCATACGGAGCAGGGCATCGCCGTGTTGGACGACTCAAGATACCGATGCTCGGGTGCTCAAGTACCTGGCTTCACGTCCTCCGCGTTCCCCTTCTTAAACCAAGAATGACTTGGACTGGCTGCTCACGCCGCGAGCTCTGCGACGCGGCGAGCGAGGTAGTCCACGCCCATACGAGGGCTCGACAGAACCGTCTTCTTGGTCTTCTCCTGAAGAACTCCTGCAAGGCGGTTCATGGATGCCTGCGCTAAGACGATCATGTCAACCTTTTCGGCGAGGTCCATCGCCTGCTCGATGACCATGGCATCGTGCTTTTCGCGGTCCCCCGACATAAGGACCGAGAATGCTCCTTCGCACAACCGCTGCTCGAGCGTGATGCTGCGGCCGATTTCGTCTGCTTCTGCTTGGATCAAATCTGATGTCGGACCCAGCGTGGTGGGCACGGTGGCCAAGACGCCGATGCGGTTGCCTTCGCGGGCGGCTCGCATCGCCATAGCCTCGTCAATTTTCACCACGGGGGTATGAACGTTTCGGGCAGCGACGTCCAGAGCTGGTCCCAACGAAGAGCACGCAGAGAAGATGATGTCTGCGCCCGCTGCTTCCGCTGCCTGCGCAAGGTGCGTCATTCGTGCCTCGCTATTCGATGAGATCCCTTGCTCGCGCACGACTGTGGCCAAAACGTCAGAGTCTACAAAGTGCATGACTTCAGCATCAGGAATTAGCTCAGCGATGAGGTCGTTGATCACAGGCTCGACAGAAACAAATACGAAGCTTGTGTGCAGAATCGCGATCTTCTTTGACACGCTAGTTACATCCTTTTTGTAGACGGCTGATGGCTGGTGGCTCATCAGACGTGGGTGGTGGTGTGTCTGGCAATAGCTTGCGGAAACCAAAACTGATCCTTGGACAAACGCTTAGGATAGACAATATCCCGTCATGTGGGATACTGTCAATATCGGGCAGAAGCTGGCAGGGTTCCAGTAGGTCATTCGCGTCTGCCGTTGTCAGGAGGAGAGCATGGAAGACACACGGGATCATCCACAGGATTCCGCCCAGTTCGTCGGATCAGCGGTGGTCACCGGTGCATCCTACGGCCCCCGAACCACCATTTTGAGGCTTCAAACCTTCGCCGGAGAATACATCGACCACACCGTTGGCGATATTCCCGACCCCGCAGGGGCAGCCGGATTCCGCAGCAACAACCTCCGTCCCATCTCGGTCAAGATCCAGCATGCTGGTGAACGGTGCAATGTGATTGCGCTGACGTCGGACGGACCGCGACGCTCGAATGTCACTCTGGGCACGGCCCTAGCATTGCACCAGTTCGGGGTGCATACGGTGGTCGACGGAGGCCTCCAGATCGGCGTACCCTGTTCTACCCACAAATATGCCAAGGAGCGCCCTCCGTTGTACTGACTCCTTGACCTCGCGCGGCCACTCTCACTTTGATTTTTCAGAGTCCAGGTTCTGCTCGTTTCGCATGCTTTCTATAGCATTTGCCGACCCCCTATATAGACGAGTATTCCGCGGATGCGGGTTGCACTCCGCGCCCCCAATGCCCGACGAACCCTGCAAGCTTCGACACGATCACCCAAATGATGCGGCCGTCCTCCTTAACATCGGTGGCGTTCGGCGTTCCCCACAACGAGAGGTATCAGATGCCCGCACATGCTAGTGATTTGGTTCAAAATTTCGCGAGCTTTGTTGCTGAGACCAATTACGCAAGGACACCTCCAGCTGCCGTTGAGGCGGCTAAGAAGAGCATTCTGGACACACTCGGAGTGATCCTCGCCGCGAGCGGGACGGAACCCGCCGTCCGGGGCCTCGTCGACCTCGTTCGGGAAAGCGCGGGCCGTCCCGAGTCATCCATACTCGCCTTCGGGGGGAAGGCCCCCGCGATCATGGCGGCATTCGCAAACGGCGCTATGGCCCACTCCCTTGACTTCGACGATCAGACGCCCTGGGGCCAGCACGCGTCGAGCTCCATCGTCCCGGCGGCGTTTGCCGTCGCAGAACGCACCGGTGGTGTCACAGGAGAGGAAATAATCGCCGCGATCGCCGCCGGACAAGACATTTTCGCTCGTCTGCGCTGCAACGTCGAATGGAAGAAGGACTGGAACCTCTCCTCGGTGATGGGCGTATTCGCCGCCACTGCGTCGGCAGGCCATCTGCTCGGCTTATCCCGCGAACAAATGATCAATGCCTTTGGGATCGCTACCATGCAATCGTCCGGGGTGATGGAACTTGTTGCCGGAACAGGCGGAGACGTCCGCGGCATGTATGCGGGCTTCTCGGCCAAAGGCGCTGTTCTCGCCGTGCTGCTCGCCGAGAGAGGAGTAACCGGCGTCCCGACCGTTTTCGAGGGCAAGTTTGGTTTCTTCAGCACCTACTTCAACAGCCGGTACGATCGGGAGGCCATGCTCGAAGGCCTCGGCAGAGAGTTCAAGGGCAGCGGAACCCTGTACAAGCTCTGGCCTACGGTGGGAACGGCCCACAGCCACATTCACGCCACTATTGAACTGCTGAACGAAAACAGGCTCCAGCTTGATAAAGTCAAAGAAATCCGGCTCTACGTCGGCGACTACCACGATCTGATGTGCCGCCCATTGGAGGCTAGGCGCGCGCCGGCAACACTCGTTGACGCCAAGTTCAGTCTTCCCTTCCTTGTAGCTGTCGCAGCCGTCCATCGGGGCGTGCAGGTGTCACATTTCACGAAGGAAGCGCTGGAGGATCCCAGAGTCCTGGCTGTGGCGCAGAAGATCGTCCCCGTGGCCGACGCCAGCCTTGACTGGAAGCTTGAGCTGCCTCCAGGGCGCGTAGAGATCGAAATGACTGATGGCAGGAGATTCCACAAAGTGGGGACCGGCGTCCCCGGCAACTCGGAAGCCCCACTGAGCTGGGAAGCCATTGGACAGAAGTTTAGGGACTGTGCGGCTGTTTCCGTCAGACGCCCAGCATCAGATCAGCTCTCAGCCGTAGAACGCCTCACCCGGAATCTGGAGTCGGTTCCCGATGCCGTGGAATTGGTGCGGGCGCTGGCCCCTCGGGACTGATTGCTCCGGCGGGGAAAGCGGAGCTGCGGGTGCATTGGAATGCCGGCGTTTCCCTCGGGCTGATTCAGCCCGGGTGGGGCGCCGGCATTCCTCCATCTCGAAGGTGTGAAAGGGACCTCCCAGACGAAGTCTGCCAGAAGGCGAAAACTTCGGCTAGGCAGAGGCGGAGATCCCTTCAGCCCGCTTTTGCAGTGGCCTCACCCTTGTCATGGCGGCCAAGCATTGACACGATGGGAGAGAAGAGTTCCTTCTTGAACCATGTGTACAATGCCGAACCGGTTTGTGCCCCTTCGTTCTGTGCAAACTCGAATTTTTCTCCAGGTTATTTGCCCAGTGCCTGGTTCGACCGCGTTCGCAGCAAACCCAAGAATATGCCTTTCACGTTCTCAGCCATGCCGGCCTCGGGGCGGTGAGCGTGATACCGGAGTGGTTGGACCTTGACTACCAGCCCAAAAGACAGCACCCCGGGTCCCACGTACCGGGGTGCTGTCTGATGTCTTGACTGATGCTGAAGGATCGATGTCCTGTGGCCAGCACCGTGCTTGCAATCCTGGAAGGCCGCCGGTCCCGCAAGCGTGGCCCGCGGCTCCGATGGGCCTCCTTACGGGGCTGCCAGCGCGAGGTTCATCTGCTCGGGTGTGAGCAGGCTGGAAACGGGAACCCTGGAGGGGATGTCCGGGCTGTTGGTGTCGAGGACCGAGTCGGTAGTGACCACCGGAACACGCACAGGCACTTGGGCGGGAACCTGCTGGCCTTCCCTGATTTTGATCCCCGCAGTGACGCCAAACCGGGGGAACCAGACGTGGCTGCTGGCCATCCAGGACGTCGGGTTAACTCCGGCCTTCTTCGCCTGCTGAACCAGTGTGAGCCAGGAATGTGTCATGACGTCGCTCAAGAAGGCCGGAGGCGTCTTTTTCTCGGCAATGTAGGGCTTGGCGAAGTCGTCCGTCGTGTCGTCGTAGATGATCGCCGCAGGCTCCTTGCCCGAGGCCAGGAGGGCGTTCGCAGCCTGCGCTGCGCCTTGGGCTGTCCACTGCGTGAAGCCCTCGGTGACCTGGGTCCAGCCCGCTTCGTCGAGGACCTTCTTCGCGCACGGCTGCCATGCCGCGGCGTTGCTGTTGCCGGGGATGCCGGTGTAGAGGGCGTAAGTCTTGTTGTTCCCGAGCTCCTTCACCAGGGTCTGGGCGCCCTCGGTGTAGAGGTCACAGAGAGCCAGCGGGACCTGGGCGGATACCGAGGAAGCCGAGGATTCCGGGAGAGGGGTGTTATACGTGACTACGGTGACCCCAGCCTGCTTGGCCTGCTGGAGCGCGGACGCTATCGCGCCGCCGAAGACCGGGTCGGTCACGATGATGTCAACCTTCTGCGCGACCAGGCTCCGCAGGTTCGCCAAGACGGCAGCGACGTCGCCGTTGGCGTTGTTGTACACGATCCTCTTGACCTGCGGATAAGCCAACGCCTGGGCCGTGGCTTCACCGCGCATGATGCTGGCAAAGGAGTTGCTGTTCTCGAGCGCGATGGCCACGGTCAGGGACCCGCGTCCGGTGTCGCAGGAACTCTGCTGCAGGCAGGTCTTGAACAATTCGTTCTGCTCGGCCGTCAGCGGTAGGGAAGCAGCTGCCATCGCATCCGCCACCACGGGGTCCAGGTCGGAAACGGGAATGTCCGTGAGGAAGGTCTTCTTGATCGTAGCCGTGAGGGCCTGCTGGTCGACCTTCTGCGCGGTGATGTCTTCACCGGACGCGGACGCCGTAGTGCCCGAGCCCCCTGAGGACCCAGTCGTCGACGAGCAGCCCGCCAGCAGCACCGCCAGCAGAAACGCTGCCAGCAGCTGAAGGACCGTTCGCTTTTTAAAGGGCCCTACGCGGGCCGGGGATGCCGTTCTCATTGATATTAGCTCCTCATTGGAATGGGTGGTGGCGCCCACGGCCGTCCTTATGGACGCCCGGAAAAGCCGGCCTGTGTGCCCTTCGGCAGCTTCGCGGAAGTGGTGGATGACAGCTTCATGATCGGATTCGGGTGAGCCGTGTGCTCCAGATCACTATTGAACAATATCTCGTAATATGGGATAGTGTCAATCAATGGCGGACCGGTCCTGAGCGAATTGAAGCGGGGGGCCGCCGCGACTTACGGCTCTCGCCAAGGGATGGCATAGATATGCGAAGGGGCGGGAGAGGCTGCCGGCACCGGCAGCGAGCAAGTCTCGTGTCCTTACACATGACTTGTCTCGAGTGTGAGCTGCAACACATTCATTTGTTCTGGAGATAGTGCAACCAGGCTGCGTGAAACCCCACCCTTCGGTCGCTCTGGCCGAAACTTCAGCGAAGCAATGTTGCTTCTGACTCGGAGGTTCAAGAAGTGCTGATGACCATGCGGAGGAATCCGCGATGACTACAGGTGTGACCCGAAACGGCCCGATTCGTAGGCCCCAGTCCGCCGCCCAAAATCGGCTGACCGACTTGAAGTACCGGTTCCCTGCCCGGTATCTGGCCAGCTGGGGGGCGCTCCTGCTGCTGCTGGTGTTCGCAGTGGTCGTCGCCCCAGCCAGCCTGGGCGGGAACTCCGTACGGGTTGTTAGTGCCCTTGCTGGCATCCTCGCTTTAGCGGCGATGGGGCAGATGCTCGTCGTCATGTTGGGCGCGATTGATCTATCGGTCTCCGCGGTGATTGCTGCTGCTGCCGGTATCGTTGTCCACTATGGCGTGCCCGGGGCGAACCTGTGGCTCGTCATTCCGGCTGCCCTTTTGCTGTCCATGTTGATAGGCATCGTCAACGGCTTCTTCATCTGCGTACTTCGACTGAACTCCATCATCGTGACATTGGCGACCTACGGCATTGTCACGGGCGGGATGTTGCTGTGGACCGGCGTGTCCTTCTCGTTGACGGGTGAAGCCCCGGAGCAGCTGCAGCAGGTAGCCCAGTCGTCATTCCTCAACATCAACATGTGTTTCATGGCCGCGCTTGTTGTCGGACTGATCCTTGCTGCTGTTCTCTCCTACACCCGTGCCGGTCGCCGGGTCGCCCAAGTTGGATCGAATCCCCGGGCAGCAACTGCTTTGGGGGTGCGGGTCACGCTGGTTCAGATGAGCACGTTTGCCGCCGTCGGCCTCCTTTACGGAATCGCCGGGGTGCTCGTTGCCGGCTTCATCGGAACGCCAGACATTTCCATCGGTGCTCCCTACCAGCTGGCGACGGTGACGGCCGTGGCTATCGCCGGACTCACCTTCAGTGGAGGCCCAACCAGTGTCGCGAGCCTCCTCGTGTCCTGCGTCTTCCTGCAACTGCTTGATCAGGCGCTTGTTGTGGCCGGGTTCCCCACGGGCGCGCGAATCATGATTCAGGGCTTCACCCTTGTCGTCGCAGTGGCGGCAATAACCATCAGCCAATATGGCATCGCCGGAATCCGGCGCATTGCAGCGCTGCAACTGGGAAGGCCTCTGAAATGACGAGCCAACTCACGCCGCCGCCGTCGCGAAGGACCAAAGGAGAACATGTAGTGGAGAACATTGTGGATGTCGGGGCTTCCCATGCCAGCTCTGTGCCTGCGGAGATCGACTCGAAGCAGCCAGCCGTCGTCCTAACTGGAGTGTCTAAGTCGTACCCGGGCGTGAAGGCGCTTACGGACGTTAATTTCGACTGCCGGCCGGGAGAAGTCCACGCACTCGTGGGAGAGAACGGCTCTGGAAAGTCCACCCTCATCAAGATCGCCTCTGGCGTGCTCACGCATGACACTGGCGAGGTCACGATCGGAGGCCACCCGCTGGCCGGCGGGTCCGTGAAACGTGCCCGCAAACTCGGGCTCGTGACTGCGTACCAGGACACCTCATTGGTTGAGGAACTCACCGTAGCCGACAATATCGCGCTCTCCTTCAATGCCATCGGCGAGCCGCGACCCTCCGATCTGGACCGGCTTCTTGCCCGCTACGATTTGCCGTTCAAACCCACGGACCTGGTGGGCGCACTGGGTCCCGGCGCCCGCCAACTCCTCGAAGTCGCGAGGGCTATGAGCCACCAGCCACGAGTCCTTATGCTCGACGAGCCGACAGCGGCCCTGGACATGCAGTACGCGGCGCACTTGGAGGAGCTGATCCGGCAGTCACGCGATGAAGGAGTCGCCATTGTCTACGTGAGCCACCGCCTGGAAGAAGTCCGCCGCCTTGCCGACAGGCTCACCGTCCTCCGCGACGGAGTGATCCAGGGAACCTACAGTGGCCGGGACTGGGAAGTGGACGAAATAGTTGAGGTTATGGTCGGCGCCCCGACCGACCTCGAGTTCCCCACGCGGACACCGTCGGGGGCGGAAAGCAGCAGGCTTGAAGTTCGGAACCTGGCCGGGCAGGGGTACGGCCCGGTCTCGATCAACGTTCGTCCAGGCGAGATCGTCGGCGTTGCAGGCGCCGAAGGCAACGGCCAGAGAGCCTTCCTTCGCGGCCTCATCGGTGAAAAGCGCAGCTCAGGCGAAATCCTGGTCGACGGCAAACCCGTTGGACGGGGCGGTCCATCGGCGGCTCTGGACGCGGGCATCAGTTTCCAAAGCGGCGATCGCGCTGTCGAGTCGGTCTACAGCGAGCTGTCCGTGATGGAAAATGCTACTGCCCAACTGGGCCCGGAAAGCGGACCCTTCGGCCTTGCCCTGCCGGGCCGCCTGCGGGAGGCCTTCGGCAGGGTGTCGAAGCAACTCGGCATAGTGGCCGCATCCCCCTACCAGCCCATCAGCGGTCTCTCCGGCGGCAATCAGCAAAAAGCTGTCCTTGCCAGGCCGGCCTTGCGCCCTCCCAAGGTCCTGATCGTCGATGAACCCACTCAGGGAGTCGATGCCCGGGCGCGCATGGACATCTACCGCGTACTGTCCAATGCCGCCGAGAAAGGAATGGCGGTTCTCGTCAATTCCTCAGACTCTGCCGAACTGGCAGGGCTCTGCGACCGGGTCTACGTGATGTCGCGGGGCAAGGTGGTCCAGGAGATTGCCAGTCCCATGACCGAGTCTGCCATCGTTCGTAGTTTTGTCAGCGCAGCTGACGTCGACCAAAGCCACGTTGACCAAGTGCCCAGCGACGCCGGGCTCGTGTCCCGACTCCTCGCGCGCGCCGCTTCGAATTTCCCCATCATTGTTCTGTTGCTGCTGACGGCGATTGTGGCGGGGTACGCCGGCAGCCAATCGCCCTTCTTCTGGACGTGGCCCAACCTGGCGAACATGCTGATCATCGCCCTGCCATTGGCCTTCGTCGCCCTCGGACAGCAGTTCACCATGCTTTCAAGAGGCTTCGACCTGTCTATCGGGTCGACGATAAGTCTTACCGTAGTCCTTGTCTCAATGACGCTACCCGACTTAAGTCCCGCTTCGCTGCTTGGAACGATTCCATTGCTCCTTCTCGTCGCGGCGGCGGTAGGCGGTTTCAACGCAGTGCTGATCGGCTGGCTCAAGATCAATGCGGTCGTTGCCACCATTGCCACCATGGGCATCGTTCAGGGCATAGCCATCATCCTGCGGCCCGCCCCAGGCGGAGTCATTGCGCCTGACCTCGGAACAGCAGTTAGCCTCGGAGTCGCCTTCGTGCCGGCCCCCTTTATTGGCCTAGTTGTGCTGACTATCGCACTGGAGCTCTGGCTCTTCCGAAGCCGCTCAGGGCTGGCAGTGCGAGCGGCTGGCTTCAATCCTGAAGCAAGCCGCAGAATCGGCCGGCAGGTCGGCGTCATTCGGGCCGTCGGCCTTCTCGTATGTGCCCTCGGCGCCGTCGTCGGAGGCGTGCTCCTGGCATCCCAGACAGGAATCGGATCCAACGCCGTGGGCGCAACATATTCGCTCCCCGCGTTCGCCGCCGTGTTCCTGGGAGGGGCCGTCATGACCGGCGGCAGGGGCTCCTTCGTTGGTGCGCTTCTGGGCGCCGTTTTCCTCTCGCTGCTCGACAACGTCACGCCGCTGCTGAACATCCCCAACGCAACCGAGCAGGTCATTTACGGCATCATCCTGCTCGTCGCAGTATCCGGCTACACGGTGGCTCAACGGGTACGCACCCGCAGATGACGTCGGACCACCGGGGCATCCAACTTAAGCAGAATATTCAGATCTACAAATAGGACGACGATATGCTCTGGCAAGGAAAATTCGACCGCCTTTTCATCGGCGGGGAATGGGTGAAGCCGAGAAGAGACGGGCAGATCGAGGTTATTTCTCCCAGCACTGAGAAAGTCATAGCGACAGTCGCAGCTGCCTCCCGGGAGGACGTCGACATCGCTGTTGCAGCAGCCCGCGACGCCTTCGACCATGGGCCCTGGGCGCGCTTAGCCCTTCAGGAGAGAATCAACGTCCTGAAGCGTGTCTCTGCCGCTCTGGAGGAGCAGTTGGATCTCTTGGCGGAACTTCTCACCGAAGAAGTCGGGTGCCCGATCACCCAGTCGCGGACCATTCAGATCCCTGCAGCTCTCGCAATCCTCGACTCCTACATTGAACTTGCCCAGAGCTACCCGTTCCAGACCGTGCGGCAATCGCCAACGGGCGCTGCGCTAGTCGTCCGTGAGCCCATTGGCGTGGTAGCCGCGGTCATTCCATGGAATACGCCGGTGGCAAGCGTCATGCAAAAGCTCGGCCCCGCATTGCTGACCGGGTGTTCCTTCATCCTGAAGCCAGCCCCCGAAACGCCCCTCAGCGCCTACTGGTTCGCAGAGGCGATGGAGGCGGCAGGGCTGCCGGCCGGCGTCTTCAATGTGCTTCCGGCCGGGCGCGAAGCCAGCGAGTACCTTGTGTCGCACAA
Source organism: Arthrobacter sp. NPDC093139 (assembly GCF_044754165.1). Lineage (NCBI taxonomy): Bacteria > Bacillati > Actinomycetota > Actinomycetes > Micrococcales > Micrococcaceae > Arthrobacter > Arthrobacter sp. NPDC093139. Next base: position 54,390 of record NZ_JBIVOO010000006.1, read on the forward strand.
GGGGGTTGATAAGGTCGCATTCACCGGTTCCACTGAAACAGGGCGCAGGATTGCTTCCATCGCCGGACAGGATCTTCGACGCGTGACCTTGGAACTCGGCGGGAAGTCGGCCGCCGTCGTTCTCGATGACGCGGATTTCGATGCGGTCGCCGAGCACCTGCGTCTGGGCTCCTTCCGTAATAGCGGCCAAGTGTGCAGCCTCAAAACCCGAGTCCTTGTCTCGGAGCGGCGCATGGAGGAGCTCGTGGATCGGCTGATCACGATGGTCCGATCGATGCCAGTTGGCGACCCGCACGACCCCGCGACGCAGATCGGCCCGGTGGTCTCAGCAAGGCAGAGGGGAATTGTCGAGAACTACATCGAGGTCGGCAGGAAGGAGGGCGCCAAACTCGTGCTGGGCGGCGGTCGGCCCGCAGGACTCGATCGCGGCTGGTACGTGGAACCGACCATCTTCACGGAGGTCGAACCGGACATGCGCCTCGCTCAAGAAGAGATCTTCGGGCCTGTCCTGGCTGTCATCGCCTACCGCGACGAGGCCGATGCGATCGAAATCGCGAATAACTCCCGCTACGGTCTCAGCGGCTCCGTCTTCACAGCAGACGTCGAGCACGGGCTTACCCTAGCCCGGCAAATTCGGACCGGCGCAGTAGAGCTCAACGGCAATCCACTTGGCTCATTCGCACCGGTGGGCGGCTTCAAGGACAGCGGAATCGGCCGCGAGAGCGGATATGAAGGATTCGACGCCTATGTTGAAGTGAAGTCGATCGGAATCCCTCGGGATTTTGCATCGCAGTTGGCGTGAGCGCCATCTCTCGGAATCGCTGCACCTTCCTTCATTCCGGTTTAGACGCAGAACGGTCCCTGCGTGCCTGTCCCTAGGCGTATGTGCAGGGACCGTTTCGTAGGTTGCCAGGCCCACCCGGAAGATCTTGGCTGTCCCGGCTGACTCCGTTGCCTTCAGAAAGGATTTAGTTCGTGACCTCCGACTCCGCGACAGTTGCCGTCAGGCGAAGCAGCCTTGTCACTTATGTCCTGGCGGGGGGACGTTTCTGATGGGAGCCATCGAGTTCATCGTGGCGGGCCTTCTGCCGACGATCGCTGCCGATATCGGGGCGCAGCGGAAAACCTCAGTGACCAGAATGTCTGCCACCGGCTCCCACCCATCGAACGCGTCAAGTAGAGGAGCCTGTCATCAAGAATCCTGAATCCGCTGATGCTTGCCATAAGCAAGGGAAAGAATGTTATGAGAACGACCAAGGCGTATCGAGACTGAATCCGAGCCACACAAGGAGCAGCGGAGCGACGGCGATTTTCGTCATTAGCTGCAGGACTATAACCGGCGGGTAGAGCAACAGTTTGGCAGTCCTAGAAAGTGCCATGGGAGAACTTGGTCGGGGGTAATATCCTGTATTATGGGACTTCGTAGTCGGGTTGATGCGGCAAGGATAGAGAAGGATGGGGACCAGCCATGGATGGACGCGGTTCGCAGAGTGGCGCTGTTGAGGCGGCAGAAACTTCGGACAGCGCGGGCAGCCTAGCCAGAATGCTCCACATCTTGGAACTGTTCAGCGAAAAAGGGCCCGTTTGGTCGACAGCAGACCTCATTAAAGCACTGGAGACCTCGAGGTCGACAGGGTACCGCTATATCAAAACCCTGCATGACGCGGGACTCCTCACCGCGGTGCGCAACGGCTACTACACCCTCGGCCCGCGGATCATCGAGATGGACCTCCAGATCCGTATGACCGACCCGCTGCTGCTGGCCAGCCACGGCGTACTTGAGGACTTGGTGGACAAGATCGGGCACTCGGCTCTTCTGCTCACCGCGTTCCGTGACTCAGTGCTGTGTGTCGGAGAGTACCGCGCCCCGCAGAGTCCGGAGAATCGGTTCAGCCGCGGACAGCGGCGCCCGATGTTTCAAGGAGCGGGCTCGAAGGTCATCCTGGCCCATCTCCCCCACCACCGACTGAAAGCCATCTTCCCCCGTCACTGCGAGGAAATTGAGAACGCCCGTCTTGGCAGCACGTGGAGGGAGTTCCGCAAGATCCTGGGCGATATAAGAAAGGACGGCTACCTCCTGACCAAGGGAGAATTCAACCCCGGCGTCTACGGCGTCGCAGCACCCATCCTTACCGACCAGAAAACAGCCCTGGGCAGCGTGGGCGTCGCATGGGATGAAAAGGAGCGGCGCGATGTCAACGTCCAGCACGCCATATTCGCCGTCAAGCATGCTGCAACGACCATATCCGAACGCCTGATCAAGAATCAGGGGAGTTCATAGGCTTGCACGGATATACCGACGCCGGCTGGAGTGCCGCGGCGGTGATAGCTCTGCCTACAGTCGTGCCGAGGTGGAAGATCGAGGTGGACATTGCGCCGGCGAGGGTTGGGGCGCGCCGCCGTATCGGATCACCGGTGACACCGGGATCGGCTTGGCCGACAGACCGAGCCCGAGCAACGTGAACAGGCCTAGGAACGCGATAGGTCGACCGGAGACGCCCCAAATTCCGCCGAGATTCGGCGGCAGAGCGGCAGTCAACGATGAGTGGGGTGCTATAGCTGTAGATCGATAGGACGCTGACGGTGGTCAACGGGCATGTGGCGCGAGGGCTGGCCACAGCCGCCCGTTCCACATGGCCCGCAGCTCAGAGCCCGAAACAGAGGGGGTTGTTCGCCCGGGCGGATCGGCGGGGACTAGGGTTGCGAGGGCAACCGCGGCGGTCACCTAGAGGATGAGAGGGCCCAGAATGTGCCGCGCCAGCCGAGCAGCAGATGCCGCTGAATGATTCCAGTGGAATCATCCGACCCATCCGGCCTAAGACGCGCCGGCCGCCAAGACGGTCAGGAATGGCGCATTCAGCACAATCTCGGAATGTGGATTGTCAGCAACGCCATTTAGTGGCGCCGATGATCATCCCAAGCGTGAACACCATGATCGACAGGCCCGCCCGGGCAACGGTGGTGCATGTTCGCTGCGACAGCTGTCAGCATCCCGGCAACTACAAATTATCAGGAACGTCCTGGCGGTCAGGACATGACTTACCGAGGGAAGTCGGGCGGCTAGAGTACAGCGACCTCGCTCCAATGAGAGAGCCCAGTCGTGAGCGTCTAAGTTGCGAAGCGGATCATCGCCTAAACGAATCATTGGCATTCCTCGGCCGCTTGGCTACCTGCGCCGGGCCCCAACAGGTCTCGTGCTCGGCGGTGATGGCTGCGCTGGTGCGGCCCGGCACCGGCCGGGCAATCGGTGACCAGGTGATCCTCAATGTACACAGGACAAGACTGCGCGCGAAACGGCCGGTGCCCCTACAGGCCGATCTGGACCACTTCAGCGGTCATGGTGTGCGCCGGGATCTGATCCGGTCGTGCAGCTACGAGCATGAGCCCCCGGCAAGTGTGAACGTGGATTGGAAAGGTCACAGCGAAGGTTCACCTCGCGCCCAGCGTCCCTACCAACTGGCACTACCACCCCTGCGGGTCAATATCTTCACGGGCACGTACGCGAATCCGTCGGCCTGGACCCTCCTTGGGTCCAGGCCGACGGACGAAGGACTGTCTCAGATCCCGACCGTTTGACCGCCGTCGATGACCATTGCATGTCCGGTTGCAAATCCGCCGAGATCAGAAGAAAGCCAGAGCACTGCGGAAGCGATCTCTTCAGGGCTGCCCATCCGGCCAACCGGTTCCTGACCGATTACCCGTGCCCGGCCTTCGGGGGTGCCACCGGAAAACCTGTCCATCATGGGCGTTTCGATGATGCCCGGGCAAATCGCATTTACTCTTACGCCCTGCGCGGCATAGTCCAGCGCGGCCGATTTCGTCAGGCCAATCAGTCCGTGTTTCGCGGCGACGTAGGCGGCCTGCCCTCGGATCCCGATGACGCCGGCGCCGGATGACGTGTTGACGATGGAGCCGCCGCCGTTCTTCAGCATTGCGGGGATTTCGTACTTCATACACAAGAACGCGCTACGCAGGTCGATGTCGAGCACCCGTGACCACTCATCCTCGGGGATGTCGACGAGAGGTGCGGGCGGCTGTTCGATACCGGCGTTGTTGAACGCGACATCAAGTCGACCAAACTCCTGGACCGTCTGATTGATGACGGCTTGGATGTCGCTGGATGAAGTCACGTCGCATTTGACGGCGAGCAGCCGCCCACCGTGCTCCTCGACGAGTCGAGCGGTCTCTTCGTTGCCGATTGCGTCGATGTCGGCCAAGACTACGTCGGCGCCTTCGGCCGCGAATGCTATTGCTGTAGCGCGGCCAATGCCGCTGCCGGAACCGGTCACGAAGGCAACCTTTCCGGCGAACCTGCGTTCAGTCATCTTCGGTGTCACTTTCTATTAATGAGGTGGTGGAGCTTGGTTCCTGCCGATCCGACAGGCCAGAGCGGCAGGTACCAAAGAGGGCGGTCACGGCGACGTCAGGTTACGGCGTTCAGTAACCGCGCCGGTGTAACGGTCGCGCAGTTCAACCTCGAGCTCTTCCAACGTACGTCCCTTGGTTTCCGGAATGTACCGAAACGCGAAAAGCGCCGCCAGCACATTGAGCACCAGGAATCCGGAAAATACGGCCACCGAGCCGAACTGCTCGGCGAGGATCGGGAAGAGGAACGAGATGAGAGAGTTGGCGACCCACAGCCCGCCGAGTGCAGCGCCCATGGCAAACCCACGGATCGGCAACGGGAACAGCTCCGAGAGCACGAGGAATCCTGTGGTGCCCAGGAAGGTGACCATGAACGCCGTCACCAGCAGCATGAACAGCAGGATCAGGTACGAACGCAGGGTGGACTCGGGTAGCAGATAGGTGATTAGGAGCCCCAGATGCGAGGCGGCAACACCGCCGAAACCGAGCAGCATCATTTTGCGGCGCCCCATCAAACCGAGAATCCACATACCCACCAACGTGAAGACGATCATCGCGATTCCGACGGTGACGGAGGCGAGCAGCGACGCGGATCGGGTGAGGCCTGAGCTCTCCAGCACGGTCGGCGCATAGTACATGACCACGTTGATACCTGTAGTCTGCTGGGCGATCGCCAGGACGATGCCGACCAGGATCAAACCTTTCATCCAAGGTTCACTGCGAAGGGTGGCGAGGACCGAGACCTTGCCCTGGATGTGGTCAGCCTCGACGATGGCGGTGATTTGCTTGTACTCGGCCTCAACCCGGTCCGCGAGATGCGCCCGCTGCAGAGTGCGCTTCGCCTCCGACCACATCTGCTTGCTCGCGTACCAGCGAGGGGTGTCGGGCAGGGTAAGCATGCCGAAGAGAAGCCCGAGGGCCGGAACGAGAGCAATGCCAAGCATGTAGCGCCACACGACAGTGTCGTTGATCAGGTTGGCAAGTACCGCGTTGATAACAAATGCCAGGAACAGACCGATGACCAGCATGAGCTGGTTCATGGTAACGATGCGGCCTCGCTGCGATGCCGGCGCCATCTCGGCGAGATACAGCGGAACGACGACGGATGCGACGCCCACAGCGTAGCCCAGCGCGATGCGCGCCGCGACCAGGATGACGACGCTGGGAGCCAAAGCACATGCCACCGTACTGACGACGAAGATCACACCGGCAATTACCAGCGACTTCTTCCGTCCCACACGGTCAGCAATAGGCCCGCCCAAAAGTGCACCAGCCGTCGCTCCAGGGAACAGCAGTGATGTGACGACCAGCCCCTCGGTAACGGCTGTCAACTGGAAGTCCTCCCGGAGGTACACCAGCGCTCCCGCGATCACCCCAGTGTCAAAACCGAACAGCAAGCCACCGATGCTGGCGATCAAGGTGAGTCGGAACATAAACGTTCTAGGGCCTTCGCGACCAGTCGTGGTGGCCAAGACCGTGGTGGGGCGTGAATTTTCGGACACAAGCTCTCCCTAGTGGTCCGCAGGGCGGAAGGTATGAGTCCCGCACTGGTTCGATCGACATTGTTCGTTCATGCGTCTTACTACCTTTTAGCTAGGTGTCCCTGCTCATTAGAGCGAACACGACGGTGTGTTGGTGGTTGCACCCTCAATGAGGATGGATCTCTCGATCAACATGAATTGTTGGCCTTGCTTGACGCCGCAGCTCGTGGTGCGGCGGTTCAGCAGTGATGGCGCACACATTTAGGTGGAGCAATAATGACGATATCCTGTATTATGAGACTCAGTCAATCGCATGGCATCCTGTTTCTTCTTGAGCGGCAGGAAGAAAAGGGTGGGGACTGCACGTCGTGAGAGGATGCCGGTTCGCCGGGTTTGCGCCGGGGAGATCACAGAAAGTCAGGGCAGAGTGGCAGCTTTGCCAAGATGTTGAAACGCCCGGGGGCAAGAGCGTGACCTGTCTAACTGCACGTATTTTTGTCCTCCCAGATCGTCGTCCGGCGGCACATCCGGCACCCCAAACACGGAAGGTTTTGATCATAATGCGCGCAAGCACCGAGACAGTGAGGCTGCTGACCAATTACTACGCGGCAATGGAGGCAAACAACCCCCGGGAGTTCGGCTCCTACTACGCGGAAAACATGACGCTGACATTCGGGAACAGCCCGGAGATCAAAGGGCGAGACAACATCATCTCGGCCTTCAGCGACAAGCTCAACGAGGTCGTATCGCTCGGGCATGATCTCGTCAACGCGTGGGAGGAAGAGGGCGGGATCGTCTTCTTCGAGTCCCTCGGCCGATGGACCCTCCGCGGTGGGGAGGTGATCGAGATCAAGGCGGCTTCCAAGATCACGATTGTCGATGGCAAGTTCGTCGACCAGCGCATCTACGTCGACAACACTCCCGTATTTGAAGCAATTGAGCGAGAAAAGACTGGTGCGATCTAAATTTTGGCGGAGACTCCCCGCTAGAAGAGCAGTTCTCAAGATGGAAAGGACCAAAAACATGACTGGAGAACATCGGGAATATCAGTCGCGCCTGATCATCACCGGACTCGATGCCGACGGCAGGTCAACATTCGTAAGTGACGGTCCGACGACAGATCGCCTGGTTGCCGACGGCTACACCCGGAACCACCTGTGGCAGGCGACTGAGGTGCCAACACCGGTCATGGCGCCGAACGGCCCCGGTGGCGCCTCGGTCATCCCGCCACCCCCGGCAGGGTACAACTACGTAATCACGGCTTTTGCCCCCGACAGTGAATGGGACTATGAGGGAGGCTACGCCCGCATCCTGGCTGAGTCGGGTGCCGGAGATGCAGTTGATCCCACGGATGCACCCGGTATGCACACAACGGATACGGTTGATATTGTCACCGTGATTTCCGGGGAGGCTGTCGTTCTGCTCGATACAGGCGAGACGACGATGCGGCAAGGCGACACCATCGTTCAGCGGGGTACCAAGCACGCCTGGCGGAATCGGACGGACAAACCCTGCGTTGTCTCAGCTGTTCACGTCAGCGTAATTCGCTGACGCTCCGGCTGATTGATTCCCCGCCAGGAGAGGGGGCGGGCGGCCCTCACTTCCCGGCACCATCGGCACGTGCGGCGAACGTGGTGCGGAGCCACCAGATTGGAAGAGTTTTTATGCAACGCGATAACACTGCCCTGCCCCCCTTTGCTCGCCGCGTAATCGTGGGCGTCAACGACGCCGCAGCGTCCACGGTCATCGCTGACGAGCGAGACCTTCCCCGCACCCGGCTCCCTAACGGGATCATTTTGCAGGAGCTATGGCAACAGCGGGGTATTCCCGCTAAACCGCACGACCGGCCGGATCCAAAATGGACGCTGGGGCCGGCTGCGCCGACCCGAGGCGCCGTTGTTAGGATCCTCACCATGCCGGCCGCAAGCGGAAACTCCCTTGCAAAACCTGACCTGCATACCGACCCGTCTCTGCACGTGATCACGATGCTCGACGGTGAACTGATTTTTTTACTCGAGGACGGCGAAGTGGCGCTCGGCGTTGGAGACTCGATCGTACTGCGGGGCAGCATGCATGATCTCCGCAATGAGCTACCGCGACCCGCAACATTCGTATACACCTCGTTCCCTCTCGCCGAGAGCAGTTCAGAGCACCAGTAAAGTATTTCTCCCGGGGCAGGGGTTCACTGCTGCGGTAAGTGCAGCAGTCCCCTCGTTTACTGAAATCAAGGAGGGTCAGGGCTGAGCATTAGCCCGGCACTGCCCCTCCTTGCCGCAACGCGTCTGGCGAGAGCATGACTGTTAAAGCGCCTGCATTAGAGGGGTGCAAAAAATCAGGAGTCTTGAAAGACTAGGTTCCCCTCAAGCCGGGCACTAGAAAAATCTGCGGTTGCCTGTCGACCTTCGCGGAAATTCGTCTTATTGCCTGCGAGGAGGTCAACAACGTACCGCCGGACCGAATGCCGTCCTCTCATCCCAGGCAAAAGTCCTCTAGCATCCGCAAGGGGCCTGATCATCGCTGGCAGGAGCCAGGTGGCGAGACCACTGGCGTACCGGGCCCATGGACGGTTGGCCAAACTTACACCCCGTAGCCCCGCACAGGCCCGGGGATGGGTACTGCCAAGCCTCGAGCGTGAGAGCTTCCCCAACTTCTTCGACAAGTCGCGCGGTCTCTTGGTCGCAGCTGCTGGACAACTTCCGCCATTCAGACATGCGGCGATGCCTTGACTGAATCCCACATGACGGGATATCGTTTATTAGAGGCGCCCTTCTGGTCCCCTTCGACAGCGCCAAAGAGTTGAGCTCACTTGGGGCGCCACTCTGTTCACCACCTCCACGACCATCACGACGACGCAAGAGGATCGACTATGACGACGACACCCCTGACTCACACCCCCCACGACTCTGGCGTGCCGGCGTCGGCGCGGGACTTCAGCGTAGAGGGGCGGGTAGTCATTATTACCGGCGCCGCCCAGGGCATCGGCCGTGAACTCGCACGCCAGTTCGCTGCTGCCGGAGCCGTTTCGGTCGTCGCCGACCTCGACATCAAAAAGGCTGAATCAGTCGTCAAGGAAATCCACGATGCCGGAGGTACCGGCATGGCAGTCAAGGTCAACGTGGCCGACGAACCGTCCGTCACAGCAATGGTCAATACAGTGATCGAAACCTGGGGCCGGGTCGATGTGCTGATCAACAACGCCTCGATTTTCGCGACCCTGGACAAAGTCCCGTTCGACCAGATCCCTCTGGCGCAGTGGGACAATGTCCTTAAGGTGAACATCACCGGTACCTACCTTTGTGCCCGTGCGGTCGCTGACCATATGCGTAAGGCTGGATTCGGCCGTATCATCAACGTCTCATCCGACGCGGTAACGCGCGGCACGATCAACTATCTGCACTACGTCACGTCAAAATCGGCAGTGATCGGCATGACCAACTCGCTGGCACGCGAACTCGGCAGTTATGGCATCACCGTCAACTGCATCCGGCCGGGCAGCGTGGCCACCGAAGTCGAGCGCACCGTCAATCCCACCGCCGAAGTCCGCGAACGAGCCGCATCCTTGCAGTGCATCCCACGCGGCATGGTCCCCACCGACCTGGTTGGCATCATGCTCTTCCTCGCAACACCAGCATCAGCATTCATCACCGGCCAAACCATCGCCTGTGACGGCGGCTACACCCACAGCAGCTAACCCTAAAAGCACACGCAGGCACAGGAGAACCCGCTCATGAAGCAATACCCTCACCTCTACATCGGCGGCCAATGGACGGAACCGACCGACCCTCGCGAAGTGGAGCTCATCGACCCCACCCGCGAGGAGGCCTTCGCCCGGGTCACCCTAGGCACCGCTGCTGATGTAGACCGCGCGGTCACCGCCGCCCGGCGCGCCTTCGAAACCTACTCTGCTACATCGGTGGAGGAACGCATCGCGTTGATCGACCGGATCATCGACGTTTACGAGTCGCGTATCGACGAGTTCTCCGAGTTGATCGCGCGTGAGGTTGGCATCCCTGTCAGCAGCCGCGCCCAGGTCACGGGCCCGGTTGAGCACATGCGGGTGGCGCGGGACATCCTGCGGAATTACCCGTTCGAGTCGCGCATCGGCAGCGCCATCGTCCGTCGGGAGCCGATTGGGGTCTGCGCACTGATCTCACCGTGGAACTGGCCGATCCAGACAGGCGTCATCAAGACTGTCTACGGCCTGGCGGCCGGATGCACGATCGTGGCAAAACCCAGCATCAACTCCGCCGCCAGCGGCACGCTTCTTGCCCAGGTGCTGCATGAGGCCAACGTGCCGGCGGGCGTATTCAACCTGGTGAACGGTACCGGTCGTGACGTGGGCGACGCAATGTCCCGCCACCCGGGTGTGGACATGATCTCCTTCACCGGTTCCACTGGCGCCGGGCAACAGGTAGGAGCGGCCGCCGCGGAAACCGTGAAACGCGTCTCCCTCGAACTCGGCGGGAAATCAGCGAACATTGTGCTGCCCGACGCTGACCTCGAAAAGGCTGCCCGCTGGAACATTCAACGCAGCTTCTTCAACGCCGGTCAGTCCTGCCATGCCCCCAGCCGGATGCTGGTGCACGAAAACCAGGTGGAGCAGGTCGTACCCTTCCTCGTTGACGAGGCACAGCGCTTCCGCCTGGGTGACCCACTGGAAAGCTCCACAACCATGGGCCCGGTCGTCAGCGCCGCCCAGTACAAATCGATCAGGAACCTCATCCAGAGCGGTCTCAATGAGGGTGCGCAGCTCGTCATCGGCGGCCTCGACCGGCCCGAGGGCCTGGACCGGGGCTATTTCGTGCAACCGACCGTTTTCACCGGCGTCACGCCGGAGATGACGATCGCCCGGGAGGAGATCTTCGGACCCGTCCTGGCGGTCATCCCCTACCGGGACGAGGACGAGGCCCTGCGGATCGCCAACGATTCGCCCTACGGCCTTGGAGGCTACGTGTTCGGCGGCGACCGGACGAATGCCCGCCGTGTGGTCAACGGGCTGCGTGCCGGGCGCGTCAGCTACAACGGCGCAGCCACGGACTCCTACACCCCCATGGGCGGATACAAGCAGTCAGGCATCGGCCGCTCGATGGGCAGGTTCGGCCTAGAAGAATACCTCGAAATCAAGTCCGTGTACGGGTTCGACGACGAGGCAGAATCATTGCCGACTCTTTTCGGCTGAGAACACACGAGTCGATCAGGAGACGACAGAAAATGAACAACGTAGCCACGCCCGTTTTGCGTAATCATGCCAAGGAAAAGCTATCCCGGGGCGAGCCGGTATATTCGATGACCGTCCGTCTGGTGCGTACTGTGGACATCGCCTCCATCGCCTACACGGCGGGATTCGATTCCGTTTACATTGACATGGAGCACAGCAGCTTTCCCCTTGAAGCTGCGGGTCAGATCTGTATGGCCTGCAACCACCTCGGGCTCACTCCCCTGGTGCGTGTGCCCGGCCTCGACCCCACCTTCATTGCCAGGGTCATGGATTCCGGTGCCATGGGGATCATCGTGCCCGATGTTGAATCCGCCGACCAGGCACGCGCCCTTGTCCGTGCAGTTAAGCATGCGCCGCTGGGTGAACGCTCCCTCGCCGGAGCTGCACCGCAGCTGCATTACCGGACGTTCCCTGCAGACCAGGTCGTCCGGGTCCTCGACGAGGCGTCCATGGTGGTAGCGATGATCGAATCCCAGGCAGGACTGGACGCGGTTGAGGAGATAGCTGCTGTGGACGGCGTGGACATGCTCCTCGTGGGAGCAAACGATCTCAGCGTCGAACTCGGGATCGCGGGGCAAATGGACGACCCCCAGATACATAAGGCGTTTCTTCGGGTTATCGAGGCCTGCCGGGCGAACGGAAAGTCCATAGGCATCGGCGGACTCGGCGGGTGGCCGGACCTGATCAAGCAGTACCAGGACCTCGGCGCCGGCTACGTCTCCACCGGCAACGACATCTCGTTCCTCAGCGCCGCCGCGGCACAAAAGCGCCAGCAGTTCGTTTAATCGAGCATTACCTAACAGGGGACACACATGAAAATTTGCGTTTACGGTGCCGGGGCGGTCGGCGGGCACATCGCCGGCCGGCTCGCTGCGGCGGGTCAAATTGAGCTCTCATTGATCGCCCGCGGTGAGCAACTGGCCGCCATTCGACAGAACGGGCTGCGGGTGGAAACCCACGAGGGTACACTCGTCTCCCACCCGCTATCTACCGACCGTCCCGCTGACCTTGGACCACAAGACGTCGTCATCGTCGCAGTCAAGGCCCCGGCCCTGCCCACCATCGCCGAGCACATCGCTTCGCTCCTACACGAGGACAGCCTGGTGGTGTTCGTCATGAACGGCATCCCCTGGTGGTACTTCAGCTCTCACGGTGGAATCCTGGACGGGACCCGACTGCGACGGCTGGACCCCGAAGGCGCACTGTGGGACTGCATCGGTCCGGAGCGCGCAGTCGGCGCCGTTGCCTACACTGCCTGCACCGTTACCGCACCCGGAGTCGTCCGCGCAGAGAACGCCCGTAACCGCCTGATTATCGGGCGCCCCGATGGCAAGCCCGACCCCAGGCTTGACACCCTGGCATCGCTGCTGAACCCCAGCGGCCTGGAAGTCACCGTCACGTCCAAAATCCGTGACGCGGTCTGGGCCAAACTGGTCATGAACCTGATCGGGGGCTCACTGGCCGCCCTCACCGCTTCCCCCATGAAGGATGTCCTTAATAAGCCCGCCATAGCAGGCACCGCGAAAGCAATGGCGGACGAGGGCGTCGCTATCGCACGAGCCCTTGGATGCGATCCAGGCGATCCCGATGAAGGCCTGGCAAAACTGGCCACTTCCAGCCACCTTCAAAGCATCGCGCAGGACCTGCTGGCCGGACGTTCCATGGAGATCGACGGCCTTTTCCGCGTCCCCCTCGATTTGGCGGAACTGGCACAAGTCCCAACCCCCAACCTGGACCTCGTCATCGAACTGGCGACACAGCGCGCACGCGCCGCTGGTCTGTACCAACACACCAGCACCTGATATTGAACATCTAGAAAACCGGTTGCAAAGCCAAGAATAGCGACGGTATTCAACCGCAGCCCCCAGCCCCGTGCGTATGACCCGGCCCGGGGAACCATCAGGAATCCGAAGCCGTATCCAGCCTCCTGGCGTACGTCGGGCGAGGTATTCAGTGACAAAAATCCGCTTATCGACTTCAAGGGAAAACAGATGATTCCTGAAGATACGCCGAAGGACAGGAACGGCAGCAGCAGGAAGCTGGCACCGGGCGAATATGTCGAGGTGAAAACGTCACGGGGTGGCACCCGGCGCGGCGTCATCGAAGCAGTCATGAAAGACAAATCCGGCTTCTGGTTGGCTGCCGACGGCGTGGAACCCCGCGTTTTTGTTCCGCTTGAGGAGTTTATTGTTCCGCTGGAGGACAAGGAACAAAGCATTCGGCCCGCGACTGCGCCGGAGAATGCATGACGCACGCAATCTTGCCGGGTCCGACCGTGCTCGCAACCGGTCGGACCCGGCAATCCAGGCAGAACGTGCACCGGATTCAGAACCAACAGTGGGAGCAATAGAAAGGAGACAGCCCGTGGAAACGCTGATACCGGTAGCCTCGGATCAACCACCTCGGTTCGATTACGCGAGCCAGTTTTGCGACGGCGGCGGAAACGTAACGGATTGTCCCTTCTGTACAGGCCCCGAAACTGACTAGCCCAAGAGCAATCAAGGCCCATGTTGAGGACACCAGCGGGACCGCATGTGCGGCAACTGATGCCTCCGTACCCACGGGCGCAGGAGTGTACCTTGATGGCGCGGCGCTCGTCCATGGCCTTGTAGCCCTCGGCTGCCTCCTCCGGTGGGAGTTCAAGGTTAAAGACCTTTCCCGGGTTCATCTTGCCGCTGAGCATGAGGTCGATCAGCTCCGGCAGGTAGTCCCGGACCGGGCCGGACCATCATGCAGGTGAACATGGGAAAAGCGTGCGCCCCGCGACGTGTAGCGCGGATTGCATGCATCATCCGCTTCCTTGATCCCCACTGCTTCGAGGAGCGCCGAGGCCGCCGGTGAGTTCCTTGATCCTTTTTACGCCTTCGCCACCGCGTTCCTCCACGATGTCTGTGGCACCGAACTCGCCGGCCGGCGCCTGCCGGTCAGTGTGGCGGGAGAGGGCAATCATGCGTTCGGCTCCCATTTGTTTGGCCGCGAGGATGCCCAGGAGAGTCCGACCGCTCCGTCGCCCACTAGGGCAATGGTCTTGCCGGGTCGACCTCGGCTGCCCTGGCGGCGAACCATCCGTTGCGGAGCACATCGGAGCGGCAAGCAGCGACGGAACCGTCTCGGCGGCGGGGGCATTCCAGGTGTCGTCACCAGTGCGCCGTCGGCGAGAGGCACTCGCATGTATTCGGCCCGCGCACCGCCCACACCTTGGCGGTGGACGCAGCCGCTCTGGTAACGGGAACGGTAAATTTCGCAGGTATTGTCCGAGACGAAGAAGGACCCGACCACGAGCTGGCCCACCTGGACGTTCTTCACATCCGCGCCGATCTCTTCAACGATGCCCACATACTCGTGACCCATTGCTGAAGGTTCAGCCGTGTCGTCGGCACAGCGGTAGGGCCAAAAGGTCGGAGCCGCAAACACAAGCGCCGGTCAGTTTGATGACCGCTTCGATGGGCTGCTGGATAGCGGGCTTGTCACGATCCTCTACGCGGACGTCTCACGGCCCGTGCAGAATGGTTGCGCGCATGAGTGATCCTCGATGTGCCTATTGATCACAAAGGTTTGTTTTCATCAAACCGCGGGCGTGCTGCTGTAGCGAGGGCTTTGCTGAAACGGGTTATGCAGGACCCTCCTTACGGCTCCCGATTTGCTCTTCGTGGCTGCAGGTTGCTGCAACGGGCGGGGTGGATCTGCGCCGGTGCAGTTTCTGTTCTAAGGTGCACCGTCCGGGATGCCCATATGGGTCGCCGGCCCGGAGTTCCAGGCACCAAAACGCGGGTCGTGCCTAAGTGCCTCAAGGACTAGGCGCTCCTGTGAATATTCGCCTTGGCGATGATGACTAGTGAAAGGACCGGCCTCCGTCTGTTGCCAGGGCTGAGCCCGTAATGTAGGAAGATTCCGAAGAAGTGAGGAAGAGGATGGCGCGGGCGATCTCTACCGGATCGGCGAGTCGGTTCAGCGCATAATTCCCGACATTTCCCCTATGGCCGTCAGCCATGGCTGTATCGACCATGCCGGGACATACCGTGTTCACCCGGACCGTCGGTGCTAGCTCGGCCGCCAACGCTTTCGTGAGAGCAATAACCCCTCCTTTCGATGCGGCATACGCTGTGTACCCTGGCGAGTTCGGCAACAGCCCTGCCGCTGAGGCAATCGTGACAACCGTCGCGGAGGTCTCCTGCAGGAGCCAGGGTATGGAGCTGCGGACTATGTTGTACGTGCCGGTGAGATTGATGTCGATCACCTTGCGCCAGTCCTGAGCCGACACGTCGACCGCGTGCCCGCGGAACATGATGCCTGCGGCATTAACGACACCGTCGATCCCGCTCAGAGCGGCCGCAGCCTCCCCGACCGTGCTGGCGACTGCCTCATCGTCGGTTAGGTCCACGGGAAAGGCCAAGCCTCCGATTTGTTCGGCAGCCGCCTGCAGTTTCTCCTTATCACGATCGAAAAGCCCAACTGCTGCCCCTTCGCGTGCGAACAGCTGGGCGGTGCTCCGTCCGATCCCGGAAGCTGCGCCCGTAATAATGATCCGGCGCCCCTTCAGCCGCTGAGTTAGAGGTTCTGCATAATCATTCATGTCACTCTTCCCTTGTTAGTAGTTGTTCAGTTTCATGGGCACCCCAAGGCCGGCTCTCATACACTCGTCGCGAAATTGGCACAAGCCCTGCTCCGCACCTCTTCGAGCCTTTGAGTGAGCGCAAACTATGGACCGACAATTTAGCGAGGGGAACGTTGTCGAGTCGTTGGGTTCGCGTGAACTTGAACCGGGCTTCGTCGAGGAAGCCCCCAAGTCCTGGTCCGCCGTACGAGAGCTCCCGTCTACCCGTGGTCCGTTGTCACTGGTCCACTTTGGCTGGCTGGAGTTAGTTGTCGGTGTAGGGTAGTTCGCGTTCGGTGGTGAGGTCCCAGACGACTGCTTTTCGGCGGGTGTACATGGCGATGGAGTCAAAGCCGTTTTCTTTGCCGAAGCCGCTTTGTTTCATTCCTCCGAACGGGACTGTCGGGTGGAAGGAGCGGTAGGTGTTGATCCATACCGTTCCTGCGATCAGCTCCTTGGCGAGATGTTGGATGGTCCGGGCGTCGTTGCCCCAGATTTGGGCGCTGAGCCCGAATTCTGAGGCGTTGGCGCGGGCGATGACTTCGTCGGTGTCAGAGTAGGACAGGACGCTTGCCATCGGGCCGAAGGCTTCATTGAGCGCTGCCGGGTTATCGTCTGTGACTTCCGCCAGGACCGTGGGTTGGTAGAAGGCGCCGTTTGCGAGGTCGCCGTCTTCTGCCGGGCCGCCGCCGGCCAAAGCGACCGCGCCGGCGTTAATCGCACTCTTTACCAGGGCATCGACGCGGGTACGGTGCTGGCGGTTGATGAGCGTGCCCATCTGAGAGGATTCCTTTGTGGGCAATCCGACACGCACTGTCCTTGCCTTTTGCCCGAGCCGGTCGGTGACCTCGGCGTACATCGAGTCCGGGACGAAGATCCGGGAGCCTGTTACGCAGCTTTGGCCGCTCTTGGCGAAGTTGGAATGCAGCAGCGACGGGATGGCGATGTCGAGGTCGGCGTCGGGCAGCAGGATGGCCGGGCTCTTGCCGCCCAGTTCGAGGAATGTCGGCACGATGTTGGTTGCCGATTGGTGGATGATGGCCCGTCCTGAACCAGGTCCCCCGGTGAACGCGATCATCCCGATATCCGGGTGCTCGGTGAGCAGCGGGCCTACCTTCTCTCCGCGGCCGGTCACAACGCTGACGACACCGGCAGGAAGGCCCGCCTCCAATGCGAGCTCGACCATCCTGTAATTCAGCAGTGGGGCGACCTCGGGAGCCTTGATCACGATGCAGTTCCCGGCGACAAGCGCCGGTCCTGCCTTCAACGCCACGAAATTCGCGTTGCCGTTGTAGGGGCTGACTCCTGCCACGACCCCGAATGGCTCGTCCATCCCGTAGGACAGCCGGTCAGGCAGCTGCGCAAACGTGCGGCCTTCGATTTTGTCGGCGATGCCGGCGTAGTAGCGAAGGACCCGTGCGCTGTTGTCGATGTCAGCCAGGGCCTCGTGGCGCAGGTGGCCAACATCAGAGACCTCTATATCGGCCAGTTCCTCGCGGTGCGCTGCAATCGCGTCGGCCCACGCTGTCAGCATTCTTGCCCGGACCTCAGGTGCGGTTCTGCGCCACACTTTCTCATAGGCCGCTTTCGCACCTGCGACCACAGCGTCAATGTCGGCCGCGCCCGCCTCGTGGAGCGCGCCAATCACCCTGCCGGTAGCAGGGTTCAAGATCTCCATCTCATGACCGCCGGAAGGGACCACCACCCCCTCCGCCGAGATAAGCCCAATCCGTTGGTCCCCTCCGCCAAGCGGCAAAGCGTAGTCTTCGGACAGTTTTGTCTTCATTTGAGGATCTCCTTGAAAGGCCTCGCGGCCCCGATTAAGTTCGCTTGGCCCGATGAGCCCATTGATTGATCGACAGTCGTAATACCCAGCACCATTTAGGGGGTGCACTAACGGTGGGCACCGGCTTATTCGTCTCCTCGCTTTGGAATCTCGATGCCGTGAAGAACTCCCATTCGTTCGAAGTGGGTGTAGATCCGGTCGACGTACTTCCCGAAATCGGGGGACTCCACGAGCGCGAGGGGGCGTGGACGAGGCAGATCGACGACTATTTCGTCGACTACCTCACCTGGGCTTGGGCTCATGACGAAGATCCGGTCTGAGAGTCCGACAGCTTCTTCAACACTGTGGGTGATAAAGAGAACTGTTGGCCTGTTGCGCAGCCAGAGCGCCTCGAGGTCTGCCCGGACCTGGAGGCGGGTAAGTGCATCCAGCGCCCCGAAGGGTTCATCGAGCAGGAGTACCGATGGCTCGTGGACGATGGTACGGATGAGTGAAACTCTTTGCCGCATCCCACCGGACAACTGGCGCGGGTACTTGTCTATTGCCTTCTCGAGGTGGAGTTGCTTGAACAACTCGGTGGCCCGGGACCGGAGTGTCTTTTTATCGAGCCCGCGTATGTCAGCATGAATCAGGACGTTTTCCATTGCAGTCCGGAAATCCAGGAGGAGGTGGTCTTGGAAGGCGATTCCGATATCAGTGAAGGGCCTGTTCACTGATGTTCCGCCTACGCGGATGTCTCCTTCAGACCTGTCCAAAAGCCCGGCGACCATGAGCATCAGCGTGCTCTTTCCGCAGCCGGACGGGCCGACTATAGAAATAAACTCTCCGGGCTTTATGTCCATCGAAACAGGCCTGAGCGCTTCAAATGATTTGCCCGCCGCGCTGGTAAATGTTTTTGCGACGTCCGCTATCGAAATGGGCAGACCTGCCGCCCTTGTCTGCAGTGCTGTGTCGTTCACTCGTGTGCCTTTCTCTGATCCGTGCAGGTGTGGATCTGAATCCTCATCGATAACCTCACCCTTGACGGGAGGTTCGCTGTATGCTGGCCGCTGGTCCTACGGCCTCGAGGAGACCCGGGTGGAATCGTCCGCTACTCCCGGGCCTGCTCAACGCCACTACTTGCAGCTCTTCAATTCAGTCGTCGGGGGGAGGTAGTCGTAGGAGACGGATTTGGCCGTGTCCAAGGGAGCAGGCAGGAGCTTGGCACGAGTCATGATTTCGTTACTTTGCTGCCAGTGTGCGGCTTCGGCTCGGCCTATGACGTTTGCGTCTGCGGCACACAGCAAGGGGAGCAGGAATTTGAGTTCGGCGCGTACTGTGTCGTCGACGGAGTCCGGCAGAAGCTGTTTGACGGCGGCTACGGCGTGCTCGGGATTATCGCGTGCAGAGGAGATTCCTTTGAGGCTTGCGGAAACGAACTTCTTGACCGCGTCTGGGTTCTTTTCTGCGTAGCTTTGCGTAGTGAATATTGAATGGGCCACCGGAGAGACGCCGTAGTCAGCGAACAAGAAGTTCTTGAACTTGGTTTTTTGCTGTTCCAGCGAAACAGCGGTGTCTTGGCCGCCGATGATCGCGTCAACGTTTCCCTGGAGCAGCGCTGCTGGCATGGACGCAAAGGGAACGTTCGAAATGGTGACGTCCGTTTCGGTGAGACCGTTCGCTTCGAGGAAGAGCGGGAAGAGGAAAGCATGGGCACTGCCCTGAGGTACCGCTATGGTTTTTCCCTTGAGGTCCTGGACAGAGTTGATCCCGGATGATTCCAGGACCTGCATAGCAATGTTGGTCACCTGATTCATGGTTGCAACAATGACGAGGGGAGCGCCCTTTTCGATTTGCTGGCTGATCGGCACGGCGTCCGCGATCCCGATGTCCGCCTGGCCGTTGGCTACGAGCTGGACTGCAGTCCCGGACCCTGTGCCCTGCTCAATTTGTGCGTCAATGCCGGCGTCCTTGTATAGGCCATCCGCTTGGGCAACCGCGAAGCCGGCGGTGGAGGCCGACCAGGACCAGTGCATTTGAAAGCGGACTGGGGTTCCACCGCCGCCACCATCGCTTGCTGTGGGCGCGGAGCACCCGGAGAGCAACATTGCTCCCGCGGCGATCGCAGTTGCGATCCACTTTTTGATGCCTCTTTGCATGATGCTTTCCTTCGAATCTTTGTTTGCCAACTGGTTGGATAGATGCACTTAGTTCCGCTTGTTAGGCGGCTCGGCGTTGCCATGGGGTCAGCAGCCATTCGACTGCTTCCACCAGGTAGTTGAGGATCACTCCGATGACGGTAAGAATCACCAGGATGGCGAACATGTATTCGGTGTCCATCGCACCGCTTGCCCGGAGTAGCGCGTAGCCCAACCCGCTGTTTGATCCCAAGAACTCTGCAACAAGTGCACCGGTGATCGCGATGGTCGCAGAGGTCTTGATGCCGGAGAAGATCACGGGGAGAGCGGCAGGAAACCGTAGTGTCCAGAATGTTTGCCACCGGCTCGCACCCATGGAGCGAGTCAAGTAGAGCAGCCGGTCATCAAGAATCCGAAAACCGCTGATGCTGGCCATCAGCAAGGGAAAGAAGGTAATGAGAACGACCAAGGCAACCTTGGTGTTAAGGCTGAATCCGAGCCACACCAGGAGTAGTGGTGCAACAGCGATCTTTGGCACCAACTGCAGCACTATGACCGGCGGGTAGACCAGCTGCTTGGCGGTCCTTGAGAGAGCGATGACCAAGCCGAGAGGGATGCCGATCACGATGCTCAGCAGTAGACCGATGACAAGGACAACGAGAGTGGACTGTGTGTGGATCCAGAGGCTGTTGGCATCGGTGAACAGCCGTTCGAAGACGGCAAGCGGTCCGGGGAGCAGGTACGCGGGAATTTTGAAAAGCTCCACCGCGCCGGCCCAGCCCAGAAGAATCGCCACGAACACCAAGGGCGGCAAGGAGGACCAGGCGATGGAACCGATTCTTCGCCGCGTGGCAGATGCTTGCCGTGGTTTGCGCTGGCCCACCCCCGGTGGCGTCAGGGCAACGGCAGCCGTTGCTGTTTGGCTAGGCCGATCGGCCATAAGGTTTTTCCTCGGCATGAACCTTCTCCTCCTTGAGCGCGGAACACAGATTGCTACCACCCCGCTGCCGACAGCACGTACACGTGACGTGTCCGAAAGACAGGGGAAAGCTTTGCCCAGAGGGCTTCTTGGGACGGTGACTTCCTCCATAGTCCGTTCATGTAGTCACGACTATGGATGGTCGTGCGACTAGATTTCTTCAACGAACTTATCCTGCATTATGAGACTTCGTCAATAGCTGGATCCTGTACTGTGGGATTCGAGTCACTCCCCTATGGATGACTTGCTTATGCAGCCAGTTCAAAAAAAGTAATGCGGGCGGGGTAGGTGCCGTTGCATAGCGTCGGATGCATATCGACTCCGCGCAGTGCGGGAACCTCACCACGATGCTGCAGATCCTGGGCTCCAGGGAACCGGCCAGTCCACCCAACCGTGACCTCAACGGAGCCTGAAGAGGGCTGACTGCCTCGCCTGCCTGCCGATGCTCATATCCGTGGCCGCTTTCAAAACACAGAGGACTTATGCGTACCATTACCTTTGGCCAGACAGACCAGCAGGTGCCCAACATCGTGGCTGGCATGATGCGAATCAAAGAATGTTCCGACGAGGAAATCCGCGCGTTGTACTCCACGGCGCGTGAAGCCGGCATCGACTTCTTCGATCACGCCGACCTGTACGGCGGGCAGCGGCACATGTGTGAGCGCCGGTTCGCTTCGGCCCTTAGGCTGAGCCCGTCTGAACGTGAACAGATTACCTTGCAAACCAAGACCGGCATCGTCGCTAAGGAATGGCATTACGACTCCTCGTACGAGCACATCGTGACGTCAGCGGAGGAGTCTCTGGAGGCCCTCGGGATCGACTACATCGATGTGCTGCTGCTGCACCGACCAGACGCGCTACTCGAGCCCGAGGAAGTCGCCCGCGCGTTCGATCACCTGGAGTCCAGCGGGAAGGTCCGCGCCTTCGGCGTCTCGAATCACACACCGCGCCAGATCGACCTGCTCAAGACAGCTGTTACTCAGCCGATCGTTGCGAACCAGGTACAGCTGTCCCTCACCCACTCCACGATCATCGCCCAGGGCCTGTCGTCGAACATGACCGGCGAGGCGGACTCGATCAGCCGTGACGGTGGCGGCATCGTCGACTACGCACGCATCAACAAGACCACCCTGCAAGCGTGGTCGCCGTTCCAAATGGGTTTCCAGGATGGAGTGTTCTTCGGATCCAAAGACCACCCCAAGCTCAACTCCGAACTCGACCGGCTCGGCATAAAGTACGGAGTCACGCCGACTGCTATCGCCACAGCCTGGATCACCCGCCACCCGGCCGGGATCCAGGTCGTGCTCGGGACCACCACACCCCAGCGCATCACTGACGCCGCCGCCGGCTCTGACATCCCGCTGACCCGCGGCGAGTGGTACGGACTCATCCAAGCCGCCGGTCACAAGGTGCCATAACCCCGAGACGGGGCCATGCGACGACCCATCGCGTAGCCAGCCATGCGGACGCTTTAAAGCGACCGGGTCCAATATCAGGGACCGATGCCAGCTGGGGGTTTCTAAGGGAACCTGCCAGAACTGTGCTGACGGTCATTGAATGTATTATGCGCGGCGATCTTTGAGCAGTCGCAGGAGGGCGCCGGCGCTGATTGTCGATGCAGAACCAAGGAACCAGGAGTAACACGCATGCGTGGAGTAGTTATGTACGCACCCGGCGACGTCCGGGTGGAAGAACGTGAAGACCCGAGGATCATCGAGCCGACCGATGCAGTAATCCGGCTGGCCGCAACCTGCATTTGCGGGTCGGACCTGTGGCCCTATCGTGGGATCGAACCGGTCGACCACACGCCCATGGGCCATGAATACGTCGGTGTTGTCGAGGAGATCGGATCCGAGGTCAAGAATCTCAAGGTAGGCGACTTCGTCGTGGGATCATTCGTTATATCTGACAACACCTGCGAAATCTGCCAGTCCGGCTTCCAGTCCAAGTGCGTGCACGCCGAATTCGTCGCAGCCACGATCGGGACCCAGGCTGAGAAAGCGAGGATTCCGCAAGCAGACGGAACTCTCGTCCCCACACCCGGACAGCCCACCCCTGACATGATTCCGCATCTGCTCGCGGCATCGGACGTCCTTGGTACGGGATGGTTCGCTGCCGTCGCGGCGAAAGCGGGCCCGGGCAAAACAGTAGCGGTGGTCGGCGACGGGGCAGTCGGACTCATGGCCATCCTCGCAGCCAAGCAACTTGGCGCCGAGCGGATTATCGCCATGTCCCGGCACCCGGAACGGCAGAAACTCGCCCGCTACTACGGCGCGACCGACATCGTCGAAGAGCGTGGTGAAGCCGGAATCGAAAAGATCAAAGAACTCACCGGCGGCCTTGGCGCCCACTCTGTGGTTGAGGCAGTTGGCACCCAGGAATCCTTCATGCAGGCAGTGGGTGCCACCCGTGGTGGCGGCCACCTAGGCTATGTGGGAGTGAACTACGAGGTCAGCATTCCCGGTATCCAGATGTTCTTCGCCGGAATCCACGCGTTAGGCGGACCCGCCCCCGTCCGGCGGTTCCTTCCGGAGCTGATCCAGCTGATCTGGGAAGGCAAGATCGATCCAGGCAAAGTCTTCGACCTCACGCTTCCCCTGGAGGAAGCGGCCGAGGGATACAAGGCGATGGACGAACGTCGGGCAACAAAGGTCCTCCTCACCCTATAAGAAGCGGTCCGCAGCGGCGCTCCAAAAGCGGACCGCTGAATTCCGCCCCCAACAAGAGTGGTCGAAGCGAGAAGAGCCCGCGGCACGTGAAGTGCCGCGGGCTCCCGTCTCCGCTGCAGAATGGCGGGGGCCGTTTAGAGGTTTTTCCGGAAGAAACTCCGGAGCTTCTCGAAGGGGATGAGGCTTACGCGGTCGTAGAGGTCCACGTGGCCGGCACCGGGAACCAGCACCAGTTCCTTCGGTCCGGAGGCCAAGCGGTGCGCTTCCTCGCTGAACTCGCGGGAGTGTGCCTGGTCGCCGGTGATGAACAGGAGCGGCCGCGGCGAGAGAAGGTCCATGTCGTTGAACGGGTAGAACGTCATGAACTTCGTGTTCGTGGCCAGGACGGGGTGCGTGGTGGTGTTCGGGCAGTAGCCGCGGGCGGTGCGGTAGAAGTCGTAGAACTCACGGTCGACGGCGGTCGATTCCGGAGTCAGTTCCTCCGGCGTGCCCCCTGTGTAAGCGATCTTGCCGCCGTCGAACTCCACGTCCCTCTGGGCCGCAGCCTGCGCGATAAATGCCTTCCGCTGCTCCAAAGAAACGGTCTTCCGGAGCCCGTCGCGATTGGCTGCCCCCATGTCATACATGCTCACGGTGGCGATGGCTTTGATACGCGGGTCGATCTTTGCCGCGCTGAGAACGAAACTGCCGCTGCCGCAGATGCCGATGGCGCCGACGCGCTCCCTGTCCACGAAGGACTGCGAGCGGAGGTAGTCGACCGCGGCACTGAAGTCCTCAGCGTAGATGTCCGGGGAGACGGCGTTGCCGGGCTTCCCGGCGCTCTCTCCCCAGAAGGAGAGGTCGAAGGACAGTGTGACGAAGCCTTGTTCTGCCATCTTGGTGGCGTAGAGGTTGGCGCTCTGTTCCTTCACGGCGCCCATGGGGTGTCCGACCACCAGTGCAGGGTTGCTCAGCCTGCGATCCAGGTTGTTCGGGACAAACAAGTTGCCCACCACCTTCATCTGGTACTGGTTTTTGAAGGAGATCTTCCGTACGGTGACCTGATCGCTGGTGTAGAAGTTGTCTGCGCCGTTCGAGGTGTCTCCGGGCTCCAAGTCAGTGCGGGATCCGCCAGGTGCTGCGTTGGCTGCTCCGGCAGTTGCCATGCCGGCCACACCGGAAAGCCCAAGTACAGCGGCGCCGGCACCCGTCAGCTTCATCAGCCCGCGGCGGGAAACGCCGTCTTCTGCCAGACCTGCACGGATGGCGGTCGTCTTGATTCCGTCAGTATTCGTAGTCATGTTGTTGTCATCCTCGTAATGTGCGCTAACGAACGTCGAAGTTTCCTTCTGCACTTTCGAGCAAATCACGGTTGAAAGAGACGAGGGAGACTCTGCTAAGGGTGGTACCGGCAGGGCCTCCATCAGAAAACTCCCAGCTCAGGCGTCCTTACTCACAGGTCTGACACGAAGAATGCGGTCGTCGTCCGGGCCGGGACTTCCCCGGCCGTCGGTGTTGTTGGTAACGAACCAGAGGGTGCCGTCCGGGGCTTCTGTGACATCCCGGATGCGGCCGAACTCGCCGTCGTAGTAGGTGCTCGACGTCGAGGGATCGGCCACCGGGACGGCACGCAGGACCTCTCCGCGGAGGTTGGCGATGAACAGGGTGCGCACCACGCCGCTGGGGCTAGCCCCGGCGGGCTCCCACTGCTGTACAGGATCCGTGAAGCCCTCGGTATTGGCGATTCCTTCCGCGGCTGGCCAGCCATAGTTAGGGCCCGCGGTGATGATGTTCAGTTCGTCCCACGCGTTCTGGCCGAACTCCGTGGAGAACGATCCCGGGAAGGGGTTGTCCTCGGGGACATTGCCGTCCGGTGTCATTCTCAGGATCTTTCCGTTGAGCGAGTCGAGGTCCTGGGCGGTATCGCGCTGGCCGGCATCACCGGTGGAAATGTAAAGCATGCCATCCGGGCCGAAAGCCAGGCGGCCGCCGTCGTGATAGCTGGCAGCGGCGATACCGTCGAGCAGCGTTTCCGGCTGGCCAAGCGTCAGGGAACCCCTGCTGCCCGTGACATCAAAACGCTGGACGCGGTTACCCCCGGTCCCGGTCGAGTAGACGTACAGGCGGCCCCCGCCGTCCACCGCCAGGCCGAGAAGACCGCCTTCCCCGATACCGGCGACACCCGGAACGGTTCCCACGGCACGCGCGGTACCGTCGACGCCGAGTTCAAGGATGCGTCCATTGTCCCGCTCGCTAATCAAGGAGATACCGCCGCGGAACACCACCGACCACGGCGCCTCCAAGCCGGTCGCCACAGTTTGCGGGGTGCCCGTCAAGGTGGCTGTGCGGGCCGGGCGCAGGGGTACCCACGGCAGCAGAAGCGTTTGGTGCAGCCGACGGCGGCGACGCTGGCGTTGCTGCCGGTGTGGGGCTGCAGGATGCCAGCAGGAGGCTGGCCCCGATGAAAGCGGATAACAGGATCGGCCTGTGCGTGGGGTTCATTTAGTCCTCCTGACTTTTGGTTAGGTGGGGAATGCGGTGCGGCGTCCCGCTATTGCGAATAGCAGCGCGACGGCGGCAAGCCCGGCCATCACCGCCGGCAGGACCAGCCCGTCGAAGTTGCTGATCATCACCGCGCCGGCGACGCCGGCGGCGAAGATCGCCAGGTTGAAGGCCACGCCGAGCATCGCGTTGGCGACGTCGGCATTGTGCCCGCTGGCAGCGCTGATGGCCGTTTGGAGCTGGGCTGCCGCCCCACCGAAAGCGATGCCCCACAGCACAATCGCGGTAACAACCGCTGCCGCCGAGGCGTGGCCGACGATGATGATCACGCCGGCCGCGATGAAGGCCGCGAGACTCAACAGGGACAGGCGCCGAAGGCCACTGTCGATTACTCCACCGGTGATGGCGATTCCGGCAATGGCCGCCGCTCCGAACACCATCAGGGCGATCTCTACCGGGAGCGGAAGACCCGTCGAGCGGAGGTAGGAGCCGATGTATGTGTAGAGAATGTTGTGTCCAAGCATCCACGTGACAACGACGGCGAGGACCACCGCGACGCCGGGAAACCCGAGGACCCGCACCAAGGGCACACGCGTCCCGGCATGCTGGCCAGGCGCATCCGGCACCAGAAAAACAGCGAGCAGGACGGTCAGGAGCGTAAGGATAGCGAGGACGCCGAAGGACCAACGCCAGTCCCACGTGGTGCCAAGCCAGGAACCGAACGGCGTCCCCACTGCGAGTCCCACCGGGGTGCCAAGGGACGCAACTGCCAGTGCGCGGCCGGCATGTTCGGGAGCGGTGATGCGGCGGGCGTAACCGGCGATGATGCCCCACAGCAGGCCGGAGAATGCACCGGCCAGGAGCCGTGCTGCCAGGGAGAGCACGATGTCCGCGGAGAAGGCCGTGACAAGGTTGGCTGCCAGGAAGCCAAGGATCCCGACCACGAAAACAGGCTTCCGGCGCATGCTCCGAGTGATGGCGACCGCGGGCATCGCGGCCACAACGGTTCCCAAAGCGTAGGCGCTGACGAACTGCCCGGCGGTGCCCTCGGTAATGTCCAACCCGGCAGAGATCTGCGGCAACAGTCCCGCCGGCATGGTTTCCGTTGCGATCAGCAGGAACCCCATCAGTGCCATGATCAGCAGGGCCGCCCACGGAAAACGGTGTACCAGGGCGGAAGAATCAGATGATGTGTCTTGGAAGGTACCGAGGTTTTCGTGGGGCTGGTTTTCGTGGGGCAGGCTGTCCGCAGGCGTTCCGCCGGCGTCATCCTGAAGGATTGCGCGAGTCAAAAATGGTCCCGTTCTTCTATGTGGATGGGACTGGCGGGTGGCTGCTCAGTCCCTGAGGCTCAGGGTGGCTTCGAAACGGCCGCTTCGGTCGCGGATTGCCGCGAGGTCATCGAGCGTTCCGATCCGTACAATCCCGGTGAAATGCCCCACAGGTTTGTAGTAAAGGACAAGAGTCTGGCCGGGCGCGTAGTACCCGATCGTCAGCGGATCAGCGTCATCGCCGGCTGGAACGCCGTCGAGTGACAGCGGCTCCGGTAGTTCTGCGTGCTTCTCCTGTCCGCCAAAATCGCTGAAGGACAGCGTCAGGGGAAGCTGATGAATGAGCGAGCGGGCGGTCGCGTTCCCCGACAGGGTTCCGTTCACGGTCCGGCCGTCAAACCGGATGGTGATCGGAGTCTCTTCCCGGGTCTCGCTGGCTGTCATCGTTTCTGTTCCCTCCGGGAAGGCAGTTTCCTGCGAGGTTGTCGCAGCGGTCGCGGGGACGGTGTTCCCGCCGGCCGTGTTCGTTAAGACCGGACTGTCCGACGCGGTACTGCACCCGGTAAGGGAGAGCACCAGCGCGGGGATCACAACCAGGGTCTGCTTCTTCATTCGCATCGCAGATTGTCCTTTTCCAAGCAAAGTTCGGTTTCAAGGGAAAAGTTCGGTCCATTCCAGCAAAGCAGCCGCCGACGGCGGGCGGGAGCCTCTGTTGTTACAGGTACCGGGAGGGACCCTTTGAGTGGATGACAGGAGTCCAGCTGCGCGTGTGGATCGGGCACCGGTAGGGCGCATGTGCTGTTCGCTCTGTTCGCCCGGCCAGGAGCACCCGCGTCAACCACCGCAGTCGACGCCGGAAGATCAGCAGAGCGAGTGCGGCGATCGCTGCGGTCTCCGGCCATCGGGGCGCCGGCCAGTTGTCGGGCACAGGCGCATACCCGCCCCTGGACAGGCCGGCGTCCCGCTCAAAGTGGTTGCGTGATCCGGGAAACAGTGCATCATCAACGAAGTAGGCGACCGGGAACGCGAATGGGCCGGCCAAAAGGTTCGCCACAGCCCACTGATCCACGTGGCGTGACTCGTGGTAGCCGAGTTCTTCCTCTTCAGCCCGGGCCTGTGAAATGTTGGGGCCATACCGGATGTACAGCCGCTCGCCCTCGGTTCCGTACCCGTTGATGCTCAAGGGGCCGGCGCTCACACCATCGGGTGGCATCCACGCGACGAACACGTCACCCAGGGTGCTTCCGCCGCCGCTGGTACGGGGAGGCGGCCAGAACATGACCAGCAGCGGCGGCCCGGAGCAAGACTCCATGCCCATCCCCCGGCCAGCCAGGACCCCTACTCCGCTGATGGGCGCGACCAAGAAGTTGCGGGTGATACTCCAAGCGGGTGGGGGTGAGATCTGCAGGTACGGCTCTGGTTGGATTTGCCCGTCGGGTGTGATGTGACTGTGGCAGATAATCTGGGGGAAGGTCGCCTCGAGTGTGCGTGCAGCGGCTCCGGCTAGGAGCAGCGCTGCGACCAGGAACACGGCCGTGCTGCGCATCCTCATGTGTGAGGCGCAGGTTCGGCACGTCACTGCCCGTCTCAAGCGGCGGGGCCGGAAACGGGGCGCGGACCAGACCAGACCGGCGAGGCCGAAGCAGATGCCACACGCCAGAACCCGCAGGAGGGGACGGGCGCGTCTGACTGAGCGCCCCACTGGTCCCGCCATTCGCGTCCAACCCCACGTGTTCTGCGCTGCCGTAAGCACCGCAAACCCTAATTTCCGTATATTGTTGCCGCCTGACCCCCCCGCCGCAAGCCCCGATGACCCCGCCAAGACCGTGCCGCCGTTCCGCTGCGCGGAAAGTCGTTACCTAGGCGGTGAAGCCACCGTCGACCGGAAGCGCGACGCCGGTGACGTAACTGGCAGCGTCGCTACAAGCCACAGCACGGCCGCGGCGATCTCCTTGGGCCGACCGAGCCGGCCCAAGGGGATCGACGCGGGCGAAGCTTCCGGATCCAGCTCACCGCCGGCGGTCATCCGCCTACCCATCGGGGTCTCGATGGTGCCGGGCAGACGGCGTTGACCCGTACACCCAGCGGCGCGTACGGCAACGCGACGCTTTTGGACTGCCCGATCACGCCGTGCTTGGTCGCGTGATAGGTGGCGCGTCCGCTGCCGCCAACCCGAGCTCCCAACGAGGAGCAATTGACAATCGAGCCGGCCCCCTGCTTCCGCATCTGCACCAGCTCGTGCTTCACGGAAGCCCAGACACCGCGGAAGTTGACCGCCACGATCTTGTCAAAGGCCTCCGCCGTCTCGTCCGCCGAATCCACGGGCGGAAGCACGATTCCCACATTATTGACGCCAAGTCGAGTCTGTCGGCCTCCACAAACGCGCTACCACCTTCTCCACCTGCGCCTCGTCAGACACATCACACACGGACAGGGCCCGGTGCCCCTCGCGCTGAGCTCAGCTGCAAAGCGCTCTGCCGCTTCGCCGTGTCGACACCAGCGACGGCGGCGCCCGCCACGGCGAACCCCCGCGCCGTTGCCGCGCCCATCCCCGCACTCACGCCGGTGACAAAGGCGACCTTGCCTCTGAAGTCCAAACGGACCATGTTCATCCTTCCTCCCTTGGGCGACCTCCACAGCGGCCTCCCGAGGTAGGTGGGACACCGGTTTTCCTTCCTTGTTGTGTCGAGACTCAGGCGAGGGGCGTCACGAAGGTGCGGAATTTCTTCCCTTCGCTGTGGATGCGCCAGAGGGTTTCAGCCAAGGCGGCAGGTTCGTGCGCGGGGTCGTCGCCGCCGATTCCCAACGGGATGATGAGCCGCGCAACGGGGATTCCCTCGGGCTCCAAGGCGTGGTGGAGCATCTGGGCGTAGGCCGATTCTGCTGCGAAAGCGGCGGAGGTTCCGGCGTAGTTGTGGTTGGGGCGGACGGCGCTGGAGCCGTTGACGAACAAGGCAGTTCCGCGGCCAAGGGCGCGCATCCCGGAAGTACCGCGGTCACGGCCGCGGCCGCTCCAAGGGCAGAGAATTCGAGTACGGAGCGGAGTTCTTCGAGCGTCATCTCAAGAACGGGACGCAGATACTCCCTAGACGGAACGGGGCTGTACTGGAGGATTTCGACGTCGCCCAGTTCCGCGGAAGCTCGCGCCAGTGCGGCGTTGAGCGACCCAGCATCGCGGACGTCCGCGGCATACCCGCGGGCGGTGATTCCGGCGTCGGACAGCTCAGTGACGAGCGCGTCCACATGCTCCTGGGCACGGGAGATCAGCGCGAGTTGAAGCCTTCGGCCCCGAAACGACGTGCAGCTGCAAGGCCCAGCCTGGACCTGCACCGATGATCGCGAGGGCGGTCTTCATGGAATACTCCTTCTTTGGCTTCGTCCATGGCTCCTCCTAAGCAAAGCATTTTTCACGTGCACGGAGGG
Source organism: Arthrobacter sp. NPDC093139 (assembly GCF_044754165.1). NCBI lineage: Bacteria > Bacillati > Actinomycetota > Actinomycetes > Micrococcales > Micrococcaceae > Arthrobacter > Arthrobacter sp. NPDC093139. Next base: position 84,774 of record NZ_JBIVOO010000006.1, read on the forward strand.
AGGCCCGTTCGAAGGGGGTATCAGGAGGGTCTCCTTCATTCCGGGATGCGCCCCTATGGTGGATTCATGGACAACCGTGCAGACGTTCGTGAATTCCTCACCTCGCGACGCGCCAAGATTTCGCCCGAAGCAGCCGGGCTGCCGGCCGGAGGCAACCGCCGCGTTGCTGGACTGCGCCGCAGCGAAGTGGCAACCCTCGCCGGGGTGAGCGTTGAGTACTACACCCGGCTGGAGCGCGGTGCCATCAGCGGCGCCTCCCCGGAGATCCTTGACGCGATTTCGCGTGCGTTGAACCTCGACGACGCCGAGCGCGCCCACCTGTTCGACCTCGCCCATGCGGCGAGCCCCGTAGCCAGGCCGCCGAAGCGCCGGAACTCCAAGAGCTGGAATCCGCACACCAGCCTCCAGTGGGCGCTGGACGCCGTCACAGCCGGACCGGCTTTTGTCCGTAACGGACGCATGGACCTCCTGGCCGTCAACGCACTGGCGCGCGCCTTCTACAAGGATGTGTACGACATGCCCGGCCAGCCGCCTAACCTGTCACGTTTCACGTTCCTCGACGAGCGCGCCCGCGAATTCTACCGTGACTGGGACGCCGCGGCCGAGGTGGTCGTTTCCATCCTGCGCACCGAAGCCGGACGGGATCCACACAACAAGGAGGTCCATGACCTTGTCGGTGAACTGAGCACACGGAGCCAGGAGTTCCGGCGTCTGTGGAGCTCGCACAACGTCCGCCATCACGGCGCCGGCGCCAAAGTCTTCCGCCATCCGGTCGTGGGCGAGATGACCATCGCCTACGAAGGCCTCGAGATGGCCGCCGAGCCAGGACTCACCCTCACCATCTACACCGCCGAGCCGGGCTCCCCCTCCGAAGAAGCCATGCGCCTGCTCGCTTCCTGGGCCGCTACCGAATACAGCCACCAGCCCGGAAAGGTCAGCAACTAGAAACCCGGAGTCCCGGCCCCTATTCAGGGCCAGGCGTTCTTGGCCGAGCTCGAATGTCCGGGATTGCCCGGCGGACGCTACCCGAAGCACAAAGCGCGTCAGGCACCGGGCACCTTCTGCATCTCGTCATGCTCGCCAATGAGGCCGGCTGGGAGGCCCTGCTGATACCACCCCTAGATAGAGACTCCCTTGTTCTGCGCCGTCCATGTCTACTTGAAGGAAACAAAGACAACCCCGGGAGGAGGTAAGTGCTCGACAATGAAGCAACGCGGCTTGCACATTCGACCGCACCGGCCTAGCCCCTTCGACATGCTCGAGAAGCTCTTCAGTGAGACGTCCCGCGGTAACCCATCCCCCACCAAGCAGCATGGCCTGGGCGAGGAACCCAACGCCCATCAAGCTGGGGCGATTCACGAGGAACGCAAGAACGACTCCGCCCACAGACCCTGGTAGGACACAACATGCACAAAAACAGGCTGCTGATCAATGCCCCCGCGCTGGCTCTGGCCCTGCTACTCACCACAACGGCCTGCACTGCCCCGACTCCGCAGAACACTCCCGCAGTTGCCGGAACCGCGGCCCGATCCAACCCGATCATCGGAGAATGGACGATGACAAGCCTCCAGCTCCGAGCCGGTGATGATATGAAAAAAGTGCCTTTCTCCGGGCAAATCATTTTCACCGAAGCCGGAACCGTGTCCGTGCAGGCCATGAACCCCGACACAACCGCAGCAGACACGCCCTACACCGTTCGCGGATACGAAGCGTTCTACGGAGACGCCACCATCGACGCCGGTGCAGGCACATTCTCTGTCGTCGTCGAGTCCGCCGCAGCGCGCGCCCTCATCGGCCAGACCCTACGCCGCAACTTCGAAGTGAGAGACGACACCCTCGTCCTCACCCCCGTTGACCCTGCCGAAGGCTGGCGTGTCACCTACGAACGGGCTACCGCCGGGGGAACGCGATGACGCTCTGGGATCCGGTGGTACTCAAAGAAATCTGGGAAAGCGACGATTTGCACATTGCCCCGTTCCGCGAGGACGGGGCCACAACAGGCACACCCACATGGATCTGGTCCGTGGTCGTTGACGGGCGCCTGTTCGTCCGCGCATACAACGGACGCAGGTCGCGGTGGTACCGGTCCGCGATGACCCAGCACGCCGGGCAAATCACCGCAGCCGGTCCGACCATCGAGGTGTCCTTTGCGCCCGCGGACCCGGAACTGCAGGATGACATCGACGCTGCTTACCGCCAGAAGCACGCCGGTGACTACTACCTGGGGCACATGGTCGGCGCCGGCAGCCGCGCAGCCACCGTCGAGATCACTCCCAGGCAAACCCTTGAACGATGAGCGCAACCCTGGCGAGTCAGCTGGAGCCGAGCAGTCCCCCTCCAGCTGTAGCCGGCGTGCTGCCATTGAAGGAAAGCGGCACGCCATCGTGGTGAAAACTCCCGTCATTGGGGCTGGAGTGCTGGGATCCCTGGCCCCATTGCGTTGGTTCGCTGGCATTTCATGAGGACTCAGCGTTACAGGAAGGCCTGCATTGGTGATGACTGAAGACGACACTGGTGAGGGAAGCCGCCGCCCTCTGCGGCTGCTCTTGAGCGTGTTCCTGCTCGGGATGCTCGCGTCTGCGCTGGTGCTCCTCTGGCCGGCCTGGCCCGAAGGCCTGGGCAGCAACGTCGACTCCTTGGGAGGGAGGCCAGAGTGCGTGGTCGAGACCTCGCAGGGAGAGGTTGAGCTCAACCGTGACGAGGCGCAGCTGGCCGCTACGGCGGCCGCGCTCTTGGCTCGTGGGGCGGAAGCGCCGGGCAGTTCCGGCATCAATGAGGCGGTTTTGCAGCGGCTGGCCGATGGGCCAGACGAGGACGCGGGTCCGGGTTTGACCTGTCAAGGCTCGGCCGCCAGCGGCTTGCCGGAAGAGCAGGTGACTGCCACTGGCCTCACACCGCGCGCTGAGCGGTTGCGTGAGGAGATGTCCGAAGTGTTCGGTGAGCAGAGCCTGGGTGGCTTCGCCCCTGGTGGCGTCAGCCATGGACACGGAGCGGAGTCGACGCACTACTATGGCCGGGCCATCGACGTCTTCTTTCGTCCAGTAAGTGAGGAAAACCGGCGTGAAGGATGGATGCTGGCCAACTGGCTCGTTGCTCATGCCACGGAGCTCGAGATTCAGTATGTGATCTTCGATGACCGGTTTTGGAGCGCGCACAGCTCCCAAGGGCAGTGGCAGCACTACGACGCACCCGAGCCCGAGAACGAGATCCTGCGTCACCTCGACCACGTCCACGTGGACGTTCTGCCGGGGAGGTCTAACTGAATACAATCGGCCCTGAGGCGGGATGCTCAATTGACCCACCGCCGAAGCGCATCTCATCGAGGACTACACCGAAGGGACCTGCATGGCCAGCTCGGTCATCGGAGGCGAGTTCGTCAAGCTGCACGGCGCACCTGCACCCGCGTGTGCTGAGCCGGGATGGGCTGAAACGCGGCGATGGCCCCGAGGGATCCCTCGGGGCCATCGCCGCGTCATCCATGGGTGCTGCCTATTTGCCGCTGTAGACGGGGAAGGCGCTGTGCTCGCCGTAGTCCACGTCACGAAGGCCGCGCAGCGCATCCATGTCCGCCTCAGAGATCTCGAAGTTGCCCTCGGCGTTGGAGCGCATATGCTCCGGGTTCGCGGTCTTCGGCAGCGAAACGGCGCCGAGCTGCAGGGTGTAGCGGATGCACAGCTGCGGCACGGTCACCCTGTACTTCTCGGCCAGGCCTTCACGTCGGCGTTCTCCAGGATCGCGTCGTGTCCGATCGGCGAGGACGCCTCGGCGAGGATGCCCTTGCCCTCGCAGTAGGACAAGAGATCGGAGGCGTATTTCCCGCGTGCACGCGCAGCTGGTTGACGTGCGGCACGACGGCCGCGGTCTCCAGCAGGCTGTCGGCGGGCGGGACAGGTCAGAGGTTATGGTCGAAGAATCCCGTCAGCCTGTTCCAGGGGATCAGGTCGACCTTGTCGTAGAGGTCCACGTGCTCGGCACCGGGGACGATGTGCAGCTCCACCGGGGACGATGTGCAGCTCCTTCGGCTCCGGGGCCTGCCGGTAGGCGTCCTCCGTGTAGTAGCGGGAGTGAGCCTTCTCCCCGGCGACGAGCAGCAGCGGCCGCGGGGCGGTCATTTCGATCTGTGCCAGCGGCATGAAGGCGGTGATCGCGCCGAGCCCGGTCAGGGTCAGCGCGTGCGACCGCGTGCTGGCCGCGCGGGGTGGCGTAGTATTCGGCGAACTCATCGGGCGCGGGCTGCTGCGACGGCTTCAGCAGCACCGCGTCGCCGCCGCCGTAGCGTACCTCGCCGCCCGCAAACTCCGTCCAGCGCTGCTCGGCGGCCTCGGCCAAGGCCTTGTGGCGCTCGGCGACGGTGTTCACCTCGCTGGAGACCGGAGCGTAGCCCAGGCCGTCGCGGTAGGCGCGGCTCATGTCGTACAAGCTCACCGTGGCCACGGCCTTCAGCCGCGGCTCGACCTGCGCGGCGGCCAGGGAGAACCCGCCGCTGGCGCAGACGTCGATCACGCCGATCCGTTAGCGGTCGATGTCCCGGCGGGTGCCGAGGTAAGCCACCGCGGCGCTGAAGTCTTCGACGAAGGCCTCGAGGGAGGCGATGTTGCCCTCCGTCCTGTCCGGCAGGAATGGGTCCTTCCCGGCTCTGTCTTTCTGACACATCCATGGAACCCCGCCGATCGCCGCAGCGGGAGTCCCTCTTGGTACCCCTCACGACAGGGACTCCCGCACCGTCGATTCTCCGTGTTGCATTGATGGAGTACTCCTCGGACCGACCCGGAAGGCCTCCACGATGCGGACTGCCCAGAACAGCCGCCGGCGCTGCCATCGCGCTGGCGCTGCTCCTCGCCGGATGCAGCGCTGCGCCATCCGCCGAGAGCCCGACTCCCACGCAGACCACGGACGCGTCGCGAGCCGGAGCGCCGAGCCGACGGCAACTCCTTCTCGAACGACCTGACCAGGATCTTCGAGACCGAGGACATAGACCAGATCGAGCTGCTGGACGGGCAGCAGGTCACCATAGCCGTCGCCGGCTGAACAAAGGGAACGACGAGAATGAAGCCCAATACGACTCCTCTGACCAGGCGCGGCCTCCTGCTGACCGGAGCGGCGCTTGGCGCAGTGGCCCTGGCGGCCTGCAACAGCGCTCCCCCGCGGGAGGCCGCGACGCCTGCGCCGGCGGGGCCCGCGCCCGATCGCACCGAGAGTTCCGGAAACGCCGTCCGGGCCCAGGGCGGCCTGTACGGCGTCCGCCTGTACAACACCCGGCAGGTCGCCGACGAGCTGGTGTGGATCGACGAGAACGTCCAACCGCTCAACGGCGACACGAAGCGCATCCTCATCACCGGCTCAACCGCCGGTGCCGGGCAGCTCGCCGCTGCCCATCTCCTCAAGCGCGGGCACAGGGTCGTCGCGCACGCCCGGAACGAGCAGCGCGCCGCAGACGTCAGGCGCGATCTGCCGGGCCTCGAGGACGTGGTGGCCGGCGATCTGCTCGACCTCGACCAGACGAGAGCGCTGGCCGAGCAGATCAACGCCCTCGGCGAGTTCGACGTCATCGTCCACAACGCCGGCGAGTACGGGCTCCCCGACGGCGACCTGCTCAACTCAAACTCCCTCTCACCGTACCTCCTCACCGCGCTGGTGACCCCGCCGCGGCAGCTGAGCTACCTCACCTCGGACCTGCACCTCGGCGGAGACCTGAGGCTCGACGAGGTGCGCTCGGGCGGCGGCATCGGCTACGGCGACAGCAAGCTGCACATGGCGATGATCGCCACGGCAGCGGCCCGCCTCTGGCCGGACCGGCAGGTGAACGCCGTCGCACCCGGCTGGATCCCAACGCTGATGGGCTTCCACAACGGGAACACCAGCACGCCCGACAGCCTTCGCGACGGCTACCTGACTCAGGTCTGGCTGGCCGAGGGCGTCGAGCCCGGCAGCGACGTCACCGGCGAGTTCCTCTTCCACCAGCAGGTCGAGACGCGCGTGAACGATCTCGTGCACGACACCCAGGCGCAGGACCGGCTACTGGCCGTCTACGCCGAGCAGACCGGCGTCGCTTTCCCCGCAGAAAGCTGAACCCCGACCCCAGGCTCGCCATACGAGACCCGCACCGCCCACAGAGAGGATCGACGATTTTGAGCGTCTCCACACACACCAACCGACCACTCCTCCGCGGCCTTATGGCCACCGCGGCTCTCCTCGCCGCGGCAGCGATCGCGCTGGTCCCAGCGTCACCGGCCGCCGCGCACCACGGCTGGGACGGCTTCGAGACCAACGGCCTCGTCTACATCGCCGGCACCATCTCGTCCGAGGGAAGCTGGGGCGATCCGCATTCGCATTTCGATGTGGCACTGGATGCCCAGCTCCCAGCCAGCACGCCCGATCTGCCGATCCCCCGGGAGCTGTCGGGACCGGAGGACAGCATCCGGGTCAAGGCGGCTCTCCCGTATGACGGCCCCCACGACGAGCTCGAGGTCATCATCGCTCCGCCGTGGTGGTCGAGCAGCAACGGATTGGACCGCTCTCTGGAGGCCGGAGAGCGCTTCCAGGGCGTCGGGTACATTAACAGCACCGATAACGGCCTCTTCCGTCCGGTCGCCTTCTGGTACGGAGACGACAATGCGCCCGTCAACCAGGTGATAGGCAGCACGCTCCCGGTCAGGGCACCGCTGCCAGGCGATGCGCAGGCAGGCGATGGGCCTGCCGACGCGCCGTCCGCGGCGGAGGACCCCGCGCAGACGGACCGTCCGGCAGAGGATGCCGACATCGCCGATGACAGCGGCTCGCAGACGTGGGTCGTCTGGGCGGTGTTCGCTGCCGTCGTCGTCGTGGCGGTCGTGGGCGGAGTCTTCTACGTGCGCCGCTGCACCCGCCAGGATGAACGGAGCCCGGATGCCTGAATGGCTCGTACCAATCCTGCGCTGGCTGCAGGATTCCGCGCTCGGTGATGCCGTGCGCTCCACTCCCTTCATGTATGCGACGCTCGAGAGCCTCCACATCCTCGGGATTGCCGTGCTCGTCGGCCCGGCCTTCGCGTTCGACCTCCGGCTGCTGGGCGCTGGGCGTTCTCTGGTATCCGTCACAAGGTCCGCACGCTATCTCCTGCCAGTGTCCCACCTCGGACTGGCCATCGCCGTCTTCACGGGGATACTGCTTTTCAGCGCGCAGGCCATCGGCGTCGCCGGCTCAAATGCTGCTCCGTGGAAGCTCGGACTCCTGCTCCTGGCCGGGCTGAACGTCATCGTGTTCCACCGCGGCGTCCACCGTCGAGTCGACGAGTGGGCGGACGCCGACGCGACGCCGGTCGCGGCCCGCGTCTCGGCGGTCGTGTCGATGACGACGTGGACGGGCGTGATCTTCGCAGGACGATTCCTGGCCTACATCTGAAGGTTCGTTCCATCCGGCAGCCCAGCGCAGAGCAGACTACCGACCTGAACATCCTGCTCCCCCCCGCCGCATTACCACACAGCAGGTGAGCCCTTTCGGATCATCGCCAAACCGCCGGCCGCGCTGCCAGGGGTGACAGTAGCTGCACGCCGAGCACACGCCATGGAGGGTGATTTTGTGGCCGGTCGGGCAGAGCGGTTTGGCAGAGTTACGAGCCGCGGCAGGCTAAATGACTGATCACATCTCAACCTGTCTCACTGTTGGTCGAACTGTGCGGGGGCAACCGAGGACATAGGTACCCTGTTATCCCGGGCCAGAAAGTCGGGCTATAGGAGTGTGTTGTTCCTTCTCGCCAAGCCTCTGTTGCTCCTAGACAACCTGCGTGGGGACCTGTTGGGATCCGAGCATGTCAGCGACCGGTATGCGACCGAGTTCGTCAGCAATCTTCTGCATGGCTGGCAGCACATTATCGGCTGCCTGTTTAGTGAAGCGGAAGCTCGGGCCGGAGACGGTGAGCACGCCGACAAGTTCGTCACCACCGGCAGCCCGGATCGGAAAGGCAAGGGTGGCGATGCCGTCCTCGTAGATGTCGGCGAGGTACAGATGGCCGTGTGCGCGTGCTGTGCGCACTATGTTCAGGGCCTCCTCAACACTGCGGGGCGCGGCAGACCCGTACTCGCCTGGGGGTGCGAAAACTTCCGCCCGAAGACGAGCCGTTGCCTCCTCGTCGGAGAGACTGCTCAGCAGGAGCAAGCCGCTAGCCGCATAAATAGGAGGCACGTTGCCACCATGCAGGGGATCATACTTCAAGCCGGACTTGCTGCCCTGGGCCTTGCTGATGCGCACCAGGTGGTCTCCGTCGACAAGGTTTAGACGGGCGAGCTCGCCACTGACTGCAGCAAGTTCTTCCAGCAAGGGCCGGGCAAGGTCAACCAGAGGAATAAGCTCGAGATATTGCAGGGAGTGGGACGCGAGCTTCAGCGTCAGATGGTACCGCCCGAACTCATCAATGCGTGCATATCCTAAACGCGTCAGCTCACCCATCAAACGGTGTGTGGGACCAGTAGGGGCCTTCAATGCCGCGGCGATATCGGTGAACGTTAGTCCACGTGGGGCACTGCTCATCAACTCGATTGCCTGAAGCCCACGCTCTAGTTCGCGGCTCATTCCGTCTCCATATCTACATCCACCTACTTCTTACGCCTGAACACAAGCCGCGTCTGGAGGACAGGACCACGGGTCCAAGTGATCTGACTGACGGACGACTGCCTGCGGCTCATCCTAAGAAACGAAGAGCCGCGCCTTCGACGAACCTCGAATTAGGCTCAACTGGAGGATCTCGCCGTAGCCGTCCCGGCACAGCCAGCGTAATCAGGAGGAGCGCCTTGGGCCAATCCTCGTATTGCTTGTGACAGGTCCCTAGGTTCGACTCTTGAACGGAAGGTCCAGCCTGCTCACTAGGACACCGTGGTCTCCGGTCGCACAGAGATGCGGAAAACTGCCTCTGTTCTTCAGCGCGGGCCGAGCCCAGACAACCATTGACGAAGTCCCACAGTTCCGGATATTGTTTCTGGAAATGACTTCCAAAAGTGGCCACCGCCATATGTGCTGATTCGAGGCTTGACGCCACCGCGTCGAGCAGATTCGGCAAACTACCAATAGCCGCTTGTCCGGCCCAGCGTAGAAGAAACAGGACCCGGAAGAGTGCCACTGGCACGCGCCGTTTTTTCCCTGCACGGGGATCAAAAGCTGGGCGCGAGCTCACGACGCCAAGCCTCTCGCCTGCTCGACTTCATCCCCACAGGAGATACTTCTTGAAGATCACATCTATTGAGGCAATACCTTTCATCATCCCCTACCGACATCCGATCGTCGCTGCGTCCGGCATTCTTGATAGCGCAGAACACGTCCTGGTGCGCGTACACACTGACGAGGGACTGGTGGGCATCGGTGAAGCCGCTTCCCGCTCGTTCGTTTACGGCGAATCCCAGGCTTCGATCGTGGCTGCCATCCGACAGTGGTTGGAGCCCGCACTTCTCGGCGCCGATCCGATGGCCGTCGAGGACCTGTATGAAAGAACGTCATGGCTTGTCGCGAATAATACCGCCCGCGGCGCCCTTGACGTCGCGCTTCACGACCTGCGCGGCAAGGTGACAGGGATGCCCTCGTGGCTTCTCCTTGGCGGGGTGAAGAGGCCTCTCCGAGTCACACGCATCCTGACGATGGGCGAGGCTGAAGAGGCTGCGGATGAAGCCCGACAAGCCGTAGCCAAGAGCGGAATTTCTGCATTCAAGGTCAAGGTCGGCACCGGGCTGCGCAGTGACGTGGCACGCATCGCCGCGGTCAGGGAAGCTGTTGGTGAAGAGGCAACAATCTACGTCGACGCCAACCATGGGTGGCGTGCTGAAGAGGCTATCCTGGCCTTGACTGCCATGGCTGAATACGGTTTGGACCTTGTAGAGGAACCCTGCCCGGCTTCGGACACTATCGGACGGCAACGTCTAGCCCAACACGTCCCCATCAGCGTTATGGCCGATGAGAGCGCGCCCACCCTAGCGGATGCCGCACGAGAACTTATTTCCGGCTCATCGCGGGCTCTTAGCATCAAGACGACACGGACAGGATTCACTGAGTCCGCACGGCTGGTGTCTCTGGCTGGCGCGCTCGGTGCGCGGACGCTGCTGGGCAGCCAGGCAGACAGTATGGTCGGCACGGCAGCCTTGCTGGCCTTTGGATCAGCGTTCCCCCGAGTGGCCTCCGAGCCCGGGGAACTCGACTATTTCAATGTGTTTACCGATCATCTTGTCACCAACGAACTCGTGGTCCAGAACGGCGTTCTCGTCCCATCAGAACTCCCCGGGATCGGAGTGGATATTGATGAGGACAAACTTTGTCACTACCGAATCGACAACCAATGACCAGCGCAATCCCGGCCCGCATTTGCATCGGCCTAGCTGCCAGGACGCTGCTGGAACGCCACACCTAATCCACCACATTTACCAGTATCTCGTTATCTCAATGAGGAGGTTCCCATGTCAGCCAAAAGGGCAGACCAAGCAATTGAACTCAAGACGCCTTCGACCGGAAGCACGGTAAAATCGGGCGAAGTGCATGTAGACCGAACTACACTCCGAAAGGTCACACTGGCAGCTTCGGTCGGATCGGGTATCGAGTATTTCGACTTGGTCGTGTACGGAGCCATGGCCCCGATTCTGGCGAGTGTGTTTTTTCCCAGTTCGGATCCGGCCGTAGGCCTACTTTCCACTTTTGCTGTCTTTGCCCTGGCTTTCGTAGCGCGGCCGCTGGGCGGTCTCTTTTGGGGCCCCTTGGGTGACAGGATCGGGCGTAAGCGCACGTTGGCCGCCATCATCATTGTTATGGCCTTATCAAGTGCCGCTATCGGGTTACTTCCCGGCTATGCGGAGATTGGCGTGCTGGCACCCATATTGCTTATCCTGTGCCGATTTGGTCAGGGCATCTCGGCCGGCGGCGAGATGCCGGGGGCTGCAACCCTGGTGGGCGAGTATTCCTCTGACCGCAAGCGCGGTTTGCAAACCAGCTTTCTTCAGTGGGGTGTCACCACTGGGCAAATTGCCGCCCTGCTGTTCTGTTTTGCTCTCGCGGCCGTCATCCCGGCGGAGGACATGCAAAGCTGGGGCTGGCGGATTCCCTTCCTGATTGCCCTTCCTTTGGGTGCAATTGGTCTCTACATTCGGTCACGGATCGCAGAAAGCCCGGACTTTGAGAAGGTCGAGCGGCTCGGCGCGAAGACTGAACACCCGGTGAAAGCGCTTTTGGGTAGTTCGCGTGGTTGGAAAATGCTGGGACGTGCCACACTCTTTAATCTCCCGGTGGGCGTTCCTGCCTATCTTTTGCTGACCTTCATGCCCGCGTTCCTGGTGTCGACGGTCCATCTCAGCAGCGCAGAAGCGCTGCTGGCCGTCACAATTGCGATCGTCCTTGCCATGGTCGTGCAGCCAATCGGTGGTTTGTTATCGGACCGCTTTGGCCGGCGTCCCCTGTTGGGCATATTGTGCGTCACACAGCTAGCCACAGCATTCCCGGCGTTCATACTCCTAAACACTGGAGGCTTCGTTCCCGCGCTGGCCGGACTGATGTTGCTTGGTTTCATTCACGGTATCGCAACAGGGTGTCAATCAGCGCCAGTCCTGGAGTCCTTTCCGACGCCAATCCGTTTCACCGGATACGCCTTGGCGCTCGGGCTCTCCACCGCGTTGCTGTCCGGACCAACACCGTATGTGGCGACGTGGTTGATCGGGGCCACGGGGAGTTCCTTTGCACCGGCGTGGCTCATCGTAGCGTGTGCCATCCCGGCCCTGATCGGAGCCTTCTTCATCAAGGAGACGAACAACCGTCCGCTGCCCACACGCTAACTCATCATGAGGGAGTTGGGGGCGCCACGAAAACGGCGCCCCTAACTTCAGCTCTAAGCCCTCCGACATCGAAGTTAGATCTCGCCCCCGGCGAACCCAGTATGTGCTGGGCAGTTCCGGATGAGGGAAAACACGAAGGGAGAGGTTGGACTTACACCATGGGAGCACGGTCCCTGTTGCCCCACCCCGGACCGGAGCCGGCGGCTCCGGCAAGCGCCGGCAGTCTGGCCAGGATGCTCGGCATTCTGGCCCTCTATAACCAAGCGGAACCGGTTTGGTCAGCAGCGTCTCTCATCGCGGCTCTAGGGACCTGACGAGCCACAGGATATCGCTACATCGAGACGCTGCACCATGCGGGGTTACTCACCACACTCAGCAACGGCCATTACGCCCTTGGCCCGCAGATCATCGAGATGGACCTGCAGATCCGCTTGGCAGACCCACTGCTGCTGGCCCGCCAGGGGATCCTTGAGGAATTGGGCGACAAGATCGGGCACTCCGCCCTCCTGCTCACCGCGTTCGACGACGTCACCGTCCTGTGCATCCGGGAGTACCGCCTGCCCCAAAGCCCTCCGAATCGTCTGCACCGCGGACAGCGGCGTCCATTGTTTCTTCCCCCACCACCGGCTGAAAGCCATTTATGCCCATCGGGCGGAAGCGATCGGGAACGCCGGACTCGGCAGCACGTGGCGAGATTTGCGCAGAACCCTGGCCGGAATCAAAAGGAACGGCTATCACCTGACCAGAGGCGAAAACAACCCAGGTGTCGCGGGCATAGCTGCTCCTATACTCACTCATGAAAGAGGAGCCGTGGGCAGCATCGGGGTCGCCTGGGATGAGGAAGCCCGCCGCGACGTCGACGTTCAGAGCACCGTCCTTGCCATTAAGCAGACGGCAAGAACTGTATCTGAACGCTTGGCGGTTACTCAGAGTGGCTCCGCACCTGAATGCGGGCAGGGCTAAGTCGAAACCTGGTCCGCCTGGAGGTCCACCCGGGCCCGACGTCCGGGTCACTAACGCCCTCCACAATTCCTCGTGCGCAGCGGCGAGTGCGGCCACCCTAACGATCCTCTCAACCTCAGCAGCCAGTGTCGGCGACGCCAGCACGAAAGGGCACATTCCAATAGAAAAAGCCTTGCGATTTAGATTGTAAAAAGTACCGCTCCGACGCCACGCGGGAAGAAGGACATCCAGTTTCTGTTGTGCTGGGAAACGGCTGGGGAATGGCCTGTAATTGCAGTTGAAGTTCCTGCAGGCCGCTCATTGGGGCTAGCAGCGCTGGAACCATTGATAAAAGGATGGTCCCGCCGGCGAGCTCCCGCATTCGGCCAAGAACCTGCTGGACTGCCGCAGCAGGTCGCCCAAATTGAATGCAGGGCAACTGTGAAGTCGCTAGCTTGTCGTTTCCAGCACCAGGCACAGGAAGCCCTTCTCGAAATTGGGCTGTACTGCAGCACTTCTATCCGCCGAGCTCGACTTCCGCTTCCAGAGCAGCGCCAGCTGCCCACCGGTTCGGCACGTCTGCAGCGAAATCGCCCTGCCGAGAACCCTTCATCGGTGAGGTCCCATAGATCGTGCTGTAGAGACTGTCCAGCCTAGCGCGAAGTGCCTGAGCCACGGTCGGTCATGACTACAACAGTAGGTCAGATTAAGGCACACCCCAACTTGACGCCGGGGCGTTTCTCACATCTCCGCATCTGCTGGCGGCACTAAGGCTGATAGCCGGTTATGTGTATGCCAAGCTTCCTTCACTTGCGTCCAACTACATGATCGAAAGCCGCTTCGGACAACGACCACAGCCTAGTCCTGGCACCCTACTTCTGACAGCGGTAAGTTCTGGCCCAGCGGTCCGCCGGGCGACGCGATGTACTGATCTTTCCATGCCGGGTCAATGATGACGAGCGTCTTGCCGTTGTCCCCAAACTGTTCCTTGTAATAGTGCTGAATGGCCTTCTTCTCCAGCTCACTTAGGGCAGTAGACGAATCAAGTACATCAGTCTGTTCGTTTACCGCCCTGAACCCAAAGTTCGCAGGTCGACCACGGAGCACGCCGTACACCTTGGTCGTGAAGGACTGCCCCTTGTACCTATCGTCGGCCGTCGTCGGCAGTGGGTTGATGACCGGGACAGTAAGCGCTTTATCGAAGTCTCGAACCACTGCCAGCAGCTCATCAATTTTCTCGGAGATAGTTCGCTCGGGAGGCATCACATTTGATTTCGCACGCGCCTTGAGGCTTTCCAGTGCAGCGGTCAGGTTATCCCATTCATTGTCAATACGTCCGTCCAATGTATCTTGACGAATCTTAGGCCCGTATTCATTCAGAGATTTCATGAGGGATCTAAATCCGTCAATATTTGCCATCTTCATCTGAAAATTCTTGAAAGGACCAACTACTTGGTTCGTATCATCGAAGTTGAGCAGGAGAACCCCGATCCGCTTCCTCCGGTCACCAACCTGACGGGAGAGTGCGCCAGCCTCATAGTTTAGCCACTGCTCCATCTGGTTCTCTTTGGACACGCAAATGATCCCAAAGTCGGTGTCCGTAAGTTCGTCTTCGATTTGAGCCAGCCACTGCTCGCCTGCGGGTATCTCGGGGCTGTAGAACGTAGTGACTGTATCGAATAGCCTGCCTACGACCTCATTGAGAACGCCGGCAAAGTCACATGTGTTCTTAGACCAACTAATAAAGACTTTCAAGCTCCCCCCATTTGCTCGGATAGTCCGCCAAGAATATCAAGCGAACTGCTGACTTTTTGTCTCTTGTCCAGCAAGTTCATAACCTGAGTCTGATGATGTGGGACTTCTAGATGCAATTCTCCCTCCCATTACCGGTCAGGTTTGTAGAGCTGGTTGCTTGGGGCCCGCGAATGCGTCGGGCGAGCATCTGACGAAAGGCCAGATATCGGCAGTTGGCCCGCCGCACGTAAGCTTGATCTGGGATGTTTCCAACTCCTAGGAAGCCTGTCAGCCCTTGCTGACAGGCTTCCTCATTTTGAGGGACGGTACGCGTTTTTCGGCGTGCGGTAGCAGACGTTCCTGCGCGTGCGCCCAGGCCAGCTGCGAAGACAGTGCGGAATCAGTCATTGAAGCCTCCGTCGCACGAAGCCTTAGTGCAGAGTGTCCAACGTCCGTTCGTTCCGCCACTTTTGGCCAATTTTCCGGCAGCCAAGGCGTGCATATGTCGAATCCGAGACGGAACATTCGGGAAACATCGCAACCTCGTTCAGCCCTGACACTGGTCGCTTCCGCTGCGGCTCCGGGCAACTCCACCTGCGTCATGCTGCCCCGCCCCGGCGGGCCCATGAATGACCAGAAGCATCATCGCTGTTTGTCATTCTGATAGCCCCATCATCGCTGGGCGGGCCCTCCGCGCAACCAGGGCGCCATGCGCCGACCGCAATCAAAAAGTTTCGTTCGGCGCTCCTCCGTCGCTTATCTCCTCACCAAACTTTTTGATTGTGGCCGGTCCCCCAAGTTGCACTCCGGACCCTCCTACCCAGCGGTGAATCCTCTATCAGAACGGCACCCACATCCCAACAACCACAGTCAAGCCAAGAAGGTCAAAGGAGCAGGACCATGGAAACGCTCACCATCAAATCCCCCGCAGACCTGCTCAGCTTCATCGGACACACCCTCGGCTTCTGGCCGCAGGAAAGCCTGGTCTGCATCACCGTGGACACCGACCACCTCGGCGCCACCCTGCGCGTAGACCTCCCCCAGCACGACGGCGGCGAGCTCGGCTACGCCCGAACCGTCGCCGGCTACCTCACCCACGATCCAAACGCCACCAGCGTCCTCTTCGCCGTCTACACCGCAACACCCTGGGACCCCAGCCATCCCAAGCCACGCGCAGGGATCATCGCCGCACTCACCGGCGTGCTGGCCGAACGCGGCATCACCATCAGCGACGGGCTCCTCGTTGGGGAGAAGACCTTCACCCAATACGACGGCGACCCCCAGACCAGCGCCGCAATCCCCCTGACCGCGACCCAGACCAGCACGATCAACGCCGAATTCATCTACCGCGGCAGCAGCGTCGAAGAAACCGACCGGATCACACTGCCCACTCCGACAAAAGACGCAGCCAAAGATGCCGCCGTCGAGAACCACATGAAGACCATCCGAGCCCTCCCCGCCAATGACGCGATCGGCCGGGCACGAAGGCTCTGGGCGGACATGCTGGACGCCAAAACCTACCCGACCGAGGACCAAATCATCACTCTCATCGCCAACTTCCAGTTCCCAGGCATCCGCGACCAGCTCATCGCAGACATCCCGGGCATCAAGGAACCCGCTCACCAAGTCCTCTTTGCCCAAACACAAGGCAAGCCGCAATGGTCCCGCATCGAATGGGCCCAGCAACTATTGCTCCACACCTACACCAGAACCAATAACCAACACGCAGCCCCACTACTTACCGCCCTCGGATACATCCACTGGTGGGAAGGCCGAGGAAGTAAAGCCCACCAATTCCTCCAGCTCGCCCTCGAGGCCGACCCCGAATACCGGCTCGCCAAACTCAGTGACCAAATGATCGGCTGCGGAATGATCGCCGGCTGGAACACGGACAAGAACACCGCCTACCGGCCTCAGGGACTGGAAGGGCCCTGACTATGCTGCGCATCAGAACGTGCTCCATCCCGGCTGTCCGAGTAGGTCATGTTCTGGAAACCATCACGCGACATGGAAGAACTGCGAGCGTCAGGAGGGGTCCAATGACCGAAAATCAGACCCGGCTGGGTTCCCGGGCCCCAGGGCCCCGGGCAACTCCCAAACGCGTCGGCAAACGGGATCCGGCTGCTCGGGACACAGCTACCGGCCCATATGAAAGGCGGGTTCTGTCCGGAGATTTTGGCGCCGAAGCGACGCCGCCACGGTATTTCGACTACTACAGTTTCATGACCCTCGCCGATTTCATGACCTGGATTCAGAAGGATGACGGCAGCGAACCGGGGATCTCGTACTCGGGGCACTGACACCTTCCCGGGGTTCAGGAATTGCCACGCACGCCGGAACCGCTCCGCCAACCGCGGCGCAGCGCCCACTTCCGGCGGGGAAACGGCGCCGGGAGGCTTTTGCCGCACACATGGCCCTCCCCCTGGTCCCGACAAGACAGACGCTCCGGCGGCTGCGACTGGTTCTCGGCAGTGGCCACAAAGGAATTCCCTTGGTGCCCGGCTCTTGGGCTCAGACCAACAGGAGTACACGAAACTCGACACAAAAAGGCGTATCGTTCAGTTTTGGTTTCGTACCGGGTTCGGCCACCTAGTCGGAGGAGGAGGAGGCACCGGGATTTCCGCGGGCACACCGACGGCGGATCTCCCTCCGGCCGTCGCCCACGGACACCACCGTTTCCGTACACACCGCTCGCGGTGCCGGCCTAGTTGCAGCGATATTTGCGTGTTACTCATTGCCAGAGGAATCATGCCAAAAACCGGGTCAGTCCATTAGCAGCCTCTAGCGCCCCTCGGCGGAGCGCCAGGATCAAGGCCGCAAACGTACCGCGTAAACCACCATGATGCCTACCAGCATCACGACGGTCCAAAGGCGTTCCCAACTCTCCTTGTTTACCGAAGTGATCGTGACAACTGCGGCAAGTATCCCGAACGGAAGGAGGCAAATCAGCCGCAGGATGAAGGCAACAACAGGTGTGGTCCAGGCAGGGGACGGCTGCTCATCCAACATGGGTCTGGGAGTTGAATCTCCAGCCTTTATCGTCATTTCTGTGTCGCATCATTGCAGAAGCCTACCTGTGCGAATTCTCAGCCCGGAGCGAGAATAGGCCTTCAGATCGGCTGGCTGCGAACGGGCCACGGCACAGCCCACCGCATTGGGGGATGGCATGGACCATAGAACGAGACTATTGATCGCTGGCGTCGGGCTTGCCGGCTTGAGCGCGCTGATACAACTGCTATTCGTTATTACCAAGCTGCCTGTCATCTTTTGGTCAGATCTTCTGGGCGGAATCGCTGCAGCTGTCGTCACAGCAATTCTCTTGGTTCTTCTCCGTGGTCGTCCTCAGCGGTCGGCATGACCGACCGGATTGAAGCCGTGGTGATCAACGCGACGAGTATCAGGAAATCAGCCGCGAGCTGGTGCACCGTGTTGCCTCAAGTTAGATGGGCGTAGCCGCCTCAGCTCAGCTGCTCTCGGTCAGCCCATTTTCCGAGGAGCGCCTTGTTTGCTTCCCGTAGGGAGTCAAAATCCGCTGCGGGAAAATGCTTCGTCGCTGTCCACCAGTCATCGGGGCTCGGCGCGGTGAACATTCGTCGTCCTGAGGGGAACGGTGTGACCTGCCAGAAGCCCTCAGGCCGCAGGTCGGCATGTCCCGGGCCGAGAACCTGGACGGCGAAAATGCCTGGAACTGAACTCTTCATCACCGCGTGGTCCGCGGACAGCTCGGGATCGTCGGGCAATGGGACCCCCCACTGGCTCATCACGCTCCCTGGGGAGATGAGCCCGAAATGAACCCGGGTGACGGCCGCGTAGTCGTAAAGCGGTGCCATCTCTTTGAGCAGCCGCGCCAGCGGCTCTAGGGCGTCGGCCTTCCCGTCCTTTATTTCGGTGCCGGGCAGGATCCACCCCTCACCCGAGAACAGGACGTACCAGTCACCGTTGGCTGTGGGGAAGAGAAGTTCTGCCCACCCGATGTCTTCGCAGCAGCGCGAGATGACCTCCGCTACGTGGTGCGGTTCGCATCGGGACATCGTGAAGTGGAGCCCTGCGAGGATGACTCCAGTGGTGTGGGTCTTGGCCCAGCCGGCGAGCAGATCAACGATGTCCTTGAACGTGGAGCTTTCGACCGCCCAGCTGTCCCAATTGTTCTTGACTGATCGAAAGTGAAGCGGTGTCCTGTCGTTGTCTATGGCGGCGTCCACGGCACAGATGGCCGCACTGTAGGCGTAGCGCCCTGTCCGCGGCCTGGGCCCGAGTGTGTCCGAGCAGGCCGTGATGGTTCCCGTGAAGCCCACCGCAGCAACCGCTTCGGCAATCATTCCCGCCACCTCGACAGCATGGTTGGGGGAGCTCACGGGAAAGATGTAAATGGCCGTTCCATGGCTCACTTCAACTGCGTGAAACCGCTGGTCGGGGTAATCCGGCATCCTGATCTCAGAGATCGCGGCGTCGATGTCAGGAGTCGACGGTTGGTGATTGGCGGGTGAGGGCGCACACAGGAACCCCTGAGTGAACGTCGCGTCGGTGTTGACACGTCGGATCTTGACCGAGTCAATGGTGATGCCAGAGCGTTCATCCATTTAGTGCCCCCTTGAGGCTGTAGGTCCCCCATGATTTGCGGGTGATGTCAGTCGTCATTTCCAGCCGGTATTCCCCGGCGGTCAGGGCAACGCTTTTGTTCCCGGAGGCACAGTAGTCTCCGGCGATCTTGGCTCCGCTGGCGACGGAGGTGACCTGCCACACGAGGCCGTTGAGATACTGGTTGCCGTTGTGGTTTACACACGACACCCAATTGATACTAAACGTCTTTCCGCCCTCGGGGACGGTGAAGCTGTAAGTGTCTTTGGAGCCCTTGGTTTCGAGGTTCCCGGCACCGGCGGCGGGGGTCCCGTCGCTGATGGTGCTGCCGTCCACCGGGAGGGCGAACA